>JANJVX010000032.1 GCA_024709845.1 Burkholderiaceae bacterium | reverse complement strand
AGCGTGGTCACGCGCTGGATGGCGGCCACGGCTTCTTCCATGGTCTGGCCGGCGGTGTTCACCAGCTCGGTGCCTTTGCCCACGCGCTCCACGCTGGAGCTGATGAGTTCCTTGATTTCCTTGGCCGCATCGGCCGAGCGCCCCGCCAGGGCGCGCACCTCGGAGGCCACCACGGCAAAGCCCCGGCCCTGCTCGCCTGCGCGTGCCGCTTCCACGGCGGCATTGAGGGCCAGGATGTTGGTCTGGAAGGCGATGCCGTCGATCACGCCGATGATGTCGGCGATCTTGCCCGACGAGGTGTGGATCTCGTGCATGGTGCTCACCACCTGGCCCATCACTTCGCCCCCGCGGGTGGCCACGGCGCTGGCGCTGGCAGCCAGCTGGTGGGCCTGGCGGGAGTTGTCTGCGTTTTGCTGCACGGTGGCGTTGAGCTGCTCCATGGCGGCGGCCGTCTGTTCCAGCGCGCTGGCCTGCTGCTCGGTGCGGCTGGCCAGGTCGTGGTTGCCGGTGAAGATCTGGCTGGACGCGCTGGCCACGTTTTCACTGCCCTCGCGGATGTCGGTGACGATACCGGTCAGCTGCTTCTGCATGGCGTCCAGTGCGTGCAGCACCTGTGCGGCCTCGTCTTTGCCATCGGCCTGGACGGGGTGGCTGAGGTCGCCCTTGGCAATGGTTTCGGCCACGTCGATGGCATGGCCGAGCGAGCGGGAAATACCGCGCACCAGTGCGGCGGCAAACACGGCGGCAAACAGCAGGCCCGACAGGATGGCGGCCACGGAGGCTGCACGGATCGTGCTGTATTGCGCGTCTCCCTTGACGTAGGCCTGCTTGCCGCCGTCGAACTGCAGCTTGATCAGTGCGTCAATGCCCTCTCCCACCGGCAGGTACAGCGGGCGCACTTTTTCGACCACGAGGCGGCTGGCGCCCGGGATGTCGCCCGCGCGCAGTGCAGCCACGGTGGGCAGCAGGCCTTCGCGCACGAAACGCCCGCGGTTTTCGGTGAAGGCCTTGGCCAGCTGCTCCTCTTGCGGGCTGTGCGGGCGCGCCAGATACCCGTCCCAGATGCGGGTGATGGTGGCGATGTTGGCCTCCACCGTGGCGGTGCTGGTCTTGATCGTGGCCTCGTCCGGGGTGACCAGGGCCACTGCCAGCGCCAGCCGGTTGCCCAGCAGCAGGGCCTGGATCTGGTTGACCTCGCCCGTGGTCATCAGGTTGTCTTCGAACATGGAGTGCAGGGCCTTGTTGGACTGGGCAATACCCCACAGGCCCAGCCCGCCGATGCCCAGCAGCAGCAGCGAAAGAAGGCCAGCAAGAGCAGCGACGCGGGTGGAAATCTTGAAGCGGTTCATGGGACCTCTCGTTGGTGTGATGCCACAGGGGTGGCGTTGGCTGCGGTGGGGACGGACGAAAGCGGGGGCTGCTCCAGCCATTGCTCGAAGAGCCCGATGGGCAGGGGCTGGTTGAAGTGATAGCCCTGGAACACCAGGCACTGCAACTGCAGCAGGGACTGGCGCTGTGCCGGTGTCTCCACGCCTTCGGCGATCACGCTCAGGCCAAGGTTGCGCGCCATGCCGATGATGGTCTGCACGATGGCGGCATCGCTCGGGTCGGAGACGATGTCCTGCACGAAACTGCGGTCGATCTTGAGGTGATGCAGCGGCAGCCGCTTGAGCTGTGCCAGGGACGAGTAGCCGGTGCCAAAGTCGTCGAGCGCGAAGCGCACGCCGCGCTGCTGCAGGGCCTGCATCTTGGCGACCGTGTTGGCGATGTCGTCCAGCACCATGCTTTCCGTCAGCTCCAGCACCAGCCGGGCGGGGTTGGCACCCGACTGCTCCAGGGCACGGCACACCTGTGCAACAAAGTCGGGGTGGCGGAACTGCCGTGCGCTCACGTTGACGGCCAGCTCCAGATGGCGGGTGCAGGCCTGCGCCTCCCAGGCCTTGAGCTGGGCGCAGGCCTGTTCCAGCACCCAGGTGCCGATGGGCAGGATGAGGCCCGACGCTTCGGCGATGGGGATGAACTGGGCGGGCGCCACCGGGCCGAACACCGGGTGGTTCCAGCGCAGCAGCACCTCGGCGCCCACGGGGCGGCCGGTGGCGCTGACCTGGGCCTGGTAGTGCAGTTCGAACTGGCGGGCCGCCACGGCGCCGCGCAGGGCGGCTTCCAGTGCCGCGCGGGTTTCCTGCTGGGTCTGCAGGGAGGGGTCGAAGAGGCAGTGGCCGTTGCGTCCGGCGTTCTTGGCCTGGTACATGGCCGCATCGGCGCGCTTGAGCAGTTCCTTGATGCTGGCGTTGTGGTGCCTGAACAGGCAGATGCCGATGCTGGCGGTGCCATGGTAGACCTGCCCGGCCAGCGGACAGGGCCGGGCCACGGCGGTCTGCAGCTGCACGGCCAGCGCCTGCGCCTCGGCAAGGGCCTCGGCCTCGTGGGCGGACAGCTGGTCCATCAGCACGACGAACTCATCCCCCCCGATGCGCGCGATGAAGTGGGGCGCGTGCACGGTGGTGCGCAGGCGCTGCGCCATCTCCAGCAGGTGCTGGTCGCCGATTTCGTGCCCCAGCGTGTCGTTGATGTTCTTGAAATTGTCCAGATCGAGCAGCAGCACGGCGCGGTGCCGGTCGTCCTGGCGGCTGGCAGTCAGCGCAGCCTGCAGACGGTCGCGCAGCAGCCGCCGGTTGGGCAGGTCGGTCAGCGGGTCGTAGTAGGCCAGCTGGTGGATGGCCTTCTCGTTGCTGGCCAGGCGGTGCTGCATGGCGCGCAGCTCCGTGAGCACCACGGCGGTCTCGTCCTTGCCCTGCACATGGATGGGCGTGTCGAACCGGCCGTCGGCGATGTGGCGGAACACTTCGGTTACCTGGCGCAGCGGGCGGACGATGGAGCGGATCAGCATCAGGCCCAGAAATCCGAGCACGGCCATGGACGCCAGCAGCGCGCCGATGGCCAGCCTGCGTGTCTGCTCGTAGCGCTGCACGCCGGCCTCGTAGGCGGCGCGGGCCTGGTCGAACTGCAGGTCGATGAGGGTCTGGACTTCCGGGCTCGCGCGTTCGTAGAGCTGGCGCACCTGGGCGGCCAGGCGCTGGGTGTCCTGGTAGTCGAGCGAGCGCAGGGCGGCCAGCGCCGGCATGACGGCCTCGCGCAGGTAGTGCGCGCGGCGGCTGGCGAAGCGGTCGGACAGTGCCTGCTCCTGCGCGGTGCGGGGTCCGGCGGTGTAGAGGCTCCACAACTGGTTGATGGCGATCACGTTGTGTTCGATGGCCTGCGCGGCATTGCGCGCGAAGTCGGGGTGCAGCATGACCCGGCCGGGGGTGCCCTGGGCGGCGGTCTGTGCCAGGGCCATCTGCAGCTGGTGCTGGTTGGACAGCATGAGGTGCGCGATCTGCGAAAGCATGCGCACGGGCTTCATCCGCTCTTCATGGACGGTGCGCAGGCTCTCGTTGGACGTCGCCAGCCCCTGGATGCCTGCGCTGGCCAGCACGACGGCGACCAGCACGGCCAGCGCCATCATGGCTGCCAGGCGGGTGCCGATGCGAAAGCGCGAGAACAGTGCGTGCCCGACGTCCGGGCGCGCATCGAGGGGGTCGTTCCAGGAGCTGCTCAGCGGGAGCGGTGGCGTGCTCATGGCTGGACGGCGTGCATGCAGGCCTGCATCGCGGTGCAGCGGAAGCGCCGCGATGCATGGGCCAGCAGGCAGGTTGCGAAAAGAAGAGGTGCGGTGCCGAACATTTGCATGAATCCCTGACAAGGCGGCCAGGGATCTCATGAGGCGTGTTCGGGGCCTCGGTGTACTGGGCGGCCGGGGGCGCAGGCGGCTCAGTGAACGCGAAGATGAATTCTGGGACGGGAATTTTTATCTGGAATACGTGAAAACCCCATGACGGTGGTCAAGTTTTTGCGTCGCCGTGCATGGTGTCGCACAGCTGGATGACCTCACGCGCCAGTTCGGCCAGCTTGCGCCTTTGCGAGCGCGAGGACGAGCGCAGCAGCTCGAAGGCGGCAGCGCGCGACAGCCGGTACTGCACCATGGTGATGCCGGTGGCGACGTTGATGTCGCGGTCGCCGTCGAGCGCTTTCTGGAGCTGCGCGCGGGTCTGGCGCAGTTCGTCGAGTTCACGCGCGCGCTGCAGGCCCGCTTCCACGGCGGGGCGGATCTGCGCCACATCCAGCGGCTTGACCTGGTAGCCCAGCGCGCCGTGGCCCGCGGCGCGCTCCACGGTCTGCGCGTCGCTGTAGGCGCTGAGCATGAGGAAGGGAACGTGGTCCAGGTCGCGCAGGCGCTCGGCCAGTTCCAGGCCGTTGCGCCCGGGCATGCGCATGTCCACCAGGGCCATGTCCGGCCGCAGGCCGCTGGTGAGCAGCGCCTCGGCGTCGTCCACCGATTCGGCGGCGGTGACCTGGTAGCCCGCGTCGCGCAGGCCGCTCGCGAGGGTGGCGAGGATGAGGCGGTCGTCGTCCACCAGCAGCAGGTGGACGGGGCTGGAGAGGGGAGCGTTAGGCATGGTGGGGGGTGTCGCTGGAGTCAATGTGGATGACGGGGGGGGCCAGTTCGAGGTGGAGCACGGCCCATTCGCCCTTCTGAACGCGGGTCATCTGGGTGCCTTGGCGCGGCATCAGCGCCGCGACCAGCCCCAGTCCACCGTGCGATTCTGCAGCGGATGCGGGCCAGCGCCCCGGGTTGGCGATGGTGATCTGGACGGCGCCCGCCTGGGACCCGTCGTGCAGCCGGATGCGTACATCCTGCTGCGACTTGCCGCCATGCTTGACGGCATTGAGGATCAGCTCGTTGAGCACCAGCGCCACCGGCACGGCCTCGGCGGGGGTGATGTGGCAGGCCTTCCACCAATGGGGCGTATCCACATGGATGGGGGTGTCCCACAGTGACTCGATACCGCCTGCCACGGCGCAGACCAGATCGCTCAGCCGCACGCGGTCGGCCGTGGTGCTGCCCTGCAGCCCGTGAATGACGGCGATGCTGTGCACCTGGCCGATGACCTGGTTGATCGGGCCGTGCAGGCGGGGGTGCTTGTGGTCGAGCGCGCGCAGCATGCCCATGACGCCCTGCAGGTTGTTCTTGATGCGGTGGTGCACTTCCTGCACCAAGGTTTCGCGGTGGGCCTGCTCCATGGCGCGGCGCTGCTCTTCCTGCTGGCGCAGGTCGGTGATGTCGGTGAGCGTGAGCACGTAGTGCGTGATGCGTGCGCGGTCGTCCCGCACCGGGCTCAGCGTGGTCCACACCGGGTAGGTCTCGCCCGACTTGCGGCGGTGCCACTCGCGCCGCTGCAGGTTCTGCGCGGGTGCGAAATCGGTGGCCTCGCCGTCTGCCGGTGGCTTGTCCGGTGTGGCTTCCGGGGGCGCGAGAAGAAAGTGCGGTGTGCGGCCCAGCACCTCGGCCTGGGTGTAGCCCGAGGCGTGCAGGAAAGACTGGTTGGCCTGCAGGATCACCGAGCGCGCGTCGGTGATCAGCAGCCCCTCCTGGCATTCGAAGGCGATGGCGGCCACGCGCAGCGCGGCCCGCTGGCGCCTGCGCTCGGCCATGTAGGCCGACAGCGACATGCCGACGAGCGACAGGATCACCATGTACGACCAGTAGCCAAATCCCTGGCTGCCGTCGAGGTCGCGGGCGAAGAAACCGGTGCGCTGGGTCGTCCCCCACAGGGCCTGCAGCGCGATCATGCACAGCAGGCCCACGGTGCCGAACATGCCCAGGCGCACGCCGACCCAGGTGATGAAGAGAAAGGTCCAGTAGGCGTTGGCCACCGGGTTGAGCAGGTCGCTGTGCCAGTCCGAGAAGATGGCCAGGCACGCCACGAACGTCAGCACATAGGCCAGTGCGCCTTCGGGAATGCGGTGCCGCGTGGAACGGCGTTGCAGCCTGTCGCGCCATGACAGGACCAGGGGCGTGACAAGCAGGATGCCGAGCGCATCGCCCATCCACCAGCGCAGCGCACGGGGCGCCCATTCCGCGATACCGATCTGGCCCGACAGCAGCCAGCCAGCGCTGCCCACCAGGGCGCCCGTGCCCGCGCCCACGCAGCAGCCGGAGACAAACAGCATGCGGCACCCGGTGAAGGTGGCGCACTGAGTTTGGAAGGCAGGCTGGCGACGCAGCAGCCAGGCACCCAGCGACGCGGAGGCGGTGGCCGCCAGTGCCTCGATGATCGCCAGGTCGGGGGGCGTTCCGTGGGCGGCCAGGGTGAGCAGGCTGCCTGCCAGAACGCTGGCGGCCATGCGCGGGCCGCCCAGCAGCAGCAAGGCCAGGGCCAGGCCGCTGGCGGGGCAGAGCAGCAGGTTCAGACCCTGCACGTGCACCGGGGAGGTTGCCGCGCCCGCCACCACCATGTACAGCAATGCCGCTGCAATGAGGGCCTGTGGCTGGGCCGGGGAGGTGCTGCTGCGCGGGGGCATGCGGTTCGGGGTGTGGGTGGGGCCTGGGCCCGCCGGGATGGCGGGGCGGTGCCCGGGGAGCTTGGCATCGTAGCCTAAGCGCCCTGGTTCGCGGCCTCCTGCGCCGCAGAATGGCGCGTCGCATTGATGTAGGTCAATTTTGACCCTGGCGCCCATCCCGCAGGCGCAGGCAGCTATTGTTTTTGTAGCAAACGTGCGGCGTCGCGGGCAAAGTAGGTGAGCACGCCGTCGGCGCCCGCGCGCTTGAAGGCGAGCAGGCTCTCCAGCATCACTGCGTCGTGGTCGAGCCAGCCGTTCTGCGCGGCGGCCTTGAGCATGGCGTATTCGCCCGACACCTGGTAGGCGAAGGTGGGCACGCGGAACTCGTCCTTCACGCGGCGCACGATGTCCAGGTAGGGCATGCCGGGTTTGACCATCACCATGTCGGCGCCCTCGGCGATGTCCATCGCCACCTCGCGCAGGGCTTCGTCGCTGTTGCCGGGGTCCATCTGGTAGACCTTCTTGTTGCTCTTGCCCAGGTTGGCGGCCGAGCCCACGGCGTCGCGGAAGGGGCCGTAGAAGGCGCTGGCGTACTTGGCGCTGTAGGCCATGATGCGCGTGTGCACATGGCCGTGCGCCTCCAGCGCCTCGCGGATGGCGCCGATGCGCCCGTCCATCATGTCGCTGGGGGCGACGATGTCCACACCGGCGTCGGCCTGGGTCAGCGCCTGGCCGACCAGCACTTCCACCGTGGCGTCGTTCAGGATGTAGCCGGTGTCGTCGAGCAGGCCGTCCTGGCCGTGGCTGGTGAAGGGGTCGAGCGCCACGTCGGTCATCACGCCGAGGTCGGGAAACGCCTTCTTGAGGGCGCGCACCACGCGCGGCACCAGGCCGTCGGGGTTGAGTGCTTCCTTGCCGTCGGGTGTCTTGAGGCTGGCGTCGATCACCGGGAACAAGGCCATCACGGGGATGCCCAGTTTCACGCAGTCCTCGGCCACGCCCATGAGCAGGTCCAGGCTCAAGCGCTCCACGCCGGGCATGGAGGCGACGGCCTCGCGGCGGTTCGTGCCGTCGAGCACGAACACCGGGTAGATCAGGTCGTTCACGGTGACGGCGTGTTCGCGCACCAGGTTGCGGGTGAAGGTGTCGCGGCGCAGGCGGCGCGGGCGGCTGGCGGGGAAGGGGGTGGGGCTGGAGAGATGCATGGGGAAAATTGTGCCCGATCCGGTGCGGCTCTGGCACGGGAAGGTGTTGCTGACAGGTCTGGACAGTGCTAGATTGGCGCCGGGCGGCCCTTCCGCCCCCCGCTTTTTCCTCCCTGAGCGGGGCCCGCTGGCGCCAGCGCCCCGGGCTTTCCTGGCCCGGCACCCCGCCGGGCCTTTTTTTGGCGTGCTGGCGCCGCGTGGGCCACTACACTCGCCGCCATGCTCTGGGTCAAATCCTTCCACATCGTTGTCGTGGCCAGATGGGTCGCTGGCCTGTTCTATCTGCCGCGCATCTTCGTCAACCTGGCCCTGGTGGCACCGGGGTCGGCGGCCGAGCGCGACCGCCTGCTGCTGATGGCGCGCAAGCTCATGCGCTTCACCACCCTGCTGGCCGTGCCCGCCGTGGCCCTGGGCCTGTGGCTGTGGCTGGGCTACGGCATCGGCCGGGGGCCGGGCAATGGCTGGATGCATGCCAAGCTGGTGGTGGTGGCGCTGGTGCTGGGCTACCACCATGCCTGCGGCGTGCTGCTGCGCCAGTTCGTGGCGGGCACCAGCCGGTACAGCCACCGGTGGTTCCGCTGGTTCAACGAGGCGCCGGTGCTGATGCTGGTGGCAGCCGTGATCCTGGTGGTCGTCAAACCCTTCTGAGCCGTACCCGCACGGGCTGCACACCATGCTCAGAACCTCCGCCTGGCCCCTTGCGCTGGTCTATACGGCTTTGGTGGTGTTCGCCAGCCTGTTCCCCTTTGTCGGCTGGCGCGATCAGGGCATCGCGCCCTGGATCTTCTTGCTGGCCCCCCTGCCGCCGCCGTACTGGACGGGGTTTGACGTGGCGACCAACGTCGTGGGCTATGCGCCGCTGGGCTTTCTGCTGGCGCTGGCCCTGCTGCGCACGGGCCGGGGCGTGCTGGCCGTGCCGCTGGCGCTGGTGGCGGGTGCGCTGCTGTCGCTGTCGCTGGAGTTCCTCCAGATTTACCTGCCCCAGCGCGTGCCGTCCAACCTCGACCTGGTGCTGAACACGGCGGGTGCCCTGGCGGGTGCCCTGTGCGCGGCACTGCTCGAACGCCTGGGCGCCATCGACCGCTGGAGCCGTTTTCGCGAGCGCTGGTTCGCGACCGATGCGCGCGGCGCCCTGGTGCTGCTGGCGCTGTGGCCCTGGGCGCTGCTGTTCCCGGCGGCCGAGCCGTTTGGCCTGGGCCAGGTGCTCGAACGCTTGGAGGCCGCGCTGGCCGATCTGCTGGCGGGCACCCCGTTTCTGGACTGGCTGCCGGTGCGCGCGGCAGCGCTGCAGCCGCTCTCGCCCGTGGCCGAGCTGCTGTGCGTAGCGCTGGGCTTGCTAGTGCCCTGCCTGCTGGCCTACAGCATGGTGCGGCACCTGGGGCGGCGCGTGGTGCTGGTGCTGGCCATCGCCGTGGCCGGCGTGGGGGCCACGGCCCTGTCGGCTGCGCTGAGCTATGGGCCCGCGCATGCCTGGGCCTGGCTCGGCATGCCAGCGCGGGCCGGCATCTGGGTGGGTCTGGTGCTGGCGGCCCTGCTGCTGGCGCTGCCGCCGCGCGCCAGTGCGGTGCTGTTGCTGGTGGTGCTGACGGTGCAGCTGGGGCTGCTCAACGATGCGCCCACCAGCGCCTATTTTGCCCAGACGCTGCTGACGTGGGAGCAGGGGCGCTTCATCCGCTTCTATGGCCTGGGGCAGTGGCTGGGCTGGCTCTGGCCTTATGCCACGCTGGTGTATGTGCTGCTGCGCGCGTCGCGGCGAGGCCGCGCTTCCTAAAATGGCAGCATGAGCGAAACCACCCCGAATGCGCCTGGTTACTTTGCGCGCCACATCTTCTTCTGCCTCAACGAGCGTGCCAACGGCGAGGCCTGTTGCGCCCAGCACGGCGCCCAGGAGGCGTTCGACCGCTGCAAGGCCCAGGTCAAGGCGGCCGGTCTGGCCGGGCCTGGTCAGGTGCGCGTGAACAAGGCCGGCTGCCTGGACCGCTGCGCCGCCGGCCCGGTGGCGGTGGTCTACCCTGAAGGCGTGTGGTACAGCTATGTGGATGCGGCCGACATCGACGAAATCGTCGAATCGCACCTCAAGAACGGCCAGGTGGTCGAGCGGCTGCGCACGCCGCCGGAACTTGGGCGCTGATTCGCAATCTATCAGAATTCAAGTTTTTTTGGCCTCTAGCGCTTGATGGTCAAGCGCTGATAGCTATTGTATTGGTAGCAATTTGTGAACGCACACACTGAGAAACTGGTCCTGACGGGCGAGGCCGGCGCCATCGAGGCGCGGCGCGATGCCCCCGCAGCAGGCACTGCGCCGCGTGGCGTGGTGGTCATTGCCCATCCGCACCCGCTGTTTGGCGGTACCCTGGACAACAAAGTGGTGCAGACCCTCGCCCGCGCCTATGTGCAATGCGGCTGGAGCGCGGTGCGCTTCAACTTCCGTGGCGTGGGCGGCAGCGCCGGCGTGCACGACGAAGGCCGCGCCGAGCAGCAGGACCTGCTGGCGGTGGTGCGCCAGGTGGCGCCCGAGGGGCCTATTGCCCTGGCAGGGTTTTCCTTTGGCGCCTTCGTCACCAGCCATGCGCTGGCGGCCCTGTGGGACGAACGCGAGGTGGCCAGCGCAGTGCTGGTGGGCACGGCGGCCAGCCGCTTCAGCGTGGCGCCCGTGCCGCCGTCGGCCCACCTGCGCACCCTGGTGCTGCACGGCGAGCAGGACGACACGGTGCCGCTGGCCGCCGTGATGGACTGGGCGCGCCCGCAGACACTGCCGGTGACCGTCATCCCCGGTGGCGGGCATTTCTTTCACGGACAATTGCACCTGCTCAAGGAGCTGGTGGTGCGCCACCTGCAATCGGTGGCGTGAGCGCCGCCCCGCCGCTGCCCGGCTCCCTGCGCGCCTTCGCGGCGCATGTTTTCCTCTTCTGACTGTTTCCCCCATGAACCGAATTTTTTCCCTGCTGCGCACCCTTGCCTTGGCCGTGGGCGTTGCATCTGCTGCCCTGGCGACGCAGGCGCAAACCCTTCAGCCGCCTGAGATCGCCGCGCGCAACTACCTGCTGGTCGATGTGACGTCGGGCCAGACGCTGGCCGCCAAGGACATCGATGCGCCGGTTGAGCAGGCCTCTCTGACCAAGCTCATGACCGCGTATCTGGTGTTTGACGCCCTGCGCGCGAAGAAGATCGATCTGCAGCAAAAGCTGCCCGTGAGCGTGCGCGCCTGGAAGATGCCCGGCTCGCGCATGTTCATCGACCCCAAGATGCAGGTGCCCGTGGACGACCTGCTCAAGGGCATGATCGTCCAGTCGGGCAACGACGCCACCGTGGCACTGGCCGAGGGCGTGGGCGGCACGTTCGAGAACTTCGTCAAGCTCATGAACGACCAGGCCCAGGCCCTGGGCATGAAAAACACCGCCTACCGCAACCCCGAGGGGCTGACCGAGCCTGGCCACACCACCACGGCGCGCGACCTGGCCACTCTGGCCACGCGACTGCTGCAGGATTTTCCGGAGTACATGCATTACTACTCCATCAAGCAGTACCGCTACGAGGGTACACCCGCGTCCAACAGCAACAACCGCAACCTGCTGCTGTACCGTGACCCGAGCGTCGATGGCCTCAAGACCGGCCATACTGCCGCCGCAGGCTACTGCCTTGTGGCCACGGCCAAGCGTGAGTTTCCAAATATGGGCACGCGCCGCCTGGTGTCCATCGTTCTCGGCGCGGCAAGTGAAAACGCCCGCGCCAATGAAAGCCAGAAGCTGCTGAACTGGGGCTACACAGCGTTCGATGCCGTCAAGCTGTTCGACGCGGGCCAGGCCGTGGATACGCCAGCGGTCTGGAAGGGCAAGAGCAGCACCGTGAAGATCGGGCGGTCCGAGGCCATCGTGGTGGCAGTGCCTGCGGGCAGCGGCGGCAAGATCACCACCCAGATCGCCCGCAGGGACCCGCTGGTGGCCCCGTTCGGCCAGGGCCAGGAAGTGGGCACGCTCAAGGTGGTGCTGGGCGAACAGACGCTGCGCGAACTGCCGCTGGTTGCTCTCGAAGGGGTGGATCAGGCCGGGATCTTTGGCCGGGCCTGGGATGCCATCCGCCTCTGGATCAAGTAGGGCGCGCCCCTTCATGCGTTCCCTGCCGCTTGCCCGTTTGGGCGCATGCTGCTACATTAGCAGGCTTTTCGGAAATTCCGAAGGGATTCACGTTTTCGTTTTTTACGTTTAGGGACGATAGTTCATGCCAACCATTAACCAGCTCGTGCGTCACGGGCGTGAGGTCGAAAAGACCAAATCCAAGAGCCCGGCGATGGAAAACTCGCCGCAGCGCCGCGGTGTGTGCACCCGTGTGTACACCACGACGCCCAAGAAGCCCAATTCCGCTCTGCGTAAGGTCGCCAAGGTGCGCCTGACCAACGGTTTTGAGGTCATCTCCTACATCGGCGGTGAAGGCCACAACCTGCAGGAACACAGCGTGGTGCTGGTTCGCGGCGGTCGTGTCAAGGACTTGCCCGGTGTGCGTTACCACATCGTGCGTGGTTCGCTCGACTTGCAAGGCGTGAAAGACCGCAAGCAGGCGCGCTCCAAGTACGGTGCCAAGAAGCCCAAGGCCAAATAAGCCCTGCGCTTTTGCAAAGAATTTTCGGTGCTGTCTCCCGCGTGGCGCGGTGATGTCAGCGTAGTGACCCCAAACGCAGCCGTTCTGCGCGGGTCGAGTAAGTGGGAGTCCTGATTGGCTCTCGCGGTGTCTGAAAAGACGCCAACTGAAGCAAAGATAGAGGTAAAAAATGCCACGTCGTCGCGAAGTCCCCAAACGTGAAATCCTGCCGGATCCCAAGTTCGGCAATGTAGAGCTGTCCAAATTCATGAACGTGATCATGGAAGGCGGCAAGAAGGCCGTTGCAGAGCGCATCATTTACGGCGCCCTGGAACTGATCGAGAAGAAGCACCCCGATAAGGACCCTCTGGAAGCCTTCACCGTTGCCATCAACAACGTGAAGCCCATGGTGGAAGTGAAGTCCCGCCGCGTCGGCGGTGCCAACTACCAGGTGCCCGTCGAAGTGCGTCCCGTCCGCCGTCTGGCCCTGTCGATGCGCTGGATCAAGGAGGCCGCCCGCAAGCGTGGCGAAAAGTCGATGGCCCAGCGTCTGGCCAACGAACTGCTGGAAGCCACGGAAGGCCGTGGCGGTGCCATGAAGAAGCGTGACGAAGTGCACCGCATGGCAGAAGCCAACAAGGCATTCAGCCACTTCCGCTTCTAAGCCGACGAACTGCTTTCGTCGCACTGCGCAAGGCTGCCGGCATTTCTGCCTGCAGCCTTGTGGCGATTGAGGCAGTCACAAAATTGACGGGTTGCAGCACCAAAAATGCTGGGCCCGCCCCCTGAATAACACGACCCATCCAAGGATCCACCATGGCTCGCAAGACCCCCATCGAGCGCTACCGCAACATCGGTATCTCGGCCCACATTGACGCTGGCAAGACCACGACCACCGAGCGCATTCTTTTCTACACCGGCGTGACCCACAAGCTGGGCGAAGTGCACGATGGTGCTGCGACCACGGACTGGATGGAGCAGGAGCAGGAGCGCGGCATCACGATCACCTCGGCTGCCGTGACCTGCTTCTGGAAGGGCATGGACATGTCCTACCCCGAGCACCGCTTCAACATCATCGACACCCCCGGCCACGTGGACTTCACCATCGAGGTGGAGCGTTCGATGCGCGTGCTGGACGGCGCCTGCATGGTGTACTGCGCCGTGGGCGGCGTGCAGCCCCAGTCGGAGACTGTCTGGCGCCAGGCCAACAAGTACAAGGTGCCCCGTCTGGCCTTCGTGAACAAGATGGACCGCACCGGCGCCAACTTCTTCAAGGTCTATGACCAGATGAAGCTGCGCCTGAAGGCCAACCCCGTGCCCGTCGTGATCCCGATCGGTGCCGAAGACAACTTCAAGGGCGTGGTCGACCTGCTCAAGATGAAGGCCATCATCTGGGATGAAGCCTCACAGGGCATGAAGTTCACCTACGAAGACATCCCGGCCGATCTGGTGGAAACCGCCAAGGAATGGCGCGAAAAGATGATCGAGGCCGCCGCTGAAGCCAGCGAAGAGCTGATGAACAAGTACCTTGAGGAAGGCGACCTGTCGGAAGCCGAAATCAAGGCAGGCCTGCGCCAGCGCACCATCGCGACCGAAATCCACCCGATGCTGTGTGGTACCGCGTTCAAGAACAAGGGTGTGCAGCGCATGCTGGACGCCGTGATCGACTATCTGCCCGCGCCCACCGATATCCCTGATGTTGCCGGCACAGACGAAGACGAGCAGCCCGTCACCCGCAAGGCAGACGACAACGAGAAATTCTCGGCCCTGGCATTCAAGCTGATGACCGACCCGTTCGTGGGTCAGCTGACCTTCGTGCGCGTGTACTCCGGTGTTCTGACCAAGGGCGACACGGTGTACAACTCGGTCAAGGGCAAGAAGGAGCGCATTGGCCGTATCGTGCAGATGATGGCCAATGACCGCGTCGAAGTGGACGAAATCCGCGCCGGCGACATCGCCGCCTGCGTGGGCCTGAAGGAAGTGACCACCGGCGAAACGTTGTGCGACGTGTCCGCGCCGCTGGTGCTTGAGCGCATGGTGTTCCCTGAGCCCGTGATCTCGCAGGCTGTCGAGCCCAAGACCAAGGCCGACCAGGAAAAGATGGGCATCGCCCTGCAGCGTCTTGCGGCAGAAGATCCCTCTTTCCGTGTGCGTACCGACGAAGACTCGGGTCAGACCATCATTTCCGGCATGGGCGAGCTCCACCTGGAAATCATCGTGGACCGCATGAAGCGCGAATTCGGCGTGGAAGCCAACGTGGGCAAGCCCCAGGTTGCTTACCGCGAAACCATCCGCAAGACGGTGGAAGAAGCCGAAGGCAAGTTC
>JANJVX010000216.1 GCA_024709845.1 Burkholderiaceae bacterium | reverse complement strand
GGGGCGGGCGCAAAAGCACCGTGGGCACCACCACCGAGGTCTGGCACTACCTGCGGCTGCTCTACGTCAAGATGGGGGTGCAGCACTGCACGCGCGATGGCGCGGCGGTGCAGCCGCAAACGCCCGAGCGCATCGCCGCGCAGCTGCTCACCGAGTTCCGGGGCCAGCACATCGGCCTGCTGGCGCCGCTGGTGGTGGCGCGCAAGGGCGTCTACACCGAGCTGGCCGACTGGGCGCGCCCGCGCGGCTTCACGCACCTGCGCGTGGACGGCGACTTCCTGCCGACCTCGGGCTTTCCGCGCATCGACCGCTTCAAGGAGCACACCATCGAGCTGCCCGTGCTGAGCCTGGACGTTCAGCCCGAGAACGAGGCGCTGCTGCGCGACGGGCTGGCGCAGGCGCTCACGCACGGCAAGGGCGTGGTGCATGTGCTGTCGCATCTGGACGGTCTGCGCGAGGCGCTGGCCGCGCGCGCGCCCACGGCGGGCATCGGGCGCCTGCAGGTGTTCTCGGCCAAGCGCGCGTGCCCGGTGTGCAGCACCAGTTACGCCGAGCTGGACCCGCGCCTGTTCTCCTACAACAGCAAGCACGGCTGGTGCCCCGACTGCGTGGGCACGGGCGTCAAGCTGACCAAGGAGCAGCGCAAGGTGTTCGACGACTCGGTGCTCGCCGACGACCAGAAGGGCCGCGAGCAGACCTTCGCCGAGCCCGAGGTGGAGGACCTGCAGGACACCGCCTGCCCCGGCTGCCAGGGCACGCGCCTCAACGCCACGGCGCGCGCCGTGCGCTTTGGCGCCGACGCGGCCACGGGCCACGCGGGCTGGAGCATCACCGACATCGCGCGCCTGTCGGTGAGCGACATCCGCGCCTGGGTGGGCACCGTGGCGCTGCACGGCCGCGAGGCCGAGATCGCGCGCGACCTGATTCCCGAGATCCGCAGCCGGCTCGAATTCCTCGAAGAAGTGGGCCTGGGCTACCTCACGCTGGACCGGGGCGCGCCCACGCTGTCCGGCGGCGAGGCGCAGCGCATCCGTCTGGCGGCGCAGCTCGGCAGCAACCTGCAGGGCGTGTGCTACGTGCTCGACGAGCCCACCATCGGCCTGCACGCGCGCGACAACCAGATTTTGCTGCGCGCGCTGCGCCAACTGAGCGGCAAGGGCAACACCCTGGTGGTGGTGGAGCACGACGAGGACACCATCCGCGCGGCCGACCACCTCATCGACATCGGCCCCAGCGCGGGCAAGCGCGGCGGGCGCCTGGTGGCGCAGGGCGGCGTGGCCGACCTGACCGGTGCCGAGGACTCGCAGACCGGCCGCTACCTGCTGCACGCCATGCGGCACCCGCTGCAGGCGCGCCGTGCCATGGCGCTGGATGCTATGGAAACGGTAGCTGATGGCGTTGTGTCCACGGACGGCGCAGCCAAAAATGCCGTGAAGGATGAACCCCTGCGCTGGCTCACCGTGCACGGCGCGCAGCTGCACAACCTGCAGAACGTGACCGCGCGCGTGCCGTTGCAGCGGCTGGTTGCCGTCACGGGCGTGAGCGGCTCGGGCAAGTCCACGCTGGCGCGCGACGTGCTGTTGGCCAACGTGGCCGCCTGGGTGCAGCAGCGCAGTACCAAGGCCGGGCGCGACGCCATGGACGCGGGCAACGCGCCCGCGCTCATCGGCTGTACCGGCCTGCAGGGCTTCGAGTCCATCGACCGCGTGCTCGAAGTGGACCAGACGCCCATCGGCAAGACGCCGCGCAGCTGCCCGGCCACCTACATCGGCTTCTGGGACACCGTGCGCAAGCTGTTCGCCGAAACGCTGGAAGCCAAGGCGCGCGGCTACGCGGCCGGGCGCTTCAGTTTCAACACCGGCGAGGGCCGCTGCCCGGTGTGCGAAGGGCAGGGCGTGCGCACCATTGGCATGGCCTTCCTGCCCGACGTGAAGGTGCCTTGCGAGGCCTGCCACGGCGCGCGCTTCAACCCCGAGACGCTGGCCGTCACCTGGCGCGGCAAGAGCATTGGCGACGTGCTGCAGATGGAGGTGGACGAGGCCGTGGACTTCTTCGCCAGCATGCCCAGCATCGCGCACCCGCTGCAATTGCTCAAGGACGTGGGCCTGGGCTACCTCACGCTGGGCCAGCCCAGCCCCACGCTGTCGGGCGGCGAGGCGCAGCGCATCAAGCTCGTGACCGAACTGACCAAGGTGCGCGACGAGGTGGGCCGCCGTGGGCAAAAAGCCCCGCACACGCTCTACGTGCTCGACGAGCCCACCGTGGGCCTGCACATGCAGGATGTGGACAAGCTCATCCGCGTGCTGCACCGCCTGGTGGACGGCGGCCACAGCGTGGTGGTGATCGAGCACGACCTCGACGTCATCGCCGAGGCCGACTGGATCATCGACCTGGGCCCCGAGGGCGGCGCGGGCGGCGGCCGCATCGTCGCCGCCGCTCCGCCCGAGGAGGTGGTGCGCCTGGGCACGCACACGGGCGTGGCGCTGGCGCCGGTGCTGGCGCGGGGGTGATGGGCGGAGGGTGGCGTCAGAGCACGGCGAACAGCTTTTCGCGCAGCTCGGGCAGTCGCTTCTTGCCGATGTTGTTGGTCTCCAGCGCCTGCGCCCACGCCACATACACGTGGCGCAGCTCGCTGCTGCTGCGGCAGCCGTGGATGGCTTCGATCAGCGAAATGCGGTTGTGGTGGCCGAAGATGTTGTTGACCGTGTTGGTCATGAAGTTGCGCGCCATGTCCAGCTCCTTGGCGCTGCGCGATTCGGCGGGCGGCAGCGCTGCGAGATCGCTTTCATCGGGGGCGGGTGGCTTGGCCGGGGCCGCCGCCGGGCTGGGGGCTTGCTGCGCCACGCCCACCGCTTCAACACAGCCGCGGTCGAGCAGTTCGGTGAGCTGTTCCGCAATCTCGTTGCCGGGCACGAAGGTGCTCAGGTCCTTGCCGCTGCGCTTGCCGTCTACCAGCACCAGAACACGCCGTGCCAGCGGTGTCAGCCCCAGCGAGCGGGACTGGATTTCCTGCTGGCCCTGGGCGGTCTTGGCATAGATGGCTGCGGTCAGGTTGGGGGGGGGCATCTGCCATGAGGGGGGCGGCCTTTCCGTGGCGGGTGAGTTGGTCACAGAGTGTTTCCGCATCGTCCGGATCTGCCATTGGGACTTTCACTAGGCGATCTTTTGATGCACACAAAATGCCTGATCGGTGTTTTCCCTTGAGTCGTAATGCGCGCGTCAGTTTGGGCCTTTTCATCAGTTCGCTGTAAGGAAGCGTGCACACAGTCGCTTACGCAATCCGGTGGCACTGCCTGCGGATGCGCGGGGGCAGTGCCTAGGCGCTGTGTTCTGTACTCATACACGAGGGGAATTCATGAAGGAAGACAAAAGCAGTCACGCCTACTGGAAAGCCACGCTCGGCCTGCTGACCAAGATTCTCATCATCTGGTTCGTGGTGTCGTTCGGCGCGGGCATCCTGTTGGTCGATGTGCTCAATAACATCAAGCTGGGCGGCTATCCGCTTGGGTTCTGGTTTGCTCACCAGGGCTCCATCTACATCTTCATCGCGCTGATTTTTTATTACGCCAAGAAGATGGGCGACATTGACCGTCAGTTCGACGTGCATGAAGACTGAGGGCTGAAATCATGGATTTGCAAACCACCATCTATATCTTTGTCGGTCTGAGCTTCTCGCTCTACATCGGCATCGCCGTGTGGGCCCGCGCGGGTTCCACCAGCGAGTTCTACGCGGCCGGCGGCAGCGTGCACCCCGTCACCAACGGCATGGCCACGGCCGCCGACTGGATGAGCGCGGCTTCCTTCATCTCCATGGCTGGTCTGATCGCCAACATGGGCTACGGCGGCGGCCTGTTCCTGATGGGCTGGACCGGCGGCTATGTGCTGCTGGCCATGCTGCTGGCGCCCTACCTGCGCAAGTTCGGCAAGTTCACCGTGCCGCAGTTCATTGGCGACCGCTTCTACTCCAAGAGCGCCAGCACCATCGCCGTGGTCTGCCTGCTGGTGGCGTCGCTCACCTACATCATTGGTCAGATGACCGGTGTGGGCATTGCGTTCTCGCGCTTCCTGGGCGTGTCCAGCGACACCGGCATTTACGTCGGCATGGCCATCGTGTTCGCCTACGCCGTGTTCGGCGGCATGAAGGGCATCACCTACACCCAGGTGGCGCAGTACATCGTGCTGATCCTGGCCTACACCGTGCCTGCCGTGTTCATCTCGCTGCAGCTCACCGGCAACCCCCTTCCTCAACTGGGCCTGGGTGGCGGCTACGTGGGTACCGACATGTCCCTGCTGGCCAAGCTCGATGCCGTCGTGACGGATCTGGGCTTCGGCAAATACACCACGCAACTGCCTGGCAGCACGCTGAACATGTTCATGTACACGATGTCGCTGATGATCGGTACCGCCGGTCTGCCCCACGTCATCATGCGATTCTTTCCCGTGCCTTCGGTGAAGGACGCACGCAGCTCGGCTGGCTGGGCCCTGGTGTTCATCGCCATCCTGTACACCACGGCTCCCGCCGTGGCCGCCATGGCCAAGCTGAACCTGCATGCCACCGTCAACACCGCTGTCAAGGCGGGTGGCGACCTGTATGCACCCGAGGCGTCGCTCAAGAACGAAGAGCGTCCCGACTGGATGAAGCGTTGGGAAAAGACCGGCCTGCTGAAGTGGACTGACAAGAACGGCGACGGCCGCATCCAGTACTACAACGACGCGACCAAGAACGAAGCCGCCAAGGGCAAGGCAGAGGCTGCCGGCTGGAAGGGCAACGAACTGAGCGTGAACGCCGACATCATCGTGATGGCCAACCCCGAAATCGCGCTGCTGCCCAACTGGGTGATCGCGCTGGTGGCGGCCGGTGGTCTGGCAGCTGCGCTGTCCACGGCGGCTGGTCTGCTGATGGCCATCTCGTCTGCCGTGTCGCATGACCTGATCAAGGGCGTGTTCAACCCCAACATCAGCGAGAAGAACGAGCTGCTGGCGGGCAAGGTCTCCATGGCCGTGGCCATCGTGGTGGCCGGTTACCTGGGTCTGAACCCGCCGGGCTTCGCGGCCGGTACCGTGGCCCTGGCCTTCGGTATTGCCGCCAGCTCGCTGTTCCCCGCCATCATGATGGGTATCTTCAGCAAGAAGATGAACAAGGAAGGCGCCATGGCCGGCATGCTGGCAGGCCTGTTCATCACGCTGTTCTATGTGTTCGCACACAAGGGCCTCTTCTTCATCAAGGGCACGGAATACCTGGGTCTGATCGGCGGCGCCAACAGCTTCTTCGGCATCACGCCGGAAGCCTTCGGTGCAGTCGGTGCCATGGTGAACTTCGCGGTCGCCTTCCTGGTGGACAAGGTCACCAAGGAGCCGCCAGAGCACATCCAGGCCATGGTGGAGTCCGTGCGTATCCCGCGTGGTTCTTCCCAGGTGACGGGCGCTCACTGAGGTACTCGCCAGGGGGCAAGCCCCCCGTGCCGTGGCGCTCTGGCGCCGCGGCAGTGACAATGGAGGCCCTGCCGGCTGCGCTGGCAGGGCCTTTTTAGTTGAAATCTCCGGGGCACATGCGCATGGTGCGCGGCCCCTGAAGCTGGGAGCCCTGCATGGTTTTCGATGTCAGCGTCGCATTGACCTGGATTTTGTATCTCGCGCTGTTCCCGATGGCGTTCTTCTGGTTTCGCCGGGCGTGGCGCATCGTGGTCAAGCGTGATTTTTCCGAGGTGGCGCTCAAGCGCGGCGAGTCGCCGCCCGACCCCGAAAAATACGCCCCCTACGCGATGATCATCAACCTCATCGCAGGCGTGGTGGCCGCGGTGGTGATTGTCAGCGTGGCGCTGGGCCAGCTCGACTACAACACCTGGACCGCTGCGGCGGGCAGCACCATCTGGTGCAAGTTTTTTCTCGATTTCGCGCTCTCGCGCCAGGCCCACGGGGCGGCCGCCCGGGCCAAGCCCAAGGCCAAAACCTGACTGCGCCGTCCGGTACGTAAGACCGAGGTAAGTGCCGGGCGCACAATGGGAGGGCAGGGGGGCGTCCAGACTCCCCGCCAGGAGACCGCTGTGCTCAAAGGACTCGGCTCCCAACGCCTGGTTGCGCTGTTTGCCGGCGGCTGGGTGCTGTTCAATTTTCCGCTGCTCGGCCTGTGGGACCGGGACGTCACCGTCTGGGGCATCCCGTTGTTCCCGGCGGCCCTGTTCCTGCTGTGGGGCGGTGTGATCGCCGCACTGGCCTGGCTGATGGAGCGGCCCGAGAACCGGCCCGCCGACCCGGGCGAGGAACGCGCCGGCGAACGCGCGGCAGAGGCTCCCCCGCCACCCGCGCCCCCCCAGGAATAGGCATGCTTTCGCCCGCGCTGGTCATCACCTCGTCGTTCGCCTATCTGCTGCTGCTGTTTGCCGTGGCGTACTGGGCCGACCGCCGCGCGCAGATCGGGCGTTCGGTCATTGCCAACCCCTGGACCTACGCACTTTCGCTGGCCGTGTATTGCACGGCCTGGACCTATTTCGGCAGCGTGGGCCGCGCCGCCTCGGGCGGGGTGTGGTTTCTGCCCATCTACCTGGGCCCCACGCTGGTCATGGTGCTGGGCTGGATGGTGCTGCGCAAGATGATCCGCATCGCCAAGGTGTACCGCATCACCTCGATCGCCGACTTCATCGCCAGCCGCTACGGCAAGAGCCCGCTGCTGTCGGGGCTGGTGGCGCTGATCGCGGTGGTGGGCATCGTGCCCTACATCGCGCTGCAGCTCAAGGCGGTGTCGGCGGGCTATGCGCTGTTGACGGTGCCCGGCGGCGTGGCCGAACCCGCGCACTGGAGCCGCGACAGCGCCTTTTATGTGGCGCTGGTGCTGGCCGGTTTCGCCATGGTGTTTGGCGCGCGGCACCTCGACACCACCGAGCGGCACGAAGGCATGGTGGCTGCCATCGCGTTCGAGTCGGTGGTCAAGCTGGTGGCCTTTCTGATGGTCGGTTTCTTTGTGGTGTATGGCCTGTTCGATGGCCTGGGCGACCTGTTCTCCCGCGCGCAGGCCGTGCCGGAGCTAAGGCAATTGCTGCGCCTGGAGCAGGGCGGGCAGTTCGCCTGGGCGCAGTGGTTCGGGCTGATGGCGCTGTCCATGTTTTCCGTGGTGTTCCTGCCCCGCCAGTTCCAGGTGATGGTGGTGGAGAACGTGCGCGAAGACCACCTGCGCCGCGCGGTCTGGGTCTTCCCGCTCTACATGCTGCTCATCAATCTGTTCGTGCTGCCTATCGCGTTGGGCGGATTGCTGTATTTTGGGCCGGGCCAGGCCAACGCCGAGAATTTCGTGCTGTCGCTGCCCCTGCAGGCCGGCCAGCATGCACTGGCGCTGTTTGCCTTCGTCGGCGGGCTGTCCGCGGCCACGGGCATGGTCATCGTGGAAACCGTCGCGGTCTCGACCATGGTCAGCAACGAGCTGGTGCTGCCCCTGCTGCTGCGCTGGCGCCACCTGCGCAACAGCGGCGGGCAGGACTTCACGCGCCTTCTGCTGGGCATCCGGCGCGCCGCCATCCTGGGCGTGCTGGTGCTGGGCTATGTGTACTTCCACCTCGCGGGCGAGGCGTATGCGCTGGTCAGCATCGGGCTCATCAGCTTTGCCGCCGTGGCCCAGTTCGCGCCGGTGGTGATGGGCGGCATGTACTGGAAGGGCGGCACCCGCCTGGGTGCGCTGGCCGGGCTGCTGGCGGGTTTTCTGATGTGGGCCTACACCCTCATGCTGCCGTCGATCGCCAAGTCGGGCTGGCTGGACATGGGCTTCATCTCCCACGGGCCCTGGGGCCTGGCCTGGCTGCGGCCCGAACAGCTGCTGGGCCTGCAGGGGTTCGACGGCCTCACCCATTCACTGTTCTGGAGCATGCTGGCCAATGTGGTGGCCTATGTCGGTGTCTCGCTGTGGCGCGCGCCCTCGGGCCGCGAGGCCAGCCAGGCCCTGCTGTTTGTCGACGTGTTCGAGCGCACGGCCGCCTCCAGCCCGGTGTTCTGGCGCGGGCGGGCCAACACGCAAGACCTGCTGCGCCTGTGCGAGCGCTTTCTGGGCGCCGCCAAGGCCCAGGCGCTGTTCGACGGCTATGCGCAGCGCGTGGGCGTGCGCCATGCCCAGGCCCTGCGGCCCGACGCCCGGCTGGTGCAGTTTGTCGAAACCCAGCTGGCCGGTGCTGTGGGCAGTGCGTCGGCCCGTGCGCTGGTGGCCTCGGTGGCCGAGGAAGAAACGCTCTCGCCTGAAGACGTGCTGCGCATTCTGGACGAGGCCTCGCAGATCCGCGCCTATTCGCGTGCGCTGGAGGGCAAGTCGCGCTCGCTGGAACAGGCCACGGCCGAGCTGCGCGCCGCCAACGAGCAGTTGCAGAGCCTGGACCGGCTCAAGGACGACTTCATGTCGTCCGTCACGCACGAACTGCGCACGCCGCTCACTTCCATCCGTGCGCTGGCCGAACTCATGCAGGACGACGCCGGCATGCCCCAGGCGCAGCGCCAGCAGTTCGTGGGCATCATCGTGGCCGAAACCGAGCGCCTGACGCGCCTGGTCAACCAGGTGCTGGACATGGCCAAGATCGAATCGGGCCATGCCGAATGGCATGTGGCGCCGGTGGACATGCGCGCCCTGGTGCAGCGCGCCGTGGCAACCACGGCCGAGGTGTTCCGCGAGCGCGCGGCCCAGGTGCAGGTGCAGCTGCCCGATGAGGCGCCCGTGCTCCAGGCCGACCCGGACCGCATTCTGCAGGTGCTGCTGAACCTGCTGTCCAACGCGGCCAAGTTCGTGCCCTCGCCCGGCGGGCGGGTGCAGGTGCGCCTGGTGCCCGATGCGCAGGGTGTCACGGTGTGCGTGCAGGACAACGGCCCGGGCGTGCAGGCGGGCCACGAAGCCATGATTTTCGACCGTTTTCACCAGACCGACCTGGGTGTCCAGGTGGCGCACGGAACAGGCCTGGGCCTGCCGATCAGCCGCCACATTGCAGAACATTTTGGCGGGCGGCTGTGGCTGGAGCCGAGCGCACAGCCGGGCGCCTGCTTCTGCTTCTGGCTGCCACTGCCTACAGAACCGATTGGAGACAAGAACCCATGACGCACAAGATACTGATTGCCGACGACGAGCCCAACATCGTGATCTCGCTCGAATACCTGCTGCAGCGCGAAGGCTACGCCGTGGTGGTGGCCCGCGACGGGCAGGAGGCGCTGGACACCATCGCGCGCGAGCAGCCTGCGCTGGTGCTGCTCGATGTGATGATGCCGCACAAGACGGGTTTCGAGGTCTGCCAGGCGGTGCGCGCCGACGAGGCCCTGCAGGGCACCAAAATCCTCATGCTCACGGCCAAGGGCCGCGAGACCGACCTGGCCAAGGGCCTGGCCCTGGGCGCCAACGCCTACATGACCAAGCCCTTCTCCACGCGCGAACTGGTGCAGAAGGTGGCCGAGCTGCTCGGGGAGACGCACGCATGAAAAAGATCGACCCCCGGCTGGTGCTGGCCGTGGCCGCTGCAGGCCTGGTGATGGCGCTGTGGCTGGTGCTGATGTCCGTGATCGTCTGGTCCACGCTCGACCCGCAGGAGCGCCTGGCGGTGGGCGACGTGCTGGCGCCGCGCACCGTGCTGGTGGCCCTGGGCTGGCTGCTGGGCCTGTTTCTGGTGGCGGGCACGCTGCATGTGCTGCACCGCCGCTATGTGGGCGATCCGCACCGCCTGCTCGAAAAAATCCGGGTGGTGGTGACGGCCACCACGCCCCAGCAGCTCACCCCCCGGGGCACCGCCGAAATGCAGGCCATGGCCCGTGCCGTGAACGAGCTGGCCGCCCAGCGCGACCAGTTGCGCGGCGACATGGCCGCCCAGGTGGCCCAGGCCAGCCACAGCGTGCAGCAGGAAAAGAATCGGCTGGCCGCCCTGATGGCCGAGCTGAACCAGAGCGTGGTGGTGTGCAACCGCGACGGGCGCATCCTGCTCTACAACCAGCGGGCGCGCCAGCAGTTCCGGCAGCTGTCGCAGGGGCCGGGGCTGGCGGCGGGGGCGGAGCTGATCGGCATCGGCCGGTCGATTTATGCCGTGTTCGACCAGCAGTTGCTGGCCCATGCGCTCGAACGCATCCACCAGGGCATGGCGCGGGGCGTGGCCAGCCCGTCGGCGCAGTTTGTCACCACCACGCAGGGCGGGCAGCTGCTGCGCGTGCAGGTGGCGCCGGTGCGCGCAGCGGTGGCCGAGGGTGGCGGTGAAGAAGCGTTGGAGCCCGTGGTGAGCGGCTTTGTGCTGATGCTCGACAACGTGACGGCCAGCGTGGAGGAAGAAGCCGCGCGCGACCAGCTCCTGCACGGCCTGACCGAAGGCAGCCGCGCCTCGCTGGCCAACATCCAGGCGGCGGTGGACATGCTGGGCTACTCCGACCTGGAGCCCGCCATGCGCGAGCGCTTTCTGGGCGTGGTGCGCGACGAGGTGGGCGCCATGGGGCGGCGCGTCAATGATTTGGCGAACCGTGCCACCCAGCGCCTCAAGACCCGCTGGCCCATGGAGGACATGCTGGGCGCCGACCTGGCCGCCGCCGCGCAGCGCCGCATTGCTGCGCAGTGCGACCGACCGGTGACGCTCGACACGATCGATGGCAGCCTGTGGCTCAAGGTGGACAGCTACACCCTGCTGCAGGCCCTGACCTATCTGGCCCACCGGCTGGTCGATGAATTCGATGTGCGCTTTCTGCAACTGCGGTTGCAGGGCACGGGCACCCATGCGCAGCTGGATCTGGTCTGGAGCGGCCAGGCCATGAGCAACGAGACGGTGATGAGCTGGGAGATGGACTCGATGCGCTTTGGCAACGAGCGCAGCCCCCTGACCGTGCGCGACGTGGTCGAGCGCCACGGCGGCGAGATGTGGTTCGAGCGCGAGCGGGTGCGCCACCAGGCGTTCTTCCGCTTCATGCTGCCCCTGGCCAGCGTGCAGGGCGTGGAGGACGCCGATTTAGGCGAGAGCGAATACAGCCGCCCCGAGTATTACGACTTCGATCTGTTCAAGCAGGCCGATCAGAGCAGCCCGCTGGACGACCGCCCGCTGTCCGAGCTGGCCTACACCGTGTTCGACACCGAAACCACGGGCCTGAACCCTGCCGGCGGCGATGCCATCATCCAGATCGGTGCGGCGCGCATCGTCAACGGCAAGTTGCTGCGGCAGGAGTGCTTCGAGCAGCTGGTGGACCCGGGGCGCGGCATCCCGGCGGCGTCCATCCCCATCCATGGCATCACCGAGGACATGGTGGCGGGCAAGCCGCGCATTGGCGAGGTGCTGCCGGTGTTTCATGCGTTCACGCAGGACACGGTGCTGGTGGCGCACAACGCGGCGTTCGACATGCGCTTTCTGCAGCTGCAGGAGAAGGCCACGGGGATAGCCTTTCACCAGCCCGTGCTCGACACGCTGCTGCTCTCGGCCGTGGTGCACCCGAACCAGGAGTCGCACCGGCTCGAAGCCATTGCCGAGCGCTTCAACGTGACGGTGCTGGGGCGCCACACGGCGTTGGGCGATGCGTTGGTGACGGCCGAGATCTGGCTGCGGCTGATTCCGCTGTTGCAGGAGCAGGGTATTCACACGCTGCGGCAGGCGCGGGAGGCGGCGCAGAAGACGTATTACGCGCGGTTGAAATATTGAGTATTTTTGGCTTCTTGCGCTTATCTGGTAAGCGCTGGTAGCTATCGTTTTTATAGTTGCTGCTGTGGCTTTGTTGAGGGCGGAGGCCGGGTCTCGCCCCGGCGGGCGACTCACTTTCTTTCGCTTCGCCGAAAGAAAGTAAGCAAAGAAAGGGCGACCCTCAGTCTGCGACCCCTACGGGGCAAACCTGCGTCGGGGCGCTTGCGGGGTGCGCCGCGTAACTCACTGCGCGCTGGCGCGCTCCGTTCGGACAAACGCGGCGAGTCAGATTACGAAGCATGCGCGCTCCGACGCGCATGCCACCCCGCAAGCGCCCCGCCGCAGGCGCAGCCAGAAGGGGGTTTGAAGACCGCAATCCACCCGGGCCATCGCTGCGCTCGGCCTGGCGTGCGCGGCGCACAGCGCCTGCGCCCTTCGGGGCCGAGCGCAGCAATGGCCCGTAGGGCTGTTGGGCTGCCACCCTCCCTTCTGAATGCGCCTGGGGCGCGCAGGAGGCGGGGTGGCGCGGGTGTGCCGCAGGACACACCCGCGCTTCGTCAACTGACTCGCCGCGTTTGTCCGAACGGAGCGCCGCAGGCGCGCAGTGAGTTACGCGGCGCACCCCGCGTCCGAGCACCCCAGGTTGCCCCGTAGCGCAGCGAAGGGGTCGCAGACAGCAGGGTCGCCCTTTCTTTGCTTACTTTCTTTCGGCGAAGCGAAAGAAAGTGAGTCGGCCGCCGGGCCGAGACCCGGCACCCGCCCCTCGCAAAAGCACAAAGTTAGCTATATAAACAATAGCTGTCAGCGCTTACCCCATAAGCGCAAGACCCCAAAAACACTCAATACCGCCCCGTCTGATACCTCTGCCCCAACACCCCCTGCAGCGTCTGCACCACCGAAAACGCCTCCTTGAGGTGACTGCGCTCGAAGTTCGACAACTCCTCCAGCGCCAGAAAATTGTCGGGCACCTTCCCCTGCGTCATCTGCCGCGCCTGGTGGTCGATGCGCAGCTTGCACAAAAACTCCAGCGCATCGCTCAGGTCGCGGGCGCTTTGCTGGCTTACCTCGCCGGCCTGGGCCACCTGCTCCAACCGGTCGTGCGTGTTGACGGCCGCCATGCCGCCGGCCAGCGCATACACCCGCGCCAGGTCCACGATGGGCACGATGCCGCTGTGCTTGAGGTCGATGGTGCCCGCGTTCTCGCCACCGCGAATGCGCGAGATGGTGCCGAACAGCCCCAGCGGCGGGCGGTGTTTGAGCGCGTTGCCCACCATGTGCGCGAGGAACAGGCTGTTGCCCTTGGTGCGCTGCAGCACCTCGTGGCGCAGGCTGTCGAGCAGCTCCACCTTGCCGTGAATGGCGCGCAGGTCGAAGAACACGCAGGTCAGCATCAGCGCCATGGGCTCGGGCTTGTCCACCCACTGGTGGAAGTACTGCGCCCAGCGTGCGCGTGGCTGGCGCCACTTGTCGGTCATGGCCATCATCTCGCCCGGGCAGTACACATAGCCGCAGGCGTCGAGCCCGTCGCAGACAAAGCGGGTGAACGCGCGGAAATAGGCACCGTGCAGGGCTTCGTCATAGCGGTCGTCCAGCACCATGCAGTTGTCCTGGTCGGAGCGCGCCGTCTGCTCGCTGCGCGCCTGCGAACCCGCAGCCACCCACACATAGTCCACCGGGGGCGGGCCCAGCTCGGCCTCGGCCAGGTGGATGAGGCGCGCGGTGATCGCGTCGGTGATGGTGGTGACGATGTGGCCCGTGCTGTAGGCGCTGGCATCGGCGGCGGCCAGGTGCTGCTGCAGCGGGCGCACTTTGGCGCTGGTGCGTGCCAGCCCCTGCACCGAGGTCTGCTTGTACACATCGCCCGCCAGGTACACCGGCGAGGTACTGTGCTGTTCGGCCAGGTCGGTGGCGGTGATCATGCCGGCAATGCGGGCGCCGTCCATCACCGGCATGTGGTGGATGTTGTGCCGTGCCATCAGCAGCAGGGCCTCGAACGCCGGGCTCTGTGCCTGCATGGTCAGCGGCGCCAGCGTGGCGATGTCGGAGACGGGGCGCGCAATGTCCAGCCCCTGCGCCACCACGCGGTTGCGCAGGTCGCGGTCGGTCACCAGGCCAAACAGATGGTCCTGCTCGACCAGCAGCACCGACGACACGCGCAACTCGCTCATCATCTCGGCGGCGGCGCGGATGGAGGTCTCGGGTGGCAGGGTGATCGGTTCGCGCTTGATGAGCGAGCGCACCGGCGTGCCCAGCAGGTTCAGGTGCACGCCCGAGTCGGGCGCATGCGCGGCAGTGGCGCCCTGGCCTGCGCCAGGCAGCGAGGGAAAGAAGTAGGCCAGCGCGCTGTGGTCGCGGCACAGCGCCGACACGGTGTCGGGCGCCAGCCAGGCAATGCTGCAGTCCGCCGCCGCCGTGGCCTGCCAGGTGGTGAGGTGCTGCGCCGGGGTGGCGCCAAAGCCGAACATCTCGCCCGGCTGCAGGTGCACGGCCATGTCGAGGTCGGGGTCGTGCAGGTCCACCGCGCCGCTCAGGATCAGCGCCGTGCGGCTGTGCAGCCGCCCTTGCGGCAGCAGGGGGGTGCCTACATCGGCGGTCTCCACTTGCCACCGGGGTGCCAGGTCGGCCAGCGTGGCCGCATCAAGTTGGTTCCAGACGCGGTGGCGCGTCAGCGCAGGCAGCACAGAGGCCGGGGCTTGGGTTTCTGGATTCATGGCAGTGCGGCACCAGGGGTTGGCGAAGCGCCCATTGTTGCAGCACCGGGCGGTGCCCGGGGCGCCGATCGCGTCGGCTGGTGTCAAGCCAGCGGCACCAGGGGTCAATCGCCCGGCCGCAGGCCGGGGGGGCGGGCAGTTCCTAGAATGTTCGGCCTTACCGACAAAAGACACCCACCATGACCCAGGGACAGATCCGCATCCGCGGCGCGCGCCAGCACAACCTCCAGAACCTGGACCTGGACATCCGCACCGGCGAACTGACCGTGGTGACTGGTCCCAGCGGCTCGGGCAAGTCCAGCCTGGTGTTCGACACCCTCTACGCCGAGGGCCAGCGCCGCTACGTCGAGACCTTCAGCGCCTATGCGCGCCAGTTTCTCGACCGCATGGACAAGCCCGCCGTGGACAAGGTCGAGGGCGTGCCGCCGGCGATTGCCATCGACCAGACCAATCCGGTGCGCAGCTCGCGCTCCACCGTGGGCACGATGACCGAGCTGAACGACCACCTCAAGCTCCTGTTCGCGCGCGCCGGCCAGTTGTTTGACAGGCAGACGGCGCAGCCCGTGCGCCACGATTCACCCGAGACCATCTATGCCGAGCTGCAGGCCCGCGCCCGGGACGGCGACCCCCGGCTGGTCGTGACCTTTCCCGTGGAGCTGCCCGCCAACACCAGCGCCGAGCAGCTCGAACAGTGGCTGCTGGCCAGCGGCTTCACCAAGGTGCAGGCCGAGCGGGAGGCGGGCGGCGTCAAGCTGCTGGATGTCGTGGCCGACCGTTTCCGCCTGGGCAATGCGGAAAAAGCGCGCGTGGTCGAGGCCATCGAGGTCGCGCTCAAGCGCGGCGGCGGGCGCATGAATGTGTACCGGCTGGTGGAGCAGGGCGAGCCCGAGGTGTGGAAATTCTCCACCGGCCTGCACTGCCCCGAAAGCGATCTGCGCTACAGCGAACCGCTGCCCTCGATGTTCTCGTTCAACTCCGCTGCCGGTGCCTGCGACACCTGCCGGGGCTTTGGCCGCGTGATCGGCGTGGACTACGGCCTGGTCATTCCCGACGAGAAGAAGACGCTGCGCGCCGGGGCCATCAAGGCCATCCAGACGCCCGCCTGGAAGGAGTGCCAGGACGACCTGATGCGCCACGCCGAGGCGGCCGGCATTCCGCGCGACACCGCCTGGAACCGGCTGACCGAGGAACAGAAAAAGTGGGTCATCGATGGCTCGCCGAACTGGAACGGCAAGTGGAACCAGCAGTGGTACGGCATCAAGCGCTTCTTCGAATACCTGGAGAGCAAGGCCTACAAGATGCACATCCGCGTGCTGCTGTCCAAGTACCGCAGCTACACGCCCTGCCCGGTGTGCGCGGGTGCGCGCCTCAAGCCCGAGAGCCTGCTGTGGCGCATCGGCAGCAAGCAGGACGCCGACGCCGTGCTCGACCCTGGTCAGCGCTTCATGCCCCAGGGAACGCAGTGGAGCCGCGCGCAGCTCGAAGCGCTGCCGGGCCTGTGCCTGCACGACCTGATGCTGCTGCCCATCGACCGCCTGCGCCGGTTCTTCGAGCGCATGGCCGCCACTGCAGGGGTGTCGATTGCTCCTGAATCGGTAGCTGGTGGCGCAATATCCACGGGCGATGAAGGTCGATTTGATATAGATAATGCGGCTGCTACGGGCGAACACCAGGCGCTCAAACTCCTGCACGAGGAAATCGGCACGCGCCTGAAGTACCTCAGCGATGTCGGTATTGGCTACCTCACACTCGACCGGCAGAGCCGCACCCTGAGCGGCGGCGAGGTGCAGCGCATCAACCTCACCACGGCGCTGGGCACCTCGCTGGTCAACACGCTGTTCGTGCTCGACGAGCCCAGCATCGGCCTGCACCCGCGCGACATGCACCGCATCACCCAGGCCATGCTGCGCCTGCGCGACGCGGGCAACACCCTGGTGGTGGTGGAGCACGACCCGGCCGTCATGCTCGCGGCCGACCGCGTGCTCGACTTCGGCCCCGGACCGGGCGAGCGCGGCGGGCGCATCGTGTTCGATGGCACGCCCGACGAACTGCGCGGCGCCGACACGCTCACCGGCCAGTACCTCGGCGGCCGCAAGCGCGTGGGCCACAGCTTTCAGCGCCCGGTGTCCGACGCCACGCCGCGCCTCATCCTCGAAGGCGCGCGCGAGCACAACCTGCAGAACCTGTCGATCGAATTCCCGCTGCAGCGCCTGGTCACCGTCACCGGTGTCAGCGGCTCGGGCAAGTCCAGCCTGATCCAGGACGTGCTGGCCCCGGCGCTGCAGCGCCATTTCGGCAAAACCACCGAGACCCCCGGCGCGCACGACCGTCTGCTGGGCGCCGACCACCTCAGTGATGTGGTGTTCGTGGACCAGTCGCCCATCGGCAAGACGGCGCGCTCCAACCCCGTGAGCTACGTGGGCGCCTGGGACAGCGTGCGCGAGCTGTTCGCCACTGCGCCGCTGTCGCGCCAGCGCGGCTACACCCAGGCCAAGTTCAGCTTCAACAGCGGTGATGGGCGCTGCCCCACCTGCGGCGGCTCGGGCTTCGAGCATGTGGAAATGCAGTTCCTCAGCGACGTCTACCTGCGCTGCCCCGACTGCGACGGAAAGCGCTACCGGCCGGAGATTCTGGAAGTCGGCATCGAGCGCGGCGGCCGCACCTTCAACGTGGCCGACGTGCTTGGCCTCACCGTGTCCGAGGCCCTCGCCCTGTTCGCCAACGACCGCGACGTGGTGCGCGCGCTGCGCCCCATTGCGGACGTGGGGCTGGACTACGTCAAGCTCGGCCAGCCTGTGCCGACGCTCTCGGGCGGCGAGGCGCAGCGCCTCAAGCTGGCGGGCTTTCTGGCCGAGGCGGCACGCGTGCAAAGCAAATCGCGCCAGCCGCTGGCGCGCAAGGGCACGCTGTTTTTGTTCGACGAGCCCACGACGGGCCTGCACTTCGACGACATTGCCAAGCTCATGCGCGCGTTCGCGCGCCTCATCGACGCCGGGCACTCGCTCATCGTTATCGAGCACAACCTGGATGTGATCGGTGCGAGCGACTGGCTCATCGACCTGGGCCCCGAGGGCGGTGACGCGGGCGGCCGGGTGGTGGCCGAGGGCACGCCCGCCCAGGTGCGCGAGCACCCGCATTCGCACACCGGGGCCGCCCTGCGCGAGTACGCCAGCGCCATCGGCGCCGCACAGGCGGTGCACGAACGCGCGCCGTTGCTATGGAATCAAGAGCTTGCAGCGCTTGCCAGTAAAACCCAGAAGGCCAAAAACACCATAGAAATCGTCAACGCGCGCGAGCACAACCTCAAGGGCCTGAGCGTGGAGGTGCCGCGCGGCCGCTTCAACGTCATCACCGGCGTCAGCGGCTCGGGCAAGTCCACGCTGGCGTTCGACATCCTGTTCAATGAAGGCCAGCGCCGCTACCTCGAATCGCTCAACGCCTACGCGCGCAGCATCGTGCAGCCGGCCGGGCGCCCCGAGGTGGACGCGGTGTACGGCATTCCGCCCACGGTGGCGATCGAGCAGCGCCTCTCGCGCGGCGGGCGCAAGAGCACCGTGGGCACGACCACGGAGGTCTGGCACTTTCTGCGCCTGCTCTACGTCAAGCTCGGCGTGCAGCACTGCACCAAGGACGGCGCAGCCGTGCAGCCGCAAACGCCCGAGCGCATCGCCGCGCAGCTGCTCACCGAGTTCCGGGGCCAGCACATCGGCCTGCTGGCGCCGCTGGTGGTGGCGCGCAAGGGCGTCTATACCGAGCTGGCCGACTGGGCGCGCCCGCGTGGCTTCACGCACCTGCGCGTGGACGGCGACTTCCTGCCGACCTCGGGCTTCCCGCGCATCGACCGCTTCAAGGAGCACACCATCGAGCTGCCCGTGCTGAGCCTGGATGTGACGCCCGAGAACGAAGCGGCACTGCGCGAGGGCCTGGCCCAGGCGCTCACGCACGGCAAGGGCGTGGTGCATGTGCTGTCGCATCTGGACGGTCTGCGCGAGGCGCTGGCTGCGCGCGCGCCCACGGCGGGCATCGGGCGCCTGCAGGTGTTCTCGGCCAAGCTCGCCTG
>JANJVX010000161.1 GCA_024709845.1 Burkholderiaceae bacterium | reverse complement strand
GCCGTCACGCCGCTGACGATGCGCGCGATCTCGCCCTTGCCTTCCACCTGCAGGCCGTTGGGCCCGTAGTCCTTGAAGCGCTCGGGTTGCAGCAGCGCATCCAGCGCCTGCCGCAGGGTGTCTCGGGTGATGCTCATGCGCGTATTGTCATGCGGGCGCGCACCGTGCGTCGTGCGGGCGCGCACCGTGCGCTTGCGCGACAATAGCGGCTGCCCTCTTCCCGTACCTCCCCATGAAACGTATCTGGCTGCTGTTTTCGCAAACCGTCACGGTGCTGGCCGCCGCCTATTTCGTCGTGGCAACGCTGCAGCCCGACTGGATTCGCCAGGGCAAGACCCGCACCAGCGCCGGCATTTCGCTGATCGAGGCTCCCCCCGGAAATCCCGACATTCCCGCACCAGGCAGTCTGAGCACAGCGGCACGCAAGGCCTCGCCAGCCGTGGTGAGCATCAACACCAGCAAGGCCCCGGTGCGCGATCCGCGCAGCAACGACCCCTGGTTCCAGTTTTTTTTCGGCAACCAGGGCAGCCAGCCGCAGGCCGGGCTGGGCAGCGGCGTCATCATCAGCCCGGACGGCTACATCCTGACCAACAACCATGTGGTCGAGGGGGCCGACGAAATTGACATCACCCTCTCGGACAGCCGCCGCGCGCGCGCCCAGGTCATCGGCACCGACCCCGAGACTGACCTCGCCATCCTCAAGATCGCGCTCGACAAGCTGCCCGTGATCGTGCTGGGTGACTCCGACGCGCTGGCCGTGGGCGACCAGGTGCTGGCCATCGGCAACCCCTTCGGCGTGGGCCAGACCGTGACCAGCGGCATCGTCAGCGCGCTCGGGCGCAGCCAGCTGGGCATCAACACCTTCGAGAACTTCATCCAGACCGATGCCGCCATCAACCCCGGCAATTCGGGCGGCGCGCTGGTGGACGTGCACGGCCATCTGCTGGGCATCAACACGGCCATCTATTCGCGCTCGGGGGGCAGCATGGGGATTGGCTTCGCCATTCCCGTATCAACGGCCAAAATGGTGCTTGACGGCATCGTGCGCGACGGCCAGGTCACGCGCGGCTGGATTGGCGTGGAGCCCAACGAACTCTCGCCCGAACTGGCCGAAACCTTCGGCGTGAAGGCCACCGCAGGCGTCATCATCACCGGCGTGCTGCAGGACGGCCCCGCGGCCCTGGGCGGCATTCGCCCCGGCGACGTCATCATGCAGGTGGCGGGCCAGCCCATCAGCAGCGTTCCGGGGCTGCTGTCGGCGGTGGCGGCGCTGCGCCCGGGCGAAAAAACCGTGTTCCAGGTACAGCGTGGTGACCGGATGCTGGAACTGGGCCTGACACCCGGTGTGCGGCCCCAGCCACAGCGCATGCGCCAGCGCTGAGCCAGGCTGCCGCAAGGCTCAGGAGGACGCAGCCTCTTCGGTGTCGCCGGGCGCCTTGGTGTGGCGGATGAACAGTTGCGCCGCCCAGATGCCGAGCTCGTAGAGCAGGCACATGGGGATTGCCAGGGCCAGCTGCGACACCACGTCAGGCGGCGTCACGATGGCCGCGATGATGAAGGCCAGCACGATGAAATAGCCGCGAAAGTCCTTGAGCTTCTGCACGCTCACCAGGCCCAGACGTGCCAGCATGATCACCACGATGGGCACCTCGAACGCCAGCCCGAAGGCGATGAACATGGTCAGCACGAAGCTCAGGTAGGCCTCGATATCCGGCGCGGCCGTGATGCTCTTGGGCGCGAAGCTCTGGATGAAGCTGAACACCTGGCCGAAAACAAAGAAATAGCAGAACGCCACGCCCACGAAGAACAGCACCGTGCTGGACACCACCAGCGGCAGCACCAGGCGCTTTTCGTGCACGTACAGGCCCGGCGCGATGAAGCCCCAGGCCTGCCAGAGCACCACCGGCAGCGCCAGCAAAAAGGCCGCCACGAACAGGATCTTGAGCGGCACCATGAACGGCGAGATCACCGAGGTGGCGATCAGCGTGGCGCCCTTGGGCAAATGGGCCACCAGGGGCGCGGCCAGCAGATCGTAGAGCTGGCCCGGGCCAGGAAAAAAGAACAGCAGCGCGGCGGCGACGCCCACGGCAAGGGCAGCCTTGACCAGGCGGTCGCGCAGTTCCATGAGGTGCTGCACGAACGGCTGCTCGGTGCCGGCCAGCTCGTCTTCTTTATTGGGGGTTTCGGACATGTCGGAAATGTGCGGACTTCACGCCCGGCCATGCGGCGCCAGGCGCCGCTGCATCAATGGAATTTCTGTGGCCGGTAGCGCGCCACGCGCGCCGCGCCCGACAGGGCCTTGGTGCGAACACCGTTGCGGGACTTGTACCACTGCGGCACGGCACCTCGTTTCAGGCGCCAGTTCTTGCCGGGATGGTGATAGGCTGGAACCACCGGCGCGCTGTCTTCCAGCGCCGCGCTGGCTTCGCCCGTGGCCTCGGCCCAGTCCTTCTCGAAATCGCTGGCCGCCGTCTGGACCGATTGCTCCACGTCGCGGGCCGCGTTCTCCACCGTTTCCTTCATCTTCTTGAGCTCGTCGAGCTCCATGGAACGGTTGACCTCGGATTTGACGTCGGCCACATAGCGCTGCGCCTTGCCCAGCAGGGTGCCCACGGTGCGCGCCACGCGAGGGAGCTTTTCAGGCCCGATGACGATGAGCGCCACCGCGCCGATCAGCGCCATCTTCGACAGACCGATATCAATCATGCGTGCACGCGCTCAGGAATTCAGCTTTTCTGCTTGGCTTCGACGTCGATGGTGGTCTTCTCGGCCGAGGCATTGCCCGTGACCTGGCCCGCCGGGGGCGTTGCCGCCGTCTCGGGGGTGGAGCCATCCTTCATGCCATCCTTGAAGCCCTTGACGGCGCCACCAAGGTCGGAGCCGATGTTCTTGAGTTTCTTGGTGCCAAAGACCAGCACGACGATCAGCAAAACGATCAACCAGTGCCAGACGGAAAAAGTGCCCATGGAATATCTCCTAACGAATTCGGTTCATTTTAGACGGGGTGCGTGACAGGACGTTCCCGATACTTGTCGTCAACCTGTCAGCCCTTGAGCCAGGGGCGGGGTCCGCCCAGGACATGGACATGCAGATGGTGCACCTCCTGCCCCCCTTCAAGGCCGGTATTGACCACAATGCGAAAGCCCCCTTCGGGGTAGGGATTGCAGCCCTGCTCCAGCGCCAGACGCGGCGCCAGGGCCATCATGCGCCCCAGCAGGCCGGCATGCCCGGGCTGCACCTGGGCCATGGAGGGGATGTGCAGCTTGGGCACCATGAGGAAATGCACGGGCGCCCAGGGGTGGATGTCATGGAAGGCGAATATTTCCTCATCCTCATACACCTTGCGAGAGGGAATATGCCCCGCGATGATTTTGCAGAAGATGCAGTTCGGGTCGTGCATGGTCAATCAGAGAAGCTGCGAATGGTCGGAAAAAGTCATGCATTGTGCGCGAGGTTCAGGCTGGCCCGCACGCCCAGGTCCTGCCGGTGACGGGCCAGCCACTGCAGGCCGGCCGCGCGGCCCATGGCGAAGAGCTGGCGCAGAAAGGCCAGGTCGGCGCGTGCCTTGCTGGCAAAGCCCAGTCCGGCCAAGACGGAACCCCCATCGATGCGGTGCATGCGCACATCCTTGTAGCGGCGCGGATCGAGCTTGCCCTCTGCCAGCAGGCGCCGCACGAACTCGATGGCGCGCAGCTCGGCCAGCAGGCTGGCGTTGAAGGTCACCTCGTTCATGCGGTCCATGATCTCGGGCACCGTGCCGGGCACACCCAGGTGCTCGATGGGGTTGATCTGCACCAGCAGGACATCGCTGCACCCGGTCTGGTATATCAGAGGGTACAGGGCCGGGTTGCCTGAAAAGCCGCCATCCCAGTACGACTCGCCGTCGATTTCGACCGCCTTGAACAGCATCGGCAGACAGGCCGAGGCCATCACCGCATCGGCCGACAGGCGCTTGCCCGAAAAGATCTCGCCGCGCCCGGTGCGCACATTGGTGGCACAGACGAACACCTGCGGCACGCCCACGCGCGCCGCGCACAGCAGCTCGAAGTCCACCTCCCGCTCCAGCAGACGCCGCAGGGGATTGATGTCCAGCGGATTGGCCTGTGCGGGCGAAAGCCACTGTGTCATGAGCTGCAGCGCGGGCATGGCCTGCGCCAGCGGCGCGCCCCAGTTCAGGCTGCCCATGGCACCCACGCCCTCCCACAGACGGGCCAGCGTGGCGCGTGCCAGCACGGCACCGGCCAGGCGGGCCTCGCGCGGATCGGAATGGTCGCGGGCTGCCTGGGCATACCCATGGGCCAGGGCCACGGCATTCATGGCCCCGGCGCTGGTGCCGCTGACGCCCTCGAAGTCCAGCCCGCCGTCCTCCAGCAACGCGTCAAGCACACCCCAGGTGAGTGCGCCGTGCGACCCGCCGCCCTGCAACGCCAGGTTGAGACGCAGCACAGGCTGCGCGGCCTCAGACATCGATGGCCCGGTTCTGGTTCATGGTCACCATCCCGCGCACGATGCGGTAGAGGAACCAGATGGAGATCAGGCACCAGGCAATCCAGCCCGGCAGCAGAAACAGCACCCACAGCGGCGCCGTCACCACGTAAAGCACCCCGGCCCAGAGCACGGTGCGGATGCGCCAGGCATAGTGGCTGGCCTGCCAGGTGCCCTCGGCATCGCCTTTCTTCACCAGGTCGATGACCAGCGCGATGATGAGCAGCGCCGCCCCGGGCTGGGCGCCCGGAATGACGGCACCCACCGCCACGATGAGATGCAGCAGGTAGCTGACCCACCCCCAGGCCTTGAGACCTTCCGCGCGCTCCGCGCGGGTCTGGACGTCGGTGATGTCTTCGTGCATGGTCGTTCTCCTCGCGAACCGGGACGGTGATTGCCTACTTGCGCGCGGCCTTCTCCACAATACCGCTGGTGCCTTCGCGACGCTCCAGTTCGGCCAGCACATCGGCAGGGCCCAGGCCATAGTGCGCCAGCGCGATCAGGGAATGGAACCACAGGTCGGCCACCTCGTAGACCAGCTTGGACGGCTCCGCGCCGTGGTCCACGTCCTTGGCGGCCATCACCACCTCGGTCGCCTCCTCGCCGATCTTCTTCAGAAAGGCATCCGGGCCTTTGTGCAGCAGGCGCGCCACGTAGCTGGCCTCGGGGTTGCCGCCCTGCGCGGCCTTGCGGCTCTCGATGGTGGCCGCCACGCGGGCCAGAATGTCGGGGCTTGTCATGAAGCTCACTTGTAAATGGTTTCCGGGTCCTTCAGGACCGGCTCGGATGGCTGCCAGGCGCCGTCCTGCAGCACATTGAAGAAACAGCTGTGGCGCCCGGTGTGGCAGGCGATACCCGGCTCATGCCCCAGCTGCGTGACCTTGAGCAGCACCACATCGCTGTCGCAGTCGGTGCGGATCTCGTGCACGGTCTGCACATGGCCCGATTCCTCGCCCTTGAACCAGAGCTTGCCGCGCGAGCGGCTGAAATACACCGCACGCCCCAGCTCGGCGGTCTTTCGCAGCGCCTCGCGGTCCATCCAGGCGAACATCAGCACGTCGCCCGTGTCTTTTTCCTGCGCGATCACGGGCACCAGGCCCTGCGCATCCCATTTCACTTCGTTGAGCCAGTTCATGGACGCCATTGTCGATGATTTGCGCGGGGCCATGGCCCCGCGCCCTGCTCAGCGCACCTGCGGCACGAACGAGCGGGCCGCATGCACGGCGCCAGCGCCCATGGCCGCGCCAAAGCGCTTGGCCAGGCGTTCGGCGATGTTCTCGCGGCGCGTGTAGTCGATGATCTCCTCGGCCTTGACGACTTCGCGCGCGACGAAGTCCAGGCTGCCAAGCTGGTCTGCCAGGCCGATCTCGATGGCCTGCTGCCCGGTCCAGAACAGGCCGCTGAAGGTTTCGTCCGTGGTCTTGAGACGGTCTCCGCGGCCGGCCTTCACCACCGCAATGAATTGCTGGTGAATCTGGTTGAGCATGGCTTGTGCAAAAGCACGCTGCTTGTCGGTCTGCGGGCTGAAGGGATCGAGAAACCCCTTGTTCTCTCCGGCAATCAGCAGGCGCCGCTCCACGCCCAGCTTTTCCATGGTGCCGGTAAAGCCAAAGCTGTCCATGAGCACGCCGATGCTGCCCACGATGCTGGCCTTGTCCACGTAGATGTCGTCGGCCGCCGCAGCGATGTAGTAGGCAGCGGAAGCGCAGGTTTCCTCGACCACGGCATACACCGGCTTGCCGTGCTTGGACTTGAGCCGCACGATTTCGTCGTTGATGATGCCGGCCTGCACCGGGCTGCCGCCGGGCGAATTGATGAGCAGCACCACGCCCCTGGAACCCTCGTCCTCGAATGCGCTGCGCAGGGCCGCCACGACGAACTCGGCGCTGGCATCGGCCCCGGAAGCGATTTCGCCCTTGATCTCCACCACCGCCGTGTGCGGAGCGCTCTTGGTGGCGCTGGAGGCCATCTCGCGCGCCATCAGTGTCCAGGCCAGCACACCGAAGAACACCAGCCAGCACAGGCGCATGAAAATGCGCCAGCGGCGGGCCGCGCGCTGTTCGTTCAGCGCGGCAAAGGCCAGCTTCTCGAGCACGCTGCGCTCCCAGCCCGGGGCGTTGGAATCCGATTGTTTAACTCCCGAATTCATAGCTGATTGCGCCCATATATCGGGCGTTGGGGGCTGATTTTTATCAGATCCGCCGGTGGGAAACTGGTTCGGCTCGGTCATGTCAGAACTCGATGGGCTGGAGGTGTTTCGCAGTATGCCAGTGCACCATGCCATCGCTCTCGGTGAGGGCGATCTTCACCAGGCCTCGGCCCCGGCAGGGGCCGGCCACGCAGGTGCCGGTGTCCGGCGCGTAGGTGGCGCCATGCGTGGCGCACATCAGCCAGCGGCCGCTGTCGTCAAAGAAGCGGTTTTCCTGGTAATCCATTTCCATGGGCACATGGGCACAGCGGTTGAGGTAGGCGTGCACTTGGCCCTGGAAGCGGATGGCGAAGGCGCGGCAGGTCTGCCCGGCGTAAAGCACATCGAAGGGCACGGCCAGGCCGCCCTCCTGCAGGTCGGCGCCGGGGCACAGGGGAATGGTTTGAGAGGGGCCGGTACTCATGCCTCACGCACCAGCCAGTCGTGCAGGTCGGCCACGGAATGCGCCACATGCAGGGGACCGAGCGCTGCGAAGGCATCGGGCGCGTGGGCCCCGTAGCTCACGCCCACGCTCGCACAGCCGGCGTTGAGCGCCATCTGCAGGTCGTGCGTGGTGTCGCCGATCATGAGCACGCGCCCGGGCGCCACGTCGAACTCGGCCATCAGTTCCTGCAGCATCAGCGGGTGCGGCTTGCCGGCCGTCTCGTCGGCGGTGCGCGAGCCGTCGAACACGCCGCGCAGACTGACGCTGTGCAGCGCCTCGTCCAGGCCGCGTCGGCTCTTGCCCGTGGCCACGGTGAGCAAATGGCCGCGTTCGCGCAGGCCCGCCAGCAGCGGCAGCACGCCTTCAAACAGGCTCAGGTCGTCCTGGTGGCGCGCGTAGTGGTAGCGGTAGCGCAGGTTGAGTTCGGGGTATTTTTCCGGTGGCACGTCGGGCGCGGCGTGCGCCAGGGCCTGGGTCAGCGCCATGCCGATCACGTAAGCGGCATCCTGGCTGCTGGGCACGGTGCCGCCCACATCACGCACAGCCTCCTGGATGCTGCGCACGATGATGGCGGTGGAATCGAACAGCGTGCCGTCCCAGTCGAAGGCGACCAGGTCGAAGCGGCGGGAGCGGAGGACAGGGCTCATGGTGCGGGCGGCGCGAAAGGGGCCAGATCGGGCGGCAAGGCCGCCAGCAGTTCGATGCGCTCGCCGCTGGCGGGGTGGTTGAACTGCAGGCGCCAGGCGTGCAGGAACATGCGTTTGAGGCCGTGCTTGTGCAGGTGGCGGTTGAGGTCGAAATCGCCGTATTTCTCGTCACCGGCGATCGGGTGGCCCTGGCTGGCCAGGTGCACGCGGATCTGGTGCGTGCGCCCGGTCTTGATGGTCACTTCGAGCAGCGAGAACGCCGGCAGCCCCTCGTCTGGCCGTGCTGGCACGGTGGAACGCACCTTGACCAGGGTGATGGAGCGCATGCCGTCCGGGTCGTCCGGCGTGGTGACGCGCACGCGGCGCTCGCCGTCGGGCTGCAAATACTTGTGCAGCGGCGTGTCGATCACCTTTTTGTTCGCGGGCCAGGCGCCGACGACCAGGGCCAGGTAGGTCTTGCCGGTCTCGCGCTCGCGGAACTGGTCCTGCAGGTGCGTGAGCGCGCTGCGCTTCTTGGCCACGAGCAGGATGCCCGAGGTTTCGCGGTCGAGCCGGTGCACCAGTTCCAGGAATTTCGCCTGCGGCCGCGCCTGGCGCAATTGTTCGATCACGCCAAAACTGACGCCGCTGCCGCCATGCACGGCCGTGCCGGCGGGCTTGTCGAGGGCGATGAGATGCTCGTCCTCCAGCAGGATGGGGAATTCACGCGCGGGCGCGGGGCGCTCGGCCTTCTCGGCGATCTTCTCGGACACGCGCACCGGCGGCAGGCGCACCTGGTCACCCTCCTGCACGCGCGTGTCGGCGCTGGCCCGGCCCTTGTTGATGCGCACCTCGCCGCTGCGGATGATGCGGTAGACATGGGTTTTGGGCACGCCCTTGAGGTGGCGTAGCAGGAAGTTGTCCAGCCGCTGGCCCGCGGAATCGGCATCGACACCGATCAGGCGCACGGCGGGCGCCCCGCTGGCGGCCGGGGGTACGGGATTGCCGGGGCGGTGCGAAACCGGTTTGGCCCCTATAATGTGTTTCACCTGCGCAGTGTTTTGTAAGTGGTTGATTCGTCTGGAGTTTAGTCCACACGGCCATTTCCCCGCGCGCAGGCAGGTCGATGCCGGCGGGCGTCGCGCATGCAGATGACAGGCCAATTGCCTGCCATGGCCTGCGCGCCGTGCGCGAGGCTGACACATTGGAACACCGATACGGAATACCCCAGCTGGCAGGCGGCCCTACCCGGGCAACACCTGCCAGCGGATCGAAGCGAACATGTTGGCTCTGGTGATGAAATTTTTGTCCCTCTGGCGGTGGCGCCTGCTACCGCTATGGACATCAAATCGCCCTCCAGAGCACACCCAGCCTGCGCAAAAAGCTATAAATTACATAGCATTTTTGCACCATCTCAGGCTCGCCCCCATCCACGCGCCCTTGCCCCCCCCGCAGAGCTAGAAGCTGTGCGGGGAATTTCGGCATACCCGGCAATTCCCTTCGTTCCAGAGCGTCAGTCCAGGCATCGTTGGCTCCAGCAGAGCCTGTTGTTTGTTTGGATCACGGGTCCGCAGCGTGACGGCATGACTGTCGCCGCGCCGCCCTCCCGCGTACAAGAAGAAGGAATCGCATCATGAAGCGGATGCTCATCAACGCCACGCAGGCCGAAGAACGGCGCCTGGCCATCGTCGACGGACAGAAGCTCCTCGACTACGAAATCGAGATCGAAGGGCGCGAACAGCGCAAGGGCAACATCTACAAGGCGGTTGTCACCCGCGTCGAGCCCTCGCTGGAAGCCTGCTTCGTTGACTACGGCGAGGACCGCCACGGCTTCCTGCCCTTCAAGGAAATCGCCCGCCAGTACTTCGCCCCGGGCGTCTCGCCCAGCCAGGCGCGCATCAACGACGTGATCCGCGAGGGCCAGGAACTGCTGGTCCAGGTCGAGAAGGAAGAGCGCGGCAACAAGGGCGCGGCGCTGACCACCTTCATCTCGCTGGCCGGCCGCTACGTCGTGCTGATGCCCAACAACCCCCGTGGCGGTGGCGTTTCGCGCCGCATCGAGGGCGAGGACCGCGCCGAGCTGAAGGAGGCGATGGATCAGCTCGAATACCCCAACGGGATGAGCATCATCGCGCGCACCGCCGGCATCGGCCGCAGCGCGCCTGAGCTGCAGTGGGACCTGAACTACCTGCTCAAGCTCTGGAACGCCATCGACGGCGCGGCCAAGGGGGGCAAGGGCGCCTTCCTGATCTACCAGGAATCGAGCCTGGTGATCCGCGCCATCCGCGACTACTTCAACAACGACATCGGTGACATCCTCATCGATACCGACGACATCTACGAACAGGCGCAGCAGTTCATGGCGCACGTCATGCCCGAGCATGCCGCCCGCGTGAAGCGCTACCGCGACGACGCCGCCCTGTTCAGCCGCTTCCAGATCGAGCACCAGATCGAGTCGGCCTACGCACGCACCGTGCAACTGCCCTCGGGCGGCGCCATCGTGATCGACCACACCGAAGCGCTGGTGTCCGTGGACGTGAACTCGGCCCGCGCCATCAAGGGCGGCGACATCGAGGAAACCGCCACCCGCACCAACCTGGAAGCCGCCGACGAAGTGGCGCGCCAGATGCGCCTGCGCGACCTGGGTGGCCTGATCGTGATCGACTTCATCGACATGGAGGAGAGCAAGAACCGCCGCGAGGTGGAAAACCGCCTGCGCGACGCGCTGCGCCAGGACCGCGCCCGCGTGCAGTTCGGCACCATCAGCAAGTTCGGCCTCATGGAAATGAGCCGCCAGCGCCTCAAGCCCGCCCTCTCCGAAGGCTCGTCCATCCCCTGCCCGCGCTGCGGCGGCGCCGGCCACATCCGCGACACGGAAAGCTCGGCGCTGCAGATCCTGCGCATCATTCAAGAAGAATCGATGAAGGACAACACCGCCGCCGTGCACTGCCAGGTGCCGGTGGAAGTGGCCAGCTTCCTGCTGAACGAAAAGCGCACCGAGATCGCCAAGATCGAGCTCAAGCAGCGCGTGGCCGTGCTCATGGTGCCCAACAAGACGCTGGAAACGCCCAACTACCGCCTGGAACGCCTCAAGCACGACGACCCGCGCCTGGACCACCTGGACGCGAGCTACAAGCTGGCCGAAGAGTTCGAGGACCCCACCGCCGTCACCCGCCGTTCGCAGGAACCCACCAACAAGCAGACACCCGTGATCAAGGGCGTGCTGCCCGACGCGCCCGCCCCCCAGGCCGCACCACGCGCCGAGGCTGAAACCCGCGCCCCCCGCGCCCCGCAAAAGCAGGCACCCGCTGCCGCCCCCCGGGCCACTGCGCCCGCTGCTGCGGCACGGCCCCCGGCCGCAGCACAGGAGCAAGGCTTCTTTGGCTGGATCAAGAGCCTGTTCGGCATGGGCGACAGCCCGGCGGCACCCGTGGCACCCGCGCCTGCGGCCGCTCCGGCCGCAGAGGCCCCGGCCCGTGAGCCGCGCCGCGACGGACGTGGCGGCGAGGGCCGCAGCCGCCGTGGCGAGCGCAATGGCAACCGCGAGGGCCAGCGTGACGGCCAGCGCGATGGCAACACCGAAGGCCGTGGCCGCCGTGGCGAGCGTGCCGAGCGCCCCGCCGAGGCTCGCAACCCCGAAGGCCGCCCCCCCCGTGAAGGCCGCGAGGGTGGCCGTGGCCGCCGCGACGGCGCCGAGGCCCGCCCGGCCGTCGACGCACAGGCCATGGGCACCGAAGCCCCCCCGCAGGCCGTGGAAGCCGTGACCGAGGCCCGCGGCGAGCGCGCGCCCCGCAACGGCAATGGCCGCCGCGAACGTGCACCGCGCGGCGAAGGCCGTGAACGCCAGCCCCGTGGCCAGGAAGGCCAGGCCACACAGGCCCCGGCGGACTTTGCCGACACCGCACCGCTGGCCTCGCTGCCCGACCTCGACCTGACCGGCAACGAAGTCCCCGCAGCTGCACCCGCGGCCGAGGGCGAAGAGCGCCGCGAGCGCCGTTCACGCGACCGCTATGGCCGCGACCGCCAGCGCGGTGAACGCGCCGAGCGCGGCGAGCCCCGCCAGGAAGCCTCCAGCGCCGCTCCGGCCATGCTGGACTTCGACCTGGCCGCCCCGGCCAGCGAGCCCCAGGAACCGGCACGCCGCAGCTACTTCACCCCCGCCGCAGCCCCGGCGCCCTCAGCCGAACCCGCGCCCCTGCCGGCGGTGGCCGTGGCCGCCCCTGCTCCGGTGGCAGAACCCGCACCGGCAGCGCCCGTGGTGGCCGCCCCCGCAGCCCCCGCTCCTGCGCCGGCGCCGCAGGCCCATGGCGCCATGCCGCAGGTCACGCCCTTCGTGCTGCCGGTGGAGGAAATGCAGCAAGTCGCGCAAGGCTCCGGTCTGCAGTGGGTGCTGTCCGACGCCGACAAGGTGGCCGCCGTTCAGGCCGCCATCGCGGCCGAGCCACGCCCCATCCATGTGCCGCGCGAGCGCCCGCCTGCCGTGGTGCTGGACGACGGCCCGCTGGTGCTGGTGGAAACCCGCCGCGACCTGCGCGACATGCAGTTGCCCTTCGAGCAGCCGCCTGCCGCCTGAGCCCAGGGAGGCCCCACCGGCCTCTTGCCCCCCGCCACTGGCCCCGTTCGGGGCCAGTGCCTTTTGGAGAACCCTCGCGCCATGCTGATCCTGCTGTCACCCGCCAAGTCGCTCGACTACGAAACGCCGCTGCCGCCGGGCCTGGCGCATTCGCTGCCGCCGTTCATGGCCGAGTCCACGCAGCTGATCGAGGTGCTGCGCCAGATGCCGCCGCAGGACATCGCCTCGCTGATGAAGATCAGCGACACCCTGGCCGCGCTCAACGTTGCGCGCTACGCAGCCTGGACACCCAAGTTCAGCGCCCGCAATGCGCGCCAGGCCGTGATGGCCTTCAATGGCGACGTCTACGAAGGCTTGCAGGCCCAAAGCCTCACACCCGACGACCTTGGCTGGGCGCAGCAGCACCTGGCCATTCTCAGCGGTCTGTATGGCGTGCTGCGCCCGCTCGACTGGATGCAGCCCTACCGGCTCGAAATGGGCACGCGCCTGACCACCCCGGCGGGCCATACGCTCTACCAGTTCTGGGGGCCGCGCATCGCCCAGCACCTCAACACCCGCCTGCACGGCGAGGCCGAGCCCCTCGTGCTCAACCTCGCATCGCAGGAATACTTCAAGTCGGTGGACCGCAAGGTGCTGCGCGCCCGCGTGGTGGAATGCGTGTTCGAGGACTGGAGCGGCGGCCGGTACAAGATCGTCAGCTTCCATGCCAAGCGTGCCCGTGGCCTGATGGCACGCCACGCCATCACGCAGCGCGCCACCACCGCGCGCCAGCTTGAGGGCTTTGATGCCGTGGGCTACGCCTTCGCGGCTGCGGCTTCCGGCCCGGACCGGCTGGTTTTCCGGCGCCGTGCCGGCTGAACGCCCCCCCGGTTTGGTCTAATGGCCCCACCATGCCCCCGCAGACCGACGCCCCCTTTCCTTCGACCTACCCCCAGCCCGGCCCGGTGCTGGACAGCGCGCCCACGCGCATTGACGCGGGCGACCGCCACGTCGAGGTGCTACTGTCGCTGCGCGATCCGTGCCTCGTGCTGCTGGGCAACGTGCTATCTCCCGAGGAATGCGCGGCACTGATCGAGGCCGCACGCCCACGGCTGGCGCGCTCGCTCACCGTGCACACACCCACCGGAAGCGAAGAACTCAACGCCCACCGCACCAGCGACGGCATGTTCTTCGAACGCGGCGAAAGCCCGCTGCTGCGCACCATCGAAGCCCGCCTGGCGCGGCTGCTGCACTGGCCCCCGGAGAACTGCGAGCCGCTGCAGGTGCTGCACTACCGCCCTGGCACGCAATACGAACCGCACCACGACTATTTCGACCCCACCGAGCCCGGCACGCCCAGCCTGCTGCGGCGCGGCGGCCAGCGCCTGGCCACGCTGGTGCTCTACCTGAACACGCCCGAACAGGGCGGCGGCACCATCTTCCCCGACCTCGGCCTGGAAGTGGCGCCCCGGCAGGGCAATGCGGTCTTCTTCCGCTACGACCGGCCCCACCCCAGCTCCCGCACCCTGCACGGCGGCGCACCCGTTCTGGCGGGCGAAAAATGGGTGGCAACGCAATGGATGCGCGAACAGAGATTTGATTAAAAGTGGCTCTAGCGCTTACCAGTAAAGCGCGAGCAGCTATGTTTTGAGTAGCAAACCATGAACCAGCCCGAACAATCCCAACTGGGCAAGGCCTCCGCCTACGCCGACCAGTACGACGCCTCGCTCCTGTTCCCCATTCCGCGCGCCGCCAAGCGCGCCGAGATCGGCATCACCGGTGCGCCTCCCTTCCTGGGCGCCGACCTGTGGACGGCGTTCGAGCTGTCCTGGCTGAACGAGCGCGGCAAGCCGCAGGTGGCGCTGGCGCACATCACCGTGCCCTGCGAAACGCCGAATATCGTCGAGAGCAAATCCTTCAAGCTCTACCTCAACAGCTTCAACAACACGCGCTTCGCCAGCGCGCAGGACGTGCAGGCGCGCATCCGTGCCGACATCAGCGAGGCCGCCTGGCGCGGCGCCGGGCACGCGGGCACCGTGGGCGTCAAACTGCTGCTGCCCGAGCAGTTCGACCGCGAGCCGGTGCACGAACTCGATGGGTTGAACCTCGACCGCCTGGACATCGAATGCACCCAGTACCAGCCCGCGCCCGAACGGCTGAGCGCGAACTTCGACGAGGCCCCGGTCAGCGAAGTGCTGGTGAGCCACCTGCTCAAGAGCAATTGTCTGGTCACCGGCCAGCCCGACTGGGGCAGCGTGCGCATCGCCTACAGCGGCCCGCAGATCGACCAGGAGGGCCTGCTGCAGTACATCGTGAGCTTCCGCAACCACAACGAATTCCACGAGCAATGCGTCGAGCGCATCTTCATGGACCTGTGGACGCGCTGCAGACCCGTCAAGCTGGAGGTGTACGCACGCTACACGCGCCGGGGCGGGCTGGACATCAACCCCTGGCGCACCAGCCACCCGCAGCAGTTGCCGCCCAACACGCGCACGGCACGGCAGTAGGCAAAGCCCCCGGGCAGATCAGTCCACCCGGAAAACCTCCAGCGTGCGGCCCAGCACAGCCGCGCTGTCGCTCATGGAACGGGACGAAGCCGCCGACTGCTCCGCCAACGCCGCGTTCTGCTGGGTGTCGCGGTCGAGCAGAGTGACCGCTTCATTGACCTGTGAGATACCCTCGGCCTGCTCGCGTGCCGCCACACCCATTTGCCCCATGAGCGCATTCACATGCGTCACGGACTCCACCACCTGCCCGATGGTCTGGCTGGCCGATTGCATCAAACGGGCGCCCCTCTCGATGTTGCTCGCCGACTCGCCAATCAGCGACTGGATCTCCTTGGCCGCTTCGGACGAGCGCTGCGCCAAGCTGCGCACCTCGCTCGCCACCACGGCGAAGCCCCGGCCTTGCTCTCCCGCGCGCGCCGCCTCGACGGCAGCATTGAGCGCCAGGATGTTCGTCTGGAATGCAATACCTTCGATGGTGGCGATGATCTGTCCCATCTTGCGTGAGGACTGCTCAATGGACTGCACCACCTGGCCGACATCCGTCACGGCCTCCCCCCCCTGGCGTGCCAGATCGGCGCTGTGCTGGCTCTCGCGCAGCACTTTTTGCGCCGCTTCGTTGGAGTTCTCGACCGTGCTGGACATTTGCTCCATGGCGGCAGCAGATTCTTCCAGGCTGCTGGCCTGGGACTCTGCCCGACCGGATAAATCCTGCGCACTCTGGGCAATTTCTGCCGAGATCATGCTGAACTTCTCCATCTCTTCCATCGCATCGCCCACCACGGCACGGATGTTGAGCTGCAGGCGCTGCACGCGCGCCATGACCTTGCCCAGCACATGGGTCATGGGCAGGGTCGGCTCACGGTGGGTCAGATCACCGCTGGCCATGCCGTTGAGCAGCCTGCGCAGGCTGCGGATGGGCAGCGTCATGCCCACGTGGTAACGCGCCAGCACCAGGCCTGCCACCACCAGCCAGGCCAGGGTTTGCAAGGCCACGGCCATGCCGCCGTTCCAGCCCATCCAGCCCGGCACCAGGGACACCAGCATGAGCGGAAGCATCATGGCCGTCAGCCGCAGTGTGGGACCCGAGCGATAGGCCCTGCGAACGTTGTCCAGCACACTGGTGCTGCGCACGCCGCCCGCGTGGATCACGAACGTCTGGCGCCCGGACTCGCGCTCCTGCTTGACCCGCGCATACAAGGCCTCGGCCGCCTGGACTTGGTCGCGCGTGGGCTTGGTGCGCACTGACAGATAACCCACCGGCTTGCCCTGGCGCATGATGGGCGTGACATGGGCCTGCACCCAATAAAAGTCGCCGTTCTTGCGCCGGTTCTTCACAAAGCCCGTCCAGCTTCGGCCGCGCCCAATGGTGGCCCACATGTCCTTGTAGGCCTCAGGGGGCATGTCCGGGTGGCGGATCATGTTGTGCGGCTGGCCCATGAGTTCTTCCATGGTGAA
>JANJVX010000155.1 GCA_024709845.1 Burkholderiaceae bacterium | reverse complement strand
GCCATGGCATTGCACGCAGCGCAGTTGCAGCACGGCCTGCACTTCCTTGTAGTCAAATCCGGCCGCTGAACCCATGGATAAAGCGCCGCCAGCTACGGAAACAGGAGCACCCGGGCGCAGCCAGGCGACCGCACCCACCAGCACGGCCACGCCCACCAGCGCATACGGCCAGGGGTGTGCGTTGCGCCCCAGCTTGTAGCCATGGCGCAGCACGAAAAACTGCCGGATGGCCGCGCCCGCGAACATCATGAGGATGAGCACCAGCCAGTTCTGCGGATGGCTCCAGGTGAAGCTGTAGTGGCCGCTGAGCATGGCGAACAGCACCGGCAGCGTGAAATAGGTGTTGTGCACGCTGCGCTGCTTGCCGCGCTTGCCGTGGATGGGGTCCACCGGCCGCCCGGCTTTCAGGTCGGCGACCACGGTGCGCTGCCCGGGGATGATCCAGAAGAACACGTTGGCGCTCATGGCCGTGGCCATCATCGCGCCCACGAGCAAAAAGGCCGCGCGCCCCGCGAACCAGTGGCAGGCCAGCCAAGAGGCGATACACACCAACACAAACACCAGCGCGCCGACAATGGCGTCGCCGTTCTTGCGCTGGCCGAAGGCGCGGCAGATGGCGTCGTAGAGCAGCCAGAACACCACCAGAAAGGACAGTGCAGCGACCACGGCCGTGGACGGCGCCCAGTCCATGCGCGATTTGTCCACCAGGTAGGTGCCTGCGCTCCACAGGTAGGACACGGTGAACAGCGCGAAACCGCTGAGCCAGGTGCTGTAGCTCTCCCAGTAGAACCAGTGCAGGTGCCCGGGGAGCTTGGGCGGTGAAACAGCGAACTTGACCGGATGGTAGAAGCCCCCGCCGTGCACGGCCCAGAGCTCGCCGCTCACGCCCTGGCGCTTCAGGTCCTCGTCCTCGGGCGGCGTGAGGCTGCTGTCGAGGAAGACGAAGTAGAACGAGGAGCCGATCCAGGCGATGGCCGTGATGACGTGCAACCAGCGCAGCAGCAGGTTGGCCCAGTCGAGAAGGTAGCTTTCCATGTGATTCACCCTTGGCAAGACGCCAAACGCTGCTCACCACGGCGGGCACTCTGAGCAGGACAAGGGCCGCGCTCCAAAGCGGTGTGCACCGCCAAGGCTCCGCTGCGACCGAAGGATGCAAAGTGTATGCAAAACCCGTGCGCGGTGGCGGCACGGAACGGGACGCCGCGCATCAGGCATCGTCCTGCCCGTCGGGCGGCAAGGTCTGCAGCAGCTGCGCCGCCACGGCCACGGCGATCACCTCGGGCGCCTTGCCGGCAATGCCGGGCACGCCGATGGGGCAGGTCACCTGCGCCAGCTCCGCCTCGGCGAAGCCGCGCTCCTGCAGGCGGTGGCGAAAGACGGCCCACTTGCTGCGGCTGCCGATCAGGCCGATAAAGGGCAGATCGCCGCGTTCGCGCTGGCGGCGCAGGCAGGCGGCGACCACGTCCAGGTCCTCGGCATGGCTGAAGCTCATGATGAGCACGCGCGACTGGGGCGCCAGGCCGGGCACGGCGGCCTGCACGGGTTCGGAATGCTCGCAGGCCACATCTTGCGGAACATCCTGCGGGAAGATGCCGTCGCGGCTGTCGATCCAGGTGAGCTGAAAGGGCAGCGGCGCCAGCACGCGCGCCAGCGCCTGGCCCACATGGCCACCGCCGAACAGTGCCACGGGCGCGCGCCGGGGCGCCAGGCGCGTAGCGAGCAGGGTGGCGTCGGCCAGCGTGACCAGCTCGAAGCGCAGGTGCATCACGCCGCCGCAGCACTGGCCCAGGCTGGGGCCCAGCGCGTAGCGCAGCACGGCCGCGCCCGAAGCACCCGCGAGCCGGCGGCGCGCCTCGGCGATGGCCTGGAACTCCACATGGCCACCACCGATGGTGCCCACCTCGGAACCGGCGAACACCGCCATCCAGGCGCCGGGTTCGCGCGGCGCCGAGCCCTCGGTGCGCTCCACGCGCACCAGACAGGCCGGGGCCGTTTCCAGCCCCTGGAGCAAAAGGTGCAAAAATGCCACGCTATCGGCCTTTCTGGAATTCAGCACCCGCAGCATGGACCCGTCTCCCTCCCAACGCAGCAACACGCGCGGCCCCTGGCTGCTGGCTGGCCTGATGGCGGCCGTGGCGGCCCTGGTGGCGGCCTGCAAATCCGCGCCCGTGAGCACCCTGCCGCCCGGCGCCCGCCAGGGTGGCGACAGCCCCAGCACCCTGGGCCCGGCCACGCTGGCCACGCCCCCTTCCGAGGCACGCACGCCGCGCGACTACCGCAAGGACGCCGCGGGCCACCTCTACGGCCTGAACGCCGAGCGCATCTTCAAGGGCAAGCTGCCACCCCAGCTCTACGCCATCGGCGTGCTGGAGGTGGACATCGACCGCAAGGGCCGCGTGACGCGCGTGCACTGGCTGCGCGCCCCGCGCCATGCGCCCGAGGTGGTGGCCGAGATCGAGCGCACGGTGCGCACCGCCGCGCCCTACCCGCTGCCCCTGCGCATGGGCAAGGTCACCTACACCGACACTTGGCTGTGGGACAAGAGCGGGCGCTTCCAGCTCGACACGCTGACCGAGGGGCAGCTCTGAAATCAGGAGCACGCAGCGCTTTATTTCAGGCGTTTTCCAATATTTTTCATATTGAATGTCCCTGAATACAAGCGCCAGAAGCTCTTTTATTGATAGCACCCTCACGAGCCCCGGTAGGTGGAATAGCTCCAGGGGCTGACCAGCAGCGGCACGTGGTAGTGCTGATCGGCATGGGCAACGCCGAAGTCCAGGCTCACCTGGTCAAGGAAATTGGGCTCGGGCAACTGCACACCGCGCGCGCGGAAGTAGCCCGCCACGTCGAAGCGCAGCCGGTAGGTGCCCGCGCGCAGGCTGGCGTTGTCGAACAGCGGAGCGTCGGTGCGGCCGTCCTGGTTCAGCACCAGGCGCTTGAGAAGGGTGGCGGTCTCGCCCTCGGTGGCGTACAGCGCCACGGCCATGCCTGCGGCAGGGCAGCCGTGCATGGTGTCCAAAACGTGGGTACTCAGGCCCATGGGAGTCTCCTGATGCCGGAGCGCCGTGCATGGCCGCCCCGAGAAAAAGCCAAAGTGTATGCACTCTGTCCTGCATTCCGCCGGTTCCTTCTATCATCGCGCCATGGACGCTGCGGACACCCCGGCGGCGCTCATTGCCTGGCCCATCCCATGACCTACGACACCACTGCCCCCTACCCGCGCGACCTCGTTGGCCACGGCCGCCACCCACCGCACGCGCGCTGGCCGGGCGGTGCGCGCATCGCCGTGCAGTTCGTGCTGAACTACGAGGAAGGCGGCGAAAACTGCGTGCTGCACGGCGACGCGGGCTCGGAGCAGTTCCTCTCCGAGATGTTCAACCCGGCCAGCTACCCCGAGCGGCACATGAGCATGGAGGGCATTTACGAATACGGCTCGCGCGCGGGCGTCTGGCGCATCCTGCGCGAGTTCGAGCAGCGCGGCCTGCCGCTCACGGTGTTCGGCGTGGCCACCGCCCTGCAGCGCCACCCCGAGGTCTGTGCCGCCTTCGTGGAGCAGGGCCACGAGATCGCCTGCCATGGCCTCAAGTGGATCCACTACCAGAACGTGCCCGAGGACGTAGAACGCGCCCACATGCAGGAGGCCATGGCCATCCTCAAGCGCCTGACCGGCACCAGGGCACTGGGCTGGTACACCGGGCGCGACAGCCCGAACACCCGCCGCCTGGTGGCCGATTTCGGCGGCTTTGCCTACGACAGCGAATACTACGGCGACGACCTGCCGTTCTGGATGCAGGTGCGCAAGAGCGACGGCACCGTGGTGCCCCAGCTCATCGTGCCGTACACGCTGGACTGCAACGACATGCGTTTCGCCCTGCCCCAGGGCTATTCGCACGCCGACCCGTTCTTCCAGTACCTGAAGGACACGTTCGACGCGCTCTACGCCGAGGGCGACCCCGCCGGCCTGGCCCGCCCGAAGATGATGAGCATCGGCATGCACTGCCGCCTGCTGGGGCGCCCCGGGCGCATCACGGCGCTGCAGCGCTTTCTGGACCATGTCCAGCTGCACCGGAATGTGTGGGTGGCCCGCCGCATCGACATCGCCCGCCACTGGCAGCAGGCCCACCCCTTCCCCGACGACAAGACCTGACCCATGGCTCCTACCATCGATCAACTCAACACCGCCAGCCTCTCCGACGCGCTCCGGGCGCTGGAAGGCATCTACGAGCACTCGCCGTGGATCGCCCGCCAGGCCCTGGCGCAGCGCCCGCTGCGCTCGCTGGCGCACCTCAAATCCGTCATGGCCGGGGTGGTGCGCAATGCCGAACCCGAAGAACAGCTGCGCCTGATCCGTGCCCACCCCGAGCTCGCGGGCAAGGCCATGGTCGCGCAGACGCTCACGGCCGAATCCACCCACGAGCAGAGCGCGGCCGGCCTCACGCACTGCACGCCGCAGGAGTTCGAGCGCATCCAGCAGCTCAACACCGCCTACAACGCACGCTTCGGCTTTCCGTTCATCCTGGCGGTGCGCGGGCCGCGCGGCACCGGGCTGACCCGGCAGCAGATCATCGACACCTTTGCCCGCAGGCTGCACAACCACCCCGATTTCGAGCGCGCCGAGGCGCTGCGCAACATCCACCGCATCGCCGAGCTGCGGCTGAACGACCGGTTCGGCGCCGAGCCGGTGCTGGGCAACGAAGTCTGGGACTGGCATGAAGCCCTGGCCCGGCACAGCGACCCTGGCTACGCCGAGAAGGGCCAGCTGGCGGTGACCTACCTCACCGAGGCGCACCGCGCCTGCGCCCGCAGCATCCGCGAGCGCATGATCGAATGCGGCTTCGACGAGGCCCATATCGACGCCGTGGGCAACGTGGTGGGCCGCTACCACGCCGCCACGCCGGGCATGCGCACGCTGCTGACCGGCTCGCACTACGACACCGTGCGCAATGCCGGCATGTTCGATGGCCGCCTGGGCATCTTCGTGCCCCTGGCCTGCGTGCGCGAGCTGCACCGCGCAGGCAAGCGGCTGTCGTACAACATCGAGGTGGTCGCCTTCGCCGAGGAAGAGGGCCAGCGCTTCAAGGCCACCTTTCTCGGCTCCAGCGCCCTGGTGGGCCAGTTCGACCCCGCCTGGCTCGACCAGCAGGACGCCCAGGGCACGACGCTGCGCGCCGCCATGGCGCAGGCAGGCCTGCGCACCGAGGACATTCCCGGCCTCAAGCGCAACCCCGCGCATTACCTGGGCTTTGTCGAGGTGCACATTGAGCAGGGCCCGGTGCTGAGCGAACTGGACCTGCCGCTGGGCGTGGTCACCTCCATCAACGGCAGCGTGCGCTACCTGGGCGAAATGGTGGGCATGGCCAGCCACGCCGGCACCACGCCCATGGACCGCCGCCGCGACGCCGCCGTGGGCGTGGCCGAACTGGCGCTGTACCTGGAAGAGCGCGCCGTCATCGACGGCGACTCGGTGGCCACCGTGGGCATGCTCAACGTGCCGGGCGGCTCCATCAACGTGGTGCCGGGGCGCTGCCATTTCAGCCTGGACCTGCGCGCCCCCAACGACGCGCAGCGTGATGCGCTGGCGCTGGACGTGCTGGCCAGCCTGCAGCGCATCGCCGAACGCCGGGGCCTGCGCTGCACTGTCGAGGAAGCCATGCGCGCCTCGGCCGCGCCCAGCGCCTACGACTGGCAGCACCGCTGGGAGCGCGCCGTCAATGCCCTGGGCCTGCCCCTGCACCGCATGCCCAGCGGCGCCGGACACGACGCCATGAAACTGCATGAAATCATGCCCCAGGCCATGCTGTTCGTGCGCGGCGAGAACGCAGGCATCAGCCACAACCCGCTCGAATCCACCACGAACAACGACATCCAGCTGGCCATCGAGGCGTTCAGCCACCTGTTGCGCCAACTCGCCTAGGAGCCCCCATGACGACCCACTACACCGCCCTGGACGCCTGGATCGACCAGCATTTCGACGAGGAGGTGCGCTTCCTCCAGGCCCTGGTGCGCGTGCCCACCGACACGCCCCCCGGCAACAACGCGCCGCACGCCGAACGCACCGCAGAACTGCTGCAAGGCTTTGGCTTCACGGCCGAACGGCATGCCGTGCCTGCTGCCGAGGTGCAGGCCTATGGCATGGAATCGATCACCAACCTCATCGTGCGCCGCCTGTATGGAGCTGGCGGCAAAACCATCGCGCTCAACGCCCATGGCGACGTGGTGCCGCCCGGCGAGGGCTGGACGCACGACCCCTATGGCGGCGAAGTGGTGGACGGCAAGATCTACGGCCGCGCCACGGCCGTGAGCAAGGGCGACTTCGCCAGCTTCACCTTCGCGGTGCGCGCGCTCGAAGCCGTGGCCCGGCCCACGCGGGGCGCGGTGGAACTGCATTTCACCTATGACGAGGAATTTGGCGGCGAACTCGGCCCGGGCTGGCTGCTCAAGCACGGCCTGACGAAGCCCGACCTCCTGATCGCGGCGGGCTTCAGCTACGAAGTGGTCACGGCCCACAACGGCTGCCTGCAGTTGGAAGTGACGGTGCACGGCAAGATGGCCCACGCCGCCGTGCCGCACACCGGCGTGGACGCACTGCAGGGCGCCGTGGCCATCATGAACGCGCTCTACGCCGAGAACCAGAAATACCGGCAGGTGCTCTCGCAGGTGCCGGGCATCAAGCACCCCTACCTCAACATCGGCCGCATCGAGGGCGGCACCAACACCAACGTGGTGCCCGGCAAGGTGGTGTTCAAGCTCGACCGCCGCATGATCCCCGAGGAGAACCCGGTCGAGGTCGAAGCCGAGATCCGCCGCGTCATCGGGCAGGCGGCCGGCGAGTGCGCGGGCATCACGGTGGACATCCGGCGCCTGCTGCTGGCGCATGCCATGACGCCGCAGCCCGGCAGCCGCCCGCTGGTCGAGGCGTTGCAGACGCATGGCAAGGCCGTGATCGGCGAGCCCATCCCGGCCGTGGGTACCCCGCTCTACACCGATGTGCGCCTGTATGCGCAACAGGGCATTCCCGGCGTGATCTATGGCGCGGGCCCGCGCACCGTGCTCGAATCGCACGCCAAGCGCGCCGACGAGCGCCTCGACCTCGAAGACCTGCGCCGCGCCACCAAGGTGGTGGCGCGCACGCTGAGCGACCTGCTGGCATAGCCCGCCCTCTCCGGCGCTGCCCGGGCCAGGCGGTCCGGCGCCCTGGCAATCCAGTGTTTGCAGACCGCCCGCGCCCAGCGCATACTTGGCTTTCGGCACGGCACAACCGCCCTGCCGCGACGCCCTCCCCGAACCTGACGGCAAGCCATGGATTGCATGTGCCTGTCAATCCCTGGCTTGCGCAACCGCATGGGAATTGACATGAGCGAACCCACAATGCCACCCTCCACCGGCACAGACCGGCGCAGCACAACCGACCGGCGCCAGGGCCGGGACCGCCGCCAGCAGGAAGCCGGCCCGCCGACCTCGTATGAGCGGCGCCGCGCCGTCGAGGCACGCCAGCCCGAGGTGGCTGAGCTGGACCTGTCACCCGCGGAGCTGGAGGCGCTCGGCTTTACGCGAGCCCCTGGCGACACCGCGCCCTGATCGCGCGGCGCGGCGCGCGCCGGGCGGTGACCCTGGAGGCAGCACTCCAGCCACGCGCCCGCCGAATCCGGTATCCTGCGGGCCTCGATCACAGCCGTGGTCCTGAACGTTTTCTTCAAGGGCGCCAGCCGCGACACCTCCGCCGCTGTCTCCGCCGCACGCCAGGCCGACGCCCACTCGCGTCGCACCTGCGCTGCCCCAAGAGCCCGCTTCACGGCCACGTCTCCCGGTCGGTGACCGCCCCGCCCAGCCCGAGGGACTGGCGGGGCGCAGTTTTTTTGTGCAGGTTTCCCGCCAAAAGCCGCCGCCCTGGAGTACGCTGAACCCGTACACCGTTGAGGATTTCCGAATGACCCAAGAACTGTCCGCCGCCGAAGCCGCCCTGCGCGATGCCGCGCGCGAGTACCACCGCAACCCCAGCCGGGGCAAGATTTCCGTCACCCCGACCAAGCCCCTGTCGAACCAGCGCGACCTGTCGCTGGCCTACTCCCCCGGCGTGGCCTACCCTTGCCTGGACATCCAGGCCGACCCCACCAAGGCGTTCGACTACACCTCGCGCGGCAACCTCGTCGGCGTCATCACCAACGGCACGGCCGTGCTGGGCCTGGGCGACATCGGCCCGCTGGCGGGCAAACCGGTGATGGAGGGCAAAGGCTGCCTGTTCAAGAAGTTCGCGGGCGTGGATGTGTTCGACATCGAACTGGCCGAGCGCGACCCCGACAAGCTGATCGACATCATCGCCAGCCTGGAGCCCACGCTGGGCGGCATCAACCTCGAAGACATCAAGGCGCCCGAATGCTTCTACATCGAGCGCGAGCTGTCCAAGCGCATGAACATCCCGGTGTTCCATGACGACCAGCACGGCACGGCCATCATCTCCAGCGCCGCGCTGCTCAACGGCCTGGAGCTGGTGGGCAAGGACATTGCCACGGTGAAGATCGCCGTCTCGGGTGCGGGCGCCGCCGCCATTGCCTGCGTGGACGTGATGGTGGGCCTGGGCGTGAAGGTCGAGAACGTCTACATGGTCGACTCCAAGGGCGTGATCTACGAAGGCCGCCCCGGCGGCTACGACGAGTCCAAGGCGCGCTACGCCCAGAAGACCGAGGCCCGTACCCTGGCCGATGTGGTCAACGGAGCCGACGTGTTCCTGGGCTGCTCGGCCCCCGGCGTGCTGACGGCCGAAATGGTCAAGACCATGGCGGCCAAGCCCATCATCCTGGCGCTGGCCAACCCCGAGCCCGAGATCCGTCCCGAGCTGGCCAAGGCCGTGCGGCCCGCCAGCATCATCGCCACGGGCCGCTCGGACTACCCCCACCAGGTCAACAACGTCCTGTGTTTCCCCTACATCTTCCGCGGCGCGCTCGACTGCGGCGCGACCAAGATCACCGAGGCCATGAAGCTGGCCTGCGTGCGCCAGATCGCCGACCTGGCCAAGAGCGAGACCAGCGACGAGGTGGCCGCCGCCTACGCGGGCCAGGAGCTGAGCTTCGGCCCCGACTACCTGATCCCCAAGCCCTTCGACTCGCGCCTGATCCTCAAGATCGCGCCCGCCGTGGCCCAGGCGGCCGCCGATTCCGGCGTGGCCACGCGCCCCATCCCCGACATGGAGGCCTACAAGGAGAACCTCTCGCGCTTTGTCTACCAGACGGGCATCCTGATGCGCCCGGTCATCAACGCCGCCAAGGCCCTGCCCGATGCGCAAAAGCGCGTGGCCTACGCCGACGGCGAGGACGAGCGCGCCCTGCGCGCCGCGCAGAACGCGGTGGACGACCACATCGCCCGCCCCATTCTCATCGGCCGCCCCGCCGTGATCGCGGCACGCATCGCCAAGGCCGGGCTGCGCATCCAGCCGGGGGTGGACGTGGAGGTCTGCGACCCCTCGGACGACCCGCGTTTCCGCCAGTACTGGGAGACCTACCACCAGATCATGAAGCGCGACGGCGCCACGCCCGAGGTGGCCAAGGCCGCCGTGCGCCGCTCCAACACCATCATTGCCTCGCTGATGGTCAAGCTCGGGGACGCCGACGCCATGATCTGCGGCCTGGTGGGCACCTTCGAGACGCACCTGGAACGCATCCACAGCATCATCGGCCACGCGGCCGGCGTGGCCGACTACGCCACGCTCAACGCGCTCATGACCGACCGCGGCCCGCTGTTCATCGCCGACACCTACGTGAACGACAACCCCACGGCCGAGCAGCTGGCAGACATCGCCTGGCACTCGGTCAAGGAGGTGCAGCGCTTCGGCCTGCCGGCCAAGGTGGCCTTTCTCTCGCATTCAAGCTTCGGCTCGTCCAAGCGTGCCTCGGCGCGCAAGATGCGTGAGGCGCGCGACCTGTTCGTGACGCGCCACCCCGAGATCGAGTGCGACGGCGAACTGCACGGCGACGCCGCGCTGGAGCCGGGCATCCGCGCCACCTACATGGCGGACTCGGCCCTCACCGGCTCGGCCAACCTGCTGATCTGCCCGAACCTCGATTCGGCCAACATCCTCTACAACGTGCTCAAGACCACGACCAGCGGCGGCGTGACGGTGGGCCCCATCCTCATGGGCGCGGCCGCCACGGCCTACATCCTCACGCCGGCCGCCACGGTGCGCCGCGTGCTCAACATGACGGCCCTGGCCGTGGCCAGCGCGGCATCGCGCGCCCGGTAAATGCGCAGCCCCCGCGCCCCCGCCCGGGCGGCGCGGCGCAGACCGGCCCTGCAGCGCCCGATTCCGGGTAAGCCTGCATGCCGGTCTGCACCACTTTGGTGAACAATGGCTGGGACTCTGTTCCCATGCCTGTCACGCCACCCCGCTGCTTCGGCGGACAAAGCAGGCATCGTTTTTGCTCGCAGCCTGGCCATTGCGGCCGTGCCTGCGGCGCCTTCCATGCTTTTTCCACCAGGAGCCTCCATGAAGAAACGATCTTTCCTGCAAGCCGCCGTCCTGGCCGCCTCCGCCGCCCTGCTGCCCCAGGCGCACGCGCAGACCACGCCCATCAAGTTCCAGCTTGACTGGCGCTTCGAGGGCCCCGCCGCCTTCTTCCTGCTGCCCGTGGCCAAGGGGTATTTCAAGGCCGCCGGGCTCGATGTGACGGTGGACGCGGGCAACGGTTCGGGCGGCGCCGTGCAGCGCGTGGCCTCGGGCACCTATGACATGGGCTTCGCCGACCTGGCGGCCGTGATGGAATTCCACGCCAACAACCCCGACGCGCAGAACAAGCCCGTGGCCGTGATGGTGGTCTACAACAACACGCCCGCCTCGGTGATGGCGCTCAAGAAGAGCGGCATCACCAAGCCCGCCGACCTGGCGGGCAAGAAGCTGGGCGCACCGGTGTTCGACGCCGGGCGCCGCGCCTTCCCCATCTTCCAGAAGGCCAACAACGTGGGCAGCGTGCAATGGACAGCCATGGACCCGCCGCTGCGCGAGACCATGCTGGTGCGCGGCGACGTGGACGCCATCACCGGCTTCACCTTCACCTCGCTGCTCAACCTGGAGGCGCGCGGCGCCAAGGCCGCCGACGTGGTGGTGCTGCCCTACGCCGAGAACGGCGTGAAGCTCTACGGCAACGTCATCGTCGCCAGCCCCAAGCTCATCAAGGAGAACCCGGCCGCCATCAAGGCCTTCCTTCAGGCCTTCGCCAAGGGCGCCAAGGAGGTCATGGCCAACCCGGCCGCGTCCATCGAGCATGTGAAGGCGCGCGACGGCATCGTCAACGTGGCACTCGAAACACGCCGCCTGCAGCTGGCCATCGACACCGTCATCAACAGCCCCGACGCCCGCGCCGACGGCTTTGGCCAGCTCAACGCCGCACGCCTGTCGCTCATGGCCTCGCAGGTGTCGGACGCCTTCAACACCAAGACGCGCGTCAACCCCGAGGCCGTGTGGAACGGCGGCTTCCTGCCCACGGCGGCCGAACTGGCCATCCTGCCAAAGAAGTAAGCGCTCCTTTTTCAATAGCTGACAGCGCTTTACCCATAAGCGCTTGAGGCATTTTTTGCTTGAAATCCATGCAGGCTGAAGAATCCCCCTTCGTGGACTTCCGCGACGTCTGGCTCGCCTACAACGAGGAGCTGCTGGCGCAAAACCACTTCGCGGTCGAAGCCATCGATCTGCAGGTGCGCCGGGGCGAATTCATCGCCATCGTCGGCCCCTCGGGCTGCGGCAAGTCCACCTTCATGAAGCTGGCCACGGGGCTGAAAAAACCCTCGCGCGGCAGCATCCGCATCGACGGCCAGCCGGTCACCGGGCCGCTGAAAATCTCGGGCATGGCCTTCCAGGCGCCCTCGCTGCTGCCCTGGCGCACGGCGGTGGACAACGTGCTGCTGCCGCTGGAGATTGTCGAGCCGCACCGGGGCCAGTTCAAGCAAAAGCGCAAGGAATACGAGGAGCGCGCCCGCGCCCTGCTGCGCAAGGTGGGGCTGGCGGGCTACGAGGACAAGTTTCCCTGGCAGCTCTCGGGCGGCATGCAGCAACGCGCCAGCATCTGCCGCGCCCTCATCCACGAGCCGCAGATGCTGCTGCTCGACGAGCCCTTCGGCGCACTCGACGCCTTCACGCGCGAGGAGCTGTGGTGCATCCTGCGCGACCTGTGGATGGAACAGCAGTTCAACGTCATTCTGGTCACGCACGACCTGCGCGAGTCGGTCTTTCTGGCCGACACGGTGTATGTGATGAGCAAGAGCCCCGGCCGCTTCGTGGTGCGCCGCGAGATCGATCTGCCGCGCCCGCGCGACCTCGAAGTGACCTACACGCCGGAGTTCTCCGCCATCGTGCACGAGCTGCGCGGCCACATCGGCGCCGTGCGCTCGCCCGGCGGCAAGCCCGCGCCCCATTTGCCCACCGCACCGGAGCCCACGCCATGACCCCATCGCAACGCAAGCGCACCGAACGCTGGGCCCCCTGGATCCTGCTGGCCGCCACCCTGGTGCTGTGGCAGTTTGTCTGCTGGGCCTTCGAGGTGTCGGAGTTCATCTTTCCCAGCCCCTGGGCCATCGGCGTGCAGCTGGTGGAGTTCGGCGGCGTGATCGCAGGCCACGCCTGGCGCACCTTCTGGGTGACCATGGCGGGCTTTGGCATCGCCATCGTGGTGGGCGTGCTGCTGGGCTTCGTCATCGGCAGCTCGCGCCTGGCCTACGCCGCCGTGTACCCGCTGATGACGGCCTTCAACGCGCTGCCCAAGGCGGCCTTCGTGCCCATCCTGGTGGTGTGGTTCGGCATTGGCCCGGGCCCGGCCATCCTCACCGCCTTCCTCATCAGCTTCTTTCCCATCATGGTCAACATCGCCACCGGCCTGGCCACGCTGGAGCCCGAGCTGGAGGACGTGCTGCGCGTGCTGGGCGCCAAGCGCTGGGACGTGCTCACCAAGGTGGGCCTGCCGCGCTCCATGCCCTACTTCTTCGGCTCGCTCAAGGTCGCCATCACGCTGGCCTTCGTCGGCACCACGGTGAGCGAGATGACGGCCGCCAACGAGGGCATCGGCTACCTGCTCATCAGCGCGGGCTCGTCCATGCAGATGGGCCTGGCATTTGCCGGCCTGATGGTGGTGGGAGCCATGGCCATGGCCTGCTACGAGCTGTTCAGCGTCATCGAGAAGCACACCACCGGCTGGGCGCACCGGGGTTCGCAGAGCGAATGAGGCATGGATTCAGCGCGACGCCACGAGCAGCTGCACGAACATCTGCACCTTCTGACGCGACTCGTCGTCGATCTCGCTGAACTCCAGGCCCGCCACCCAATGGCCGTCGGCGGCCTGGATCTTGACGATGCGCCCGAACACGCCCACCGCCCGGTGGTCCACCAGCGCCAGCGAAAACTCCAGCTGCAGCACATTGCCCGGCTCGATGCGCTCGGGCAGCTCCATCTGCAGGCCGTGGTAGCTCACGTCCACGATCATGCCGTGGATGATGCGCGGCTGCACATCGTCGCCCTGCACCAGTTGGCACAGGCAGGGCACATGCGTGTCGGCGCGGTGGCTGCGCCGGAACTCCTGGCGCGGCACCTTGAGCTTGCGCGCCGGAATGGCCACCAGCTCGCGCAGGGCCACGGGCTCGGCCTTGCCCTTCACGTAGACCTGCATGGGCGCAGTGGCCGACACCAGTTTCCAGCAGCGCTGGTAGGTAGCCTCGCTCATGAGCACCTGGCCGCGCAGGCTGAACGCCTCGATGCGCGAAGCCAGGTCCACCTCTTCGCCGATCACCGTGTACTGCGAGAACAGGTCGGAGCCAAAGCGCCCCGCCACCACCATGCCGGTGTTGATGCCGATGCCCAGATAGACCTGGGGCAGGCGCTCGCGCAGGTGCTCCAGGTTCAGGTCGCGCATGGCCAGCTGCATCTCGACGGCGCAGACCAGGGCGCGCTCCACGTCGTCCGCATGTGCCTGCGGCGCACCGAACAGCACCATGATGGATTCGCCGGTGAACTTGTCAATGGTGCCCTGGTAGCGGAACACCACCTCGCTCAGGCGCGCCAGGCAGCGGTTGAGCGCCGCCACCACCTCGCCCGCAGGCCGCGTGGCCGACAGCGCCGTGAAGCCGCGCAGGTCGGCCAGCAGGATGGTGACCTCGCGCTGGGCCACCTCCGGGGCCACGGGGCGGGCCAGGGCCGCCCCCGCGCCGAGAATGGCCGCCACTTCGGCCTGCACCGCCGCCCCGGGGGGGGCACCGGTCTCGCGCTCCATCAGCGCCAGCAGGCGGCGCACGGTATCGTTGTTCGACTCTTCGGGCATGGACATCGCTCCCCCATCAAGCTGCCCAGAATAGGGGCGCCAGCCCCTGCCGGTCAAGCCATGCAGCAAAGAAAACAACACGCCCTGCCCCTTCCCCGCCACTGACTTCTTCCATGCCCTGGCACGCCCACCTGCACGTCGACTACACCCTGGAACACCAGCGCACCGTGGCGCGCTTCACGCACGACGGCCCGCTGCGCATCCTGCAAAGCCTGTACCCCGAGGGCGGCGGCATCTGCCACAACGTGCTGGTGCACCCGCCCGGCGGCCTGGTGGGGGGCGACACACTGGACGTCTCCGCAACGCTGGGACCGGGCGCGCACGCCCTTGTCACCACGCCAGGCGCCACGCGCTTCTACCGCTCCAATGGCGATTCGGCGCTGCAGCGCACGCGGCTGGCGCTGGCGCCGGGCGCGCGGCTCGAATGGCTGCCGCTCGAAGCCCTGTGCTACAGCGCCTGCCAGGCCGAGAACCACCTCACGCTGGACCTCGCACCCGGCGCCGAATGCATGGGCTGGGACGTGACCGCGCTCGGCCTGCCGCATGCCGGCCAGCCTTTCGAGGCTGGGCGCTTTGTGCAGCACATCGAGGTCCCCGGCCTGTGGCAGGAGCGCGGTGTGATCGACGCGGCCGACCGCCGCCTGCTGCACAGCCCGCTGGGCCTGGCCGGGCAGCATTGCCTGGCCAGCCTGTTCTTTGTGGCGGGCACGCCGCTGGAGCGCGCCCGGCGCGAGGCCGCGCTCGACACCGCGCGCGCCGTGCTGGACACCCACGCCCTGCGCGCCAGCGCGGGCGCCACCAGCCCCGACGGCCGCCTGGTGGTGCTGCGCGTGCTGGCGCCGCAGGTGGAGCCCGCCATGCAGCTGCTGCGCCAGGTGTGGAGCGCCTGGCGCGCGCAGCTGTGGGGCTTGCCCGCCACGCCACCGCGCATCTGGGCGATGTGAGCCGGGGCCCGCGCCCCGGTCAGATGGCCACCAGCTGCCGGATGCCCTTGCGCGCCATTTCCTCCCCCGGCCCGCGCGCCACCACTTCGCCCCGCTCCATCACCAGGTAGTCGTCGGCCAGTTCCTCGGCAAAGTCGTAGTACTGCTCGCACAGCAGCACGGCCATGCCGCCATCGGCGAGCTGGCGGATCACGCGGCCGATGTCCTTGATGATGCTGGGCTGGATGCCTTCGGTGGGTTCGTCCAGGATCAACAGGCGCGGCCCCGGCGCCAGCGCGCGCGCGATGGCCAGTTGCTGCTGCTGCCCGCCCGAGAGGTCGCCACCGCGCCGGCCCAGCATCTGCCGCAGCACGGGGAACAGTTCGTACAGGTGCGGCGGCACGGGGGT
>JANJVX010000103.1 GCA_024709845.1 Burkholderiaceae bacterium | reverse complement strand
GGGCGCCCAGGCCGTGATGATTTTCGACAGCTGGGGCGGCGTGCTCGCCGACGGTGCTTTTCAGGACTTCAGCCTGGAATACACCCGCCGCGTGCTGGCACAGCTCAAGCGCACGGGCGTCGATGGCCAGGACGTGCCGCGCATCGTCTTCACCAAGGGCGGCGGCATCTGGCTCGACGACATGAAGGACATCGACTGCGAGGTGCTGGGCCTGGACTGGACGGCCAACCTGGGCAAGGCGCGCGCCATCGTCGGCGGCCAGGTCGGCGGCCCCGGCAAGGCGCTGCAGGGCAACATCGACCCCAACGTGCTGTTTGCCCCGCCCGCACAGATCGTCACCCAGGTGCACGCCGTGCTCGACAGCTTTGGCAAGCCGCACACCGACAAGACCACCACCGGCCCCACGCACATCTTCAACCTGGGCCACGGCATCAGCCAGTTCACGCCGCCCGAGCACGTGGCCGCGCTGGTGGAGGCCGTGCACAGCCACTCGCGCGCGCAGCGCAAGGCCTGATTGGGGGCCGCCCGGCTGTCTGACTTATGCACACCGGCCCGGCGGCGCCGACCCGCCCGGAGCCGGCGGGCGCCACGGCCCAGCAGGGAGCAACGCCCCTCCACAGCCTCGCAAGTGCTTGATTTCATTCACCCGCCGTTGTTGCTGTTTTGCTGGGCACCTTGTTGAAAGCCCGAGTTTTCAAGGCCTTGCAGCCCATGCCCAGGGGATATCAACAAAGTTATCCACAGAAATTCGGGATGACTGCAAAAATCCTTGCCGCGACAAGCACTTGGAGTGCAAACCCTAAAAAATGAGTGAACCTGGCGCCGGGCATGACGCAAATCCGGTTCACTGCCGATGGCTGACGTGACCAAATGCAACGACTTGTGCACACTTCCCGCACTGTGGTATGTCCCCGGCACCGCACCCCCTGCAAATGCCCGTGCGTACCATGAAGGCCGTTGATTCATATGGATTTTTTCAATATGCGCGCTTGCGATGACAACCACCGGCCCAGGGCGCCCCGTCGGCTCGGAGCCTCCTGCCGCAGGGATGTCAACAAAGTTATCCACAGAAGGGCCCTCCCCCCCGGTACAAACGCCCGAAAATCAAGCACTTAGCGCAACAAGCTGAAGCCGTGACCGCCCCCCTCTCCACCGTGCAAGTGGCCGTGCACACCCCGTCGCACAGCGGCGTGGGCGACCTGCTCGACTACACCAGTGAGCGCCCACTCGCCCCCGGCACATTGGTGCGCGTGCCTCTGGGCAGGCGTGTGGTGCTGGGCGTGGTGTGGGTTGGTGACGGCGCTGCAGCGCCCGGCGAGCGTGCCCTGCGCCCCGTGGCCGGGGTGCTGGACGGCATCGCACCGCTGGACGCTCCCTGGCGCCGCCTGGTGGCCTTTGCCGCGCGCTACTACCAGCGCAGCCTGGGCGAGGTGGCGCTCTCGGCCCTGCCACCGCAACTGCGCGACCTGGGCCCCGAGCAACTGGCCCGCCGCCTGCGCCGCCCGGCACGGCAGGCAGAGCCCGCAATCACTTCTGATTTGATAGCACTTAGCGCAGAGCAGGAAAGCGCCCAGGCCGAAATTCTTTCAAAACCTGGCCCCTTCCTGCTGTTCGGCAGCACCGGCAGTGGCAAGACCGAGGTCTACCTGCGCTGCGTGCAGGAACTGCTGGCCCAGGACGCCAACGCCCAGGCGCTGGTGATGGTGCCCGAGATCAACCTCACGCCCCAGCTCGAAGAACGCTTCACCGCCCGCTTTGGCGCGGCCAGCGTGGTCTCGCTGCACAGCGGCATGACCAACCCGCAGCGCCTCAAGGCCTGGCTGGCCGCGCACAGCGGGCAGGCGCGCATCGTGCTGGGCACGCGCATGGCGGTGTTCGCCTCGCTGCCGGGCCTGCGCCTCATCGTGGTGGACGAAGAGCACGACCCCAGCTACAAGCAGCAAGAGGGCGCGCGCTACTCGGCCCGCGACCTGGCCATCTGGCGCGGCCGCGCGCAGGGCGCCAAGGTCATCCTCGGCTCGGCCACACCCTCGCTGGAGAGCTGGCACGCCAGCCGCCCGCCCACCCCGGACGACCCCGAGGGCGGGCGCTACCAGCGCCTGCACATGCCCAGCCGCATCGGTTCAGGCGCTGGCGCCGGAGAACTGCCGCGCGTGCGCCGCGTGGACATGAACCACCAGCCCCGGCGCACCGTGTTCTCGGCCCCGCTGCTGGCGGCCCTGCAGGAGCGCGTGGAGCGCGGCGAGCAAAGCATGATTCTGCTCAACCGCCGCGGCTACGCCCCCGTGCTGCACTGCCAGGATTGCGGCTGGAAGAGCGACTGCCCGCACTGCAGCGCGCACCAGGTTTTCCACAAGCTCGACCGCACGCTGCGCTGCCACCACTGCGGCTTTACCGTGCGCGTGCCGCGCGCCTGCCCGGGCTGCGGCAGCCCGGACATCGTGCCCATCGGCCGGGGCACCGAGCAGCTCGAAGAACAGCTCGGCGAGCTGCTGGCCGCCGTGCGCCGCCCCGACGGAACGCCCGTGCGCATCGCGCGCATCGACGCCGACACCACGCGCGCCAAGGGCGCGCTGCAGAGCCAGCTGGCCCAGGTGCACGCGGGCGAGGTGGATGTGCTGGTGGGCACGCAGATGATCGCCAAGGGGCACGACTTCCGCCGCATCACGCTGGTGGCCGCCGTGCAGCCCGATGGCGCCCTGTTCAGCAGCGACTTCCGCGCACCCGAGCGCCTGTTCGCCCTGCTCATGCAGGCCGGCGGCCGCGCCGGGCGCGACGCCGCCTACCTGGCCGCCCAGGGCACGCGCTGCGAGATGTGGGTGCAGACCTTCCACCCCCAGCACGGCGTGTTCGAGGCGCTGCGCCTGCACGACTACCCGGCCTTCGCCGCCCAGCAGCTGAAAGAGCGCGAAGAAGCCGCCATGCCGCCGTTTGCCTTCCAGGCCCTGGTGCGCGCCGACGCCCGCACGCAGGAAGTGGCCCAGGGCTTCCTCGCCGCCGCCAGCCACGCCGCACACGCCCACGGCCTGCCGGGGCTGGAGCAGGTCACGCTCTACCCGGCCGTGCCACTCACCATCCAGCGCGTGGCCAACGTGGAGCGTGCCCAGATGCTGCTGGAGAGCAGCAGCCGCACCGCGCTGCAGCGCTTTCTGGCCCACTGGCAGCCCGTGATGCAGGCCACCCGCAGCCAGCCCGAGCACAAGGGGCTGATCCGCTGGCTGGTCGATGTGGACCCGTTGGCGATTTAAGGTGTTTTAGGGCTCTGGCCCTTGATAGGAAAGCGCTGGCAGCTATCAAAATTGAATCGAATCACCGAATTGAAGCAGCGCCTTGGCACGCCTTGGATGCGCAGCATCCGCTGCCAAAAGCAGGCCCTCTGACAGCGTGTGAACTCGCCTGAGGAACAACAGGAACGGTCGCGAATGTTAAGACCGGAGTCGGCCAGGAGGAGCTGCTGGGTGCAAGGAGAGGCCGTCCTTCAACGCTGAAATTAGACCTTTTCAATTTTTATGGTTTCTCGACGACTAACCGGGTATGAGGGTTTAATTTGGTTTATGTCGCTAAATAGCTCCGGCTCAATATTACAGCACCCATTGATCAATGTATAACAATGGATTTCGGCCAACTTTCCAGCAGATCTTATTTTCGAATTTGCCATTGCGTGAACATTATTTATCAATAATGAAATGCCATCTATATCTTCATTTTTACTGACAATGACTCTGACAAGAATGGACAAATTCAAATCTTCTAAATACACGAGATTTTGATATTCAATGGCATCATTTCGGTGTCTTCTAATAATAGCCAAGACATTTTTAACAAAGGCCTCGGTTGGCGCCTTCAAAGTCTGATCAAATACGGCATCAAAGCCTTTATCTGCGAATTTAAGAGCCACCCATGTTCCAACTGCGAGAGCAATTGTTTCCAAGCCACAGGCTGTTGGTGATCTATTGACTCTTAGCAGACTGCTGAAATACTCCCCTGCGGCCGAACTTGCTCAGCGGCTGCCAGCGCATTTTTCGCAGCAGTTTTCCGCATCCTGATAATCAGGTCGCAAACCCGCGTGTTTTCACCCGCAAAGCACGGCTTTCTGCTCCTT
>JANJVX010000033.1 GCA_024709845.1 Burkholderiaceae bacterium | reverse complement strand
GGGCCATCTGCGTTGTTGCAGTGGCTTGACGTAACCCGTTATGCCTGCGCCCCTGCGCCTAGCAGCTGACCCCTTGGCCGCTGGCTGAAAGTACCAATCAGAGTGAAACACTACACAAAGGCACCTTCCTCGAACTGCTGCACCTGGCTGCGCTGCAGCAAGGCCTGCGTGCCGAGATGGAGCTGTTTCCGCACGGCGTGTTCGACCCACGCACACCGCCCGCGCCGCCGCACACCCACCACGCCACGGCCCGCGTGCGGCTGATGCTTGACGCCAGCGCGCAGCCCGACCCGCTGTTCGCGCAGATCTTCCGGCGCCACACCAACCGCTCGGCCTACGAGCAGCGCGCGCCCGCGCCACCAGCGGTGCAGGCCATCGCGGCGGCCTGCACGGCGCCGGGCCTGCGCGTGGACTTTGCCCTGCCCGGCAACGCGCGCCTGCCCGAGCACCGCGCCATCGCGCGCGATGCCTGGCGCGTGGAGCTGGTCACGCCGCGCACCATGCTCGAATCGCTGAAGGTGCTGCGCGTGGGCCCGCGCGAGATCGCCGCGCACCGCGACGGCCTGAGCGTGAACGAGCCGCAGCCGCGCCCCCGGCCCCGACGACATGGCGGTCACCCAGCAGGTGCAGGACTTCAACGCCAAGATCGAGGCCACGCCCGCCTTCTTCGCCATGGTGACCGAGACCAACGACCGCGCCACCCAGGTGCGGGCCGGGCGTGCCTATGCGCGTGCGCAGCTCGCCGCCACGGCGCACGGCCTGTCCATGCACCCGCTGCAGCAGGCCTTGCAGGAATACCCCGAGCAAGCGCCCCATCACGCCGCCATCCACGCGCTGCTGGGCGCGGGTGGCGGGCGCGGCACGGTGCAGATGTGGGCGCGCCTGGGCTACGCGCCGCCTGTGGGGCCCTCGCCGCGCCGGGGCGTGCAGGCGCATGTGCTGGGTTGAAGAAGCAGGCCCAGCGCCGTTGGTTTGAATGAAATTGGCTTCTAGCGCCCGTGGATAAAGCGCAGGCAGCTATTGAAAGGCTAGCAAAAACGGCTCAGCGCCCCACCACCGACCAGCCCGCCTGCTGGTTGTTCTTGTCGTTCTCGTATTCCCAGGCCGTGCCGCAGCGGTCGCACTGGTAGCGGGTGATGGTGACGGTGCCGGTCTCGCGCTCTTCCTTGCGGTTGCCGCGCTGCACCAACTCGGCATGGCCGGGCGCCTTGCGCCAGTTGCGCTGGATGCCCTTGCAGGGCTCGCACAGTTCCATCGGGTTCAGTTCGCGCTGTCGGGCCAGTTCTTTGCTCATGGGAGGGGTGCCTTGGTGTGTGCAGGGGCGCTACTGTACGCCACACAGGCCGCGCAGGCGCTGGTGCAGTGCATCCGCGGAGTCCACGGGCCGCTGGTTCTTGGCCTGCAGGTAGTGGTGGGTGAAAACGTCGAGGTAGGCCTCCATCACCTGGGCGGCCCGCTCCTCGCCCGCCAGCGCCAGGCACAGCGCCGCCACCTCCAGCGTGCACAGGTGGGCCGCGTCGGCCGACTGGCGCAGCCGGTAGCGCGACGACTGCTCGGGCCGCAGGCTGAGCACCGGCAGGGCGTCCAGGTAGGGGCTCTTGCGGAACATGCGGCGCGCCTCGGCCCAGGTGGCGTCGAGCAGAACGAACAGCGGCTTGCGATCGGGCGCCTCACCCGAGGGCGCCGGGGGCGCCACCTCGGCCACCACGCGCCGCGGTTCGGCATAGTCGCCTGGAAACACCAGGTAGGGCTGCCACTGCGGATCGGCCAGCAAGGCGAGCAGGCCGGGGGGCACCTCGGTGCGCGTCCAGCCGAAGGCAAAGGTGTCTGCCACCACGTCGGCCACCAGCCAGCCGGTGTTGCTGGGCTTGAGTGCTTCGGTGTCGGCCATCAGCAGGCAGACGCCCGCGCGCGTGGGCACCTGCGGCCGCAGGTCGCACAGGCAGTGGCTGGGCCGCAGGCGGCAGCCCGGGCAGCGCTCGCCGCTGGGGCCGCCACGGGCCAGGAAGGGCTTGCTGCTGCGCGCCAGGCGCTCGGCGCGCAGGCGCGCCACGGCGTGGGGCGGTAACGCAGGCGTCATGGCCCGCCCACGCATTCGAGGGCGAACAGCGGCAGGTCGCACTGGCGGCTCAGCCACACGCCCCCGCCCAGCTCGGTGAAGCCCTCGGCCAGCCCCCGGCGGTACAGCTCGGCGCGGTGGCGGAACATGCGCGGGTCGGTCAGTTCATCGTCGATGATGTCGCGCTCATAGTCCTCGCGCGCCACGGCTTCCACGTACAGCGCCCCCCGGCTCAGGCGGCCGAGGTTGCGCAGCGCCTGCTTCAGGTCGGGGGGGCTGAGGTAGGGCAGAACGCCCTGGCAGATGACGAGGTCAAACGGCGATGCGGCCTGGTAGTCCAACACCGATCCGCGCTCCCAGCCGTAGCGATCGCACAGGTAGCCGCTGAACTCCACACCCTGGTAGCTGGCATCTGGGAAGTGCCGCGCCACCACCTCGCGCCACAGGCCAATGCCGCAGCCCATGTCGAGCACGCGGTGCACCGGCACGCGGAGGTATTGCAGGTAGCTGCAGACAAAGGCGCCCAGCCGCCCGATGTGCTCGGGGTCGACCACGCTGGTTTTCTTGTCGAAGTAGAAGCGCTGGTAGTACGCCTCGTCGAAGATCGTTGCACTGGCGGATTTCACGCGCGCATTCCTTCCAGATCGGCGGCCAGGCGCGCTGCACGCCCTGCCGCCCGGGTGTGGGCCGCTGGCGCCGGTCTCAAGAAATAACGACCTTGAGGTAATGCGCGCCCGGGATGGGGTTGTGGTAGTAGGGCGGGATTTCCTCAAACCCGAGGTCGGCATACAGGGCCCGCGCCGACTCCATTTCGTCGAGCGTATCGAGCAGCACACAGGCATAGCCCGCCTGGCGCGCCGCATCGAGCATGGCCTCGGCCAGTTGCCGCCCCAGGCCGAAGCCCCGAAAGGCCTTGCGCACATACAGGCGCTTCATCTCGCTGGCGTTGGGGTAGTCGGCGTTATCGATCGGGCGCAGCGCGCAGCAGCCTGCGGCCGCGCCATCCACCCGTGCCAGCAACAGGGCGCCTCGGGGCGCCGCGTACTCGCCCGGCAGGCTTTCCAGCTCTGCGTCGAATTGCTGAAAGCACAGATCAATGTCCAGGCTCGCGGCATATTCCTCGAAGAGCTCGCGCACGGCAGCCAGTTCATCGTCCCCCTGGGGAGGCAGCAATGTGATGGGAGGCGTATCCACTTCTCGAAGGTTGTTTGGGGGAAGGCCGAGTGTAACGGCACCCGCTCGCGCAGACGGCACGGCGCCCGTCAGGCCTCCGAGAGCAGTTGCTCGATCAGCTTGTGCAACTCGCCCAGGTCCGGTGCGCCGACATAGGTTTTCACGATCTGCCCGCGTTTGTTGACGATGTAGGTGGTCGGCGTGATGCGCACATCTCCCCAGGCCTTGGCGACGGCACCGGTGTTGTCCAGGGCAACCTTGAACGGCAGCTTGCGCGATTCGGCGAAGTTGACCACGTAGCTGGGCGGGTCGTAGCTCATGGCCACGGCCAGGGTTTCAAACCCGCGCGCGTGGTACTTCTGGTAGGTGGCGGCAATGTCCGGCATCTCGGCCACGCAGGTGGTGCAGCTTGTGGCCCAGAAGTTCACCAGGGTCACCTTGCCACGCAGATCAGCCGTGGTCTGGCTCGAACCGTCGAGCAGCACAAAGGTGGATTCAGGCGCCGCGGACTGGCTGGCGCCCAGCAGCGCCCAGGTGCCGGCCGAGGCAGCGGCGGCCAGGGCGACCGCGATCAACGCATGTTTGAACCGCATACAGTTTTCCAGGAAAGAGGGCCGCCATTGTGCGACAGGCCAGACAAGACTGCGTATGGGACTCGCCCGCGGGCCAAAGGTTCACACGGCCCGGCAGGCCCGGGCGCATCTGCCGATAATCCCCGGATGAAAAGAATCCTTGGCATGGCGGCCCTGGCGCTGCTGACGGCCTGCAGCCCCGCGCTGAACTGGCGCCAGGTGTCGCTGGCTGAATCGGGGCTGGCAGCCAGCCTGCCCTGCAAGCCCGACCAGGTGGAGCGCTCCGTCGAGCTGGCCGGAGCGCCCGTGTCCATGCACATGATGGGCTGCGAGGCCGACGGGGCCACGTTTGCCGTGGCCTGCGCCCGGCTGAGCGATCCCGCGCTGGCTGGCGCGGCGCTCACGCACTGGCGCGCCGCCGTGCTGGCGGGCATGCAGGCGCCGGCGCCCGGGCAGCCGGGGGCTGCGGAGCCTGCGCCCTTTCTCCCGGCCGGGGCTCTCGAACTGCCCCAGTCGCTCCGGGTGTCCGTCCAGGGGCGCAGTGCCGAGGGCCGCGCCGTATCCGCCCAGGCGGTGTGGTTTGCGCGCGTGAAGTCGGCACAGGTGCATGTGTGCCACGCCGTCCTGTTCAGTGCCCTGCCCGACCCGGCGGCGGCCGGTCCGTTCTTCGACGGACTGGAACTGCGGTGACCATGCTCTCGCGGCGCTCGGCCGCCCTGGTGTTCCTGGCGTTCGCGTTTGCCTATTTCCTGTCCGCTCTGCTGCGCGCCGTCACAGCCACCCTGGCGCCCACGCTGGCCCAGGAGTTCACGCTCCAGGCGCGCGATCTGGGCTTGCTGTCGGGGGGGTATTTTCTGGGCTTTTCCGCCACCCAGCTGCCGCTGGGCAAGTGGCTCGACCGCCATGGCCCCCGCAAGGTCCAGCTCGGTTTTCTGGGAGTCGCTGTCGCGGGGTGTCTGGTGTTTTCGCTGGCCGAGGGGTTCTCCGGGCTGCTGGCGGGCCGTGTTCTGGTGGGCGCGGGAGTCAGCGCCTGCCTGATGGCGCCGCTCACGGGCTACCGGCGCTGGCTGACCCCTACCGCGCAGATGCGCGCCAACTCCTGGATGCTGATGACCGGTTCGCTCGGCATGGTGGCCTCCACGCTGCCCGTGCAGTGGCTGCTGCCCGTGGCGGGATGGCGCCCCCTTTTCTGGGGGCTGGCGGCGCTGGTGCTGCTGTCGATGGCGTGGATAGCCCTGGGGGTGCCGCGCTGGCGCCCGGCGGGCGATGCACCGCCCGCCGCCAGCGCGGCCGCCGGGGACGGCTACGGCATGGTCTGGCGCCACCCCTACTTTCGGCGCCTGGCGCCGCTGGGCTTTTTCAGCTACGGCGGCATGGTTGCCATGCAGACGCTCTGGGCGGGCCCCTGGATGCAGAAGGTCGCGGGATACACGCCCCTGGAAGCGGCGACCGGACTTTTCTGGATCAACGTCTCCATGCTGTGCACCTTCTGGGCCTGGGGCATGGTCAACCCCTGGCTGCTGCGCAAGGGACTGGGCGCCAACCGGCTGATGGCGGCGGGCCTGCCATGCAGCCTGGTGGTGCTCGCGCTGATCGTGTTCCTGGGCCCGCAGGCGGGAGCGGGGGCCTGGGCACTGTTCTGCACCACCAGCACCTTTGTTTCCCTCTCGCAACCGGCACTGGCGATGTCCTTCCCTCAGGCCCTGGCCGGGCGCGCCTTGTCCGCCTACAACCTGGTGATCTTCGTCGGGGTGTTCGTGGTGCAGTGGGGCGTGGGCCTGGCAGTTGATGGCCTGGCGGCGGCGGGCGCATCCACACTCGCGTCCTACCAGGGCGCCATGGCCATGTACCTGGTCTGCAATGCGGCGGCCTATGCCTGGTTCGTGCTGCGCGGCCGCAGCGATAATGCAATCCGTACCGCCGAAACATGAGCACACGCATCTTCATCATCGCCCACGCCCCGCTGGCCCATGCACTGCGCGAATGCGCGCTGCATGTCTTCCCGGACTGCGCGGAAAGCGTGATGGTGCTCGACGTGCCTCCCCAGGCGCCCCCCGAAGACACGCTGGCCCAGGCCCGCAGCATGCTGACGACGCACGGCACCGTCCCTACCCTGGTGCTGACCGATGTGTTTGGCGCCACGCCCTGCAACGTTGCACAGCGCCTGGTCGAGGGGCGCCACGCCCGCCTGGTGACCGGCGTGAACCTGCCAATGCTGCTGCGCACGGTGTGCTACCGCTCCGAGCCGCTGGATGCACTGGTCCAGCGCGCCGTGGTGGGCGGAACCCAGGGCGTGATGCAGGTGGCCGTGACGGCGCCCCAGAACCAGAATTCCCGACCGCATGATCAAGACCGCAACGACCATCAGCAATAAACTGGGCTTGCATGCCCGCGCATCGGCCAAGCTCACCAAGCTCGCCGGCAGCTTTCCCTGCGATGTCTTCATGAGCCGGGGCGAGCGCCGCATCAACGCCAAAAGCATCATGGGCGTGATGATGCTGGCGGCTGGCATGGGAACCACGGTGGAAATCGAAACCAGCGGCGAGCGCGAGCAGGAAGCCAGGGACGCGCTGCTGGCGCTGATTGCCGACAAGTTCGGCGAAGGTGAATGAGCATGGGCCCGGCGGCAGTTTCCGTGCGGGCTGAAAGGAGTGCGCGATGACGTTTTCCGTTCCGGGCCTGGCCGTGGCGCGCGGCATCGCGATCGGACGCGCGGTGCTGGTGGGCTCCAGCCGCGTGGAGGTGGCCCACTACTTCATCGAACCGCACCAGATCGAGAGCGAAATCGACCGCGTGCGCCATGGCCGCAATGCCGTGGTGGACGAGCTGCAGCGCCTGCAGGGCGAAATGCCTGCCGATGCGCCGCATGAGCTGGCCGCCCTGCTGGACGTGCACCTCATGCTGCTGCAGGACGAGATGCTGACCAGCGGCGTCAAGCACTGGATCACCGAGCGCCTGTACAACGCCGAGTGGGCACTGACCACGCAGCTGGAAGTGATCGGGCGCCAGTTCGACGAGATGGAGGACGACTACCTGCGCGAGCGCAAGGCCGATCTGGAGCAGGTGGTGGACCGCATCCTGCGGCACATGAAGGGCGTGGCCAGTCCGGTGGCGCCTCCTGCAAGCAGCCCCCGGCGCAAGACGCAGCAAGACCTGCTGCTCGACGACACGGTGGACGTGCCCCTGGTGCTGGTGGCGCACGATCTGTCCCCTGCCGATCTGCTGCAGTTCAAGAAGAGCGTGTTCGCGGGTTTCGTGACCGATGTGGGGGGCAAGACCTCGCATACCGCCATCGTCGCGCGCAGCATGGACATCCCCGCCGTGGTGGGCGCGCGCTCGGCCAGCCAGCTGGTGCGCCAGGACGACTGGGTCATCATCGACGGTGATGCGGGTGTGATGATCGTCGATCCCTCCCCCATCATCCTGGCCGAGTATGGCTTTCGCCAGCGCCAGATCGAACTGGAGCGCGAGCGTCTGTCGCGGCTGCGGCACACCCCCGCCATCACGATCGACGGTCACAGGGTGGATCTTCTGGCCAATATCGAGATGCCGGGCGACACCGCGGCTGCCGTGGCGGCCGGCGCCGTGGGCGTGGGCCTGTTCCGCACCGAGTTTCTGTTCATGGGGCGCCTGGGCAATCTGCCCGGCGAGGAAGAGCAGTACCTCGCCTACCGCGAGGCGGTCGAAGGCATGCAGGGCCTGCCGGTGACCATCCGCACCATCGACATCGGCGCCGACAAGCCCCTGGACAAGGTGCACCGCGACGACATTCTGAACCCGGCGCTGGGCCTGCGCGCCATCCGCTGGAGCCTGGCTGACCCGGCCATGTTCCGCACACAACTGCGCGCGCTGATGCGAGCGGCAGCGCATGGGCAGGTGAACATCCTCTTCCCGATGCTGGCGCATCCCGGCGAGATCGCCCAGACAATGGCGCAGGTGCGTCTGGCGCGCGCCGAGCTCGATGCACGCGGCGCGGTGCACGGACCGGCCCGCCTGGGGGCCATGATCGAGATTCCGGCCGCAGCACTGATGGTGCGGTATTTCCTGCGGCATTTCGATTTTCTGTCGATCGGCACGAACGACCTGATCCAGTACACCCTGGCCATCGACCGCGCGGACGAGTCGGTCGCCCACCTCTACGATCCCATGCACCCTGCCGTGCTGCGGCTGGTGGCCGACGTGATAGCCGAATGCCGGGCGCAGGGCAAGTCCGTCTCGGTGTGCGGAGAAACCGCAGGGGATGTGACCATGACGCGCCTGCTGCTGGGTCTGGGGCTGCGGAGCTTCTCCATGCATCCGGCGCAAATCCTGGCCGTCAAGCAGGAGGTGCTGCGCGCCGACACCCGCAAGCTGGCCGTGTGGGCGCAAAACGTGCTCTCCGGGGACGAGCAGGCGCCCCCGCTGGCCGCCTGACCGCCCGGCCACGCAGGCAGCTGGGGGCTACTGCCGCACTGCGGCCTCGTAGAGGCCCTGCACCTTGGGCACGTTCTGCTCCAGCTCGCGGATGCGCTGCGGTCCGCTGGGGTGTGTGGAGAGGAATGCCAGCCCGCCCTGGCTTGACCCGGTCGCGTTGCCCATCTTTTGCCACAGGCTCACGGCCGCCGCAGGGTTGAAACCCGCACGCGCAGCCAGCTCAAGGCCCACCAGATCGGCATCGCTTTCGTCGCTGCGGCTGAATTTCAGCGTCAACAGCTGCCCCCCCAGGCTGGCCGCCAGGTTGCCCAGGTCGCCCAGCCCCAGCAGCTGCGACCCCAGGCGAAGGCCGAGGTTGGTGGCCTGCGTCTTGGCGATGCGCTCACGCGCATGCTCGCGCAGGGCATGGGCCATTTCATGCCCCATGATCATGGCGGTTTCGTCGTCGGTCAGCTTGAGCTGGTCGAGAATGCCGGTGTAGAAGGCGATTTTTCCGCCGGGCATGCAGAAGGCGTTGATCTGCTTGCTGCCGATGAGGTTGACCTCCCAGCGCCAGTGGCGGGCGCGGTCATTCCAGGGGGTGGTGAAGGGAATGAGCCGACGGGCGATGGCGTGCAGCCTTTCGAGCTGCGGATGCCCTGCGGGCGCCAGGGCCCGCTGCGCGCGCGCCTGGGCCAGCAATTGGCCATATTGCTGCACAGCGGATTGCTCCAGCGTTTCGGCCGACACCAGGCGGCGCATGCTGGACGCCGAACCCACGTCAACCTGGGCCAGCGCCGGTGCGGCAGCGCCCGCGCCCGCCAGCAGCAGGAACGCCCGGCGGGAAGACCACAAGGACGAGGGAGCGGCGACAGGAGTGGGGCAGAACAGACACATGGAGGAATAATAGACAAAAACACCCCGCCCCATGCACGAGAACACCACCGCAACACCCTCCCCCGAAACACCCCGCACGCCCTGGCTGCAGACCCTGCGGGTGTACTTGGAGCCCGCCAGCCTGCGCATGCTGACGCTGGGTTTTTCCGCCGGGCTGCCACTGCTGCTGGTGCTGGGAACCCTCAGCTTTCGCCTGCGCGAGGCCGGCATCGACCGCAGCACCATCGGGTATCTCAGCTGGGTGGGCTTGGCCTATGGTTTCAAATGGGTGTGGGCGCCGCTGGTGGACCGCATGCCACTGCCGCTGCTCACCCGGATGCTGGGGCGCCGCCGGGGCTGGCTGCTGCTGTCGCAGGGACTGATCGTGGCGGGGCTCGCGGGCATGGCGCTGGCAGACCCGCGCCAGACCTTGGGGCCCATTGTCTGGTGCGCACTGGCAGTGGCCTTTGGCTCGGCCACGCAGGACATTGCACTGGACGCCTTCCGCATCGAATCGGCGGATGCCGACCGCCAGGCCGCGCTGGCGGCCACGTACCAGACCGGCTACCGGCTGGCCATGATCTGGGCCGGCGCCGGGGTGCTTTGGATTGCCGCCCGCGCCGAAGTGGCACCAGCCCTGGGACAGGCAGCAGCACAAGGCGCCGCAGCCTACCAGAACGGTGCCTGGCAGACGGCCTACCTGGTGATGGCGGCCTCGATGGCCGTGGGCATGGTCACGGTGCTGTTCTCGCGCGAGCCCCGGCCCATGGCCCTGCCGCCGGCGCGCAATGCCGCCGAGTGGCTGCGCAGCGCCCTGATCGAGCCTTTTGCCGATTTCCTGCGCCGCTACGGCTGGCAGGCGGCGCTGATCCTCGCCTTGATCGCCGTGTACCGCATCAGCGACGTGGTGATGGGCATCATGGCGAACCCGTTTTATGTGGACATGGGCTTTACCAAGGACGAGGTGGCGGCGGTCACCAAGGTGTACGGCGTCATCATGACGCTGGTGGGCGCCTTCGTGGGCGGAGCGCTGTCCATGCGCTTTGGCGTGATGCGCATCCTGATGCTGGGCGCCATGCTCAGTGCCTGCACCAATCTGCTGTTTGCCTGGCTGGCCGGACACGGGCACGACGTGACGGCACTGATCGCCGTGGTGTCGGCAGACAATCTGGCCAGCGGCATTGCCTCTGCGGCGTTCATTGCCTACCTGTCGAGCCTGACCAACGTGAGCTACTCGGCCACGCAATATGCGCTTTTCAGTTCCATGATGCTGTTGGCACCGAAGTTCGTGGCCGGTTTCTCGGGGGACTACGTCAATGCCTTCGGCTATGCGCAGTTCTTTACAGCCACCGCACTGCTGGGCGCCCCCGTGCTGGTGCTGGTATGGCTTGCATCAAGAGCAAAAACCGCATGAAAGGCACATTCATAAAGCGCAACTAGCTATGAAATTTATAGCTTTCGGCCATTTCCAGCCTCCCGGCGTTTACAGGGGCTTTACCCCTGCGACATGGCAAGGTGACAGCCTTGCGGCACCCTGAAGGCTTGCTTTCAATCCCATCACCACTGAACCCATGAGCGCCCAACTGCTGATGATCGAAGACGACACCCGCCTGGCACAGATGGTGAGCGAATACCTCGGCCAGTCGGGAATGCAGGTCACCCACCGGGGGGACGGCACCAGCGGACTGGCCCAGTTGCAGGGCACGGAAGGCGGTACGCTGCCCGACCTGGTCATCCTGGACCTGATGCTGCCCGACATGGACGGGCTGGACGTGTGCCGCCGTATTCGCGCCCTGCCGGGGCCTGCGGCCCGGGTGCCGCTGCTCATGCTCACGGCCAAGGGCGACCCGATGGATCGCATCATCGGCCTGGAGATCGGGGCCGACGACTACCTCCCCAAGCCGTTCGAGCCGCGCGAACTGCTGGCCCGCATCCGAGCCATCCTGCGCCGCCGCACGGACGGTGCCCAGCCCGTCAGTCAGGCACTGCGTTTCGGCTCGCTGGAGATTGATCGCGACGCGCGCACCGTCACCGTGGCAGGCCAGCCGGCTGAGCTGACCTCGTACCAGTTCGATCTGCTGGTGGCGCTGGCCGAGCGCGCGGGCCGCGTGCTGACACGCGACCAGATCATGGAGGCTGTGCGCGGACGCGAACTGGAGGCGTTCGACCGCTCCATCGACGTCCACATGGGCCGCATCCGCGCGGCCATCGAGCAGGACGCGAAAAGCCCGCGCCGCATCCTCACGGTACGCGGCGTTGGCTATGTCTTCGCCAAGCAGCAAGACTGAGAAGGCGTGTACGAACCACCATGGCCAATCCATTTTCCCGCCGACTGTACCTGCGCATCTGGCTGACCGTGGTCGGAGGGGTGGCCGTGCTCACGCTGCTGGTGGGCTGGGCCTGGCGGATGGCCGCCGAGCAGAACGCGCAGAACATCTCGCCCCCCTCCCGCGAGCTGGTGCTGCGCAATGCCCAGGGCGAGATCATGGTGCGCGGCCTGGCCACCCGCCAACGCCAGGAGCCAAGCGAGGGGTCGGAGTTCCGCATCGAAACCGACTCGGGTGAATCCTTCAGCCTGCAGATGGCGCCCCGCCCCGCCCGCACCGACCGCCAGGGCCGCCCCGGAGCCCCTGCACCGCACAGCGCGGCCTTCTGGATGCGCCCGCCCTTTGGCTTTGTCTGGATGCTGGCCCTGGTAGGCATTGCCGTGGCGGTGGGGGTGTTTCCCATCATTCGGCGGCTCACGCAGCGGCTGGTGGCTTTACAGCGCAGCGTGCAGCGCTTTGGTGAAGGTGACCTGTCGGTGCGAGTGCCCACACAGGGACACGACGAAATCGCCGACCTAGCGCGCCAGTTCAACGCCGCCGCCGAGCGCATCGAGGCCCTGGTGACGTCGCACAAATCACTGCTCGCCAACGCCTCGCACGAACTGCGCTCCCCCCTGACCCGCATCCGCATGGGCCTGGAACTGATGGGTGGTCAGCAGCCCTCTCCCGCCTTCCGCGACGAGATCCTGCGCAACATCGCCGAACTCGACCAGTTGGTGGATGAGATTTTGCTGGCCAGCCGTCTGGACGCCCGCGAAGCGGACGTGGGAACGGTCGAGGATGTGGACCTGATCGGCCTTGCCGCCGAAGAGTGTGCACGCATCGGCGCCGACCTGGACGTGGACACCAGCGCCGAATCGCTACCAGTGCAAGGGGTCTCCAAACTGCTGCGCCGCGCCCTGCGCAACCTGCTTGAGAATGCCCGCCGTTACAGCCAGGGCGAAATCTCCGTGCACATTGCCCGCCAGCACGACCTGGCCGTCGTGCGGGTATGCGACCACGGCCCCGGGGTGCCTGCCGATCAGCGCGAACGCATCTTTGAACCGTTCTACCGCCTGCCTGGCGCCAGCGAGCGTTCGGGAGGCGTGGGCCTGGGCCTGGCCCTGGTGCGCTCCATCGCATCGCGGCACCGTGGCACCGTGCACTGTGAAGACCATACAGGCGCAGGCGCCTGCTTTGTACTGCGCCTGCCCTTGCATTGACAGGGGCCACAGACCCGGACCCGCGCAGCTTCAGCCTGCGCCTTGCGCAGCAGCAGGCCGGAGCGGAGCCGTCCACACCTCAACACGGTTGCGCCCTGCATGCTTGGCGGCATACATGGCCTGGTCTGCCGTGTCGATCATGGCGCCTGCCTCGGTCTGCCCCGAAGGAACCCGGGCATGCACCCCCAGGCTGATGGTCACGCGGATATCCTGCCCAGCCCACCGCACGTCCATTTTTTCGACCCTCTGCCGCAGATGCTCCGCCAGCCGCGCAGCGCCAGCGGCGTCGGTGGTCGGCAATACGATGAGGAACTCCTCGCCCCCATAGCGGCCCAGGGTGTCCTGAGCCCGCAAGCCGTCCCGGAGACAGGCGGCCACGGCCGCCAGAACGGCGTCGCCCGCCAGATGCCCGTAGCTGTCGTTCACACGCTTGAAGTGGTCGATATCGACCATCAGCAATGCCACGGACCGTTGCTCCCGTCCGGCCTGCGCGAGCACACGGTCCAGACCATCCATGAGCGCCCGTCGATTGGGCACGCCGGTCAACGTATCCAGCCGCGCAAGCTTCTGTTGTTCCGCATCCGCCCTCTCCTTGCCCATCAAGACAAAGCCCAGGGTCGTAAAAATCAGTCCCGCGAGCCCCATCAGGTGGCTGCCCACCTGAATCCCGTGAGGTGTCTGCCATTGCGCCACCTCATTCCAGCCAAGCATCACACCCAGGCTTCGCTGCAGGTACAGCACCATCACCATGGCCGCACCAATGGCCAACAGCGTGCGCCCACGCCCTGGTGCCCCGTTTTCCCGCCGCAAAACTTCATGCACCAGCATTCCGCCTTGCACCCCAAAAAGCACGCCACCCAAGACCACGCGGACATCGGCCTGATGAATGAAGACCACCGACCCCGCTGCCGCAAACCCCACAGGAACCAGCACGCGCCAGACGTGGTTCGCGCGGCCAAAAAAACGGCAGACCGCCGCCAACGCCACGGCATATGCCCCCGCCAGCAACGCATTGCCCGCGACCATCAGAAACGGGTAAGCACCCGCCGCATGCTGGTGCACAACAAACAGAGGAAACGCCAGCGCGATCATAAAAATGCTGCCGCCCCACTGCGCCAGACCATCGTCTCTCCAACGCCCCCAGACCACGATCAGAACCGCCAACGCCATGGAAAGCGCCACCACGGGGAACATCAGCAGAAGGGTGGACATATCGACGGACATAGCACTCCCTATGGCAGGCCTTCCATGCAGGCCGATGAGCCTGCCGTTCATTTTGCGATGGGCATCCTATCCACCCATATTCCACCCTGCTCGAAAATGTCCATTGAGTGCCAACATAAATTATGGGTAAATTCTTACCCCGCCCCGACATCCATAAGTTAACCGGCCCTGCTTGGTGAAGCCTGTATGGGTAATGCCAGAAACATTGCAAAGAATAGCGGGAAGAAGTGCCGCTCCGTCAGTAGTTGCAGCGGGGTATCCACCATCCCATACACCATCCATACCACCCACAGGCCCGGCCCCATGGCCCCCATCGGCTCCGCATGTCTCCTCTTCCAAAGCAGAAAAGCTAGAACTCCCACCCAGACGCCGTAGCTAATGATTCCTAACAATCCACCTTCAATCGCGACAAAAAGAAATTGGTTGTGCGGATGCTTCCCCCCCCCATATAAGCACATGTCCTCCGGCTGCGCGTATGCACAGAATACTGAACGATAGCTACCAGTACCATGACCTAGCAACGGTCTTTGCTTGATAATTCCCAGCGCCTCGCGCCAGATAGCCAATCGATGATCGGCAAGGTTGACGTCCCCACGCTGAGTACTATCGGCCCCACCAAAAGCCTGTATTTCTCGCCAAGTGCGATCCAGTCGGTTTTGTGCGCCATCCGACACCCACAGTGCAGCTCCACACACCGCTACGATTCCCACCAAACAGTGCACCAACCATTGCCGAGGACAACGCACTACCGCCAGTGTCAACAAACTTGCCACCAATGTAGCGTACCCGGTGCGTCCCGGTACCATCCAAATAATATTTGCTGCCGCCAGGGCAGCCATCGCTGCCAAAGCAAAGCGAAAGCCTAAAGGTATGGCCTTACCATCCAGCGCCTGTACAAGCCAGACCATTACGGCTACCGACATCAATACGTTATGCGTTATGTGAACGTGAAAAATCGCAGCGCCATCGCCTTTGTGGGGCAACGGCCATGTCCCTCCATCCACCACACCCCAAAGACTGTAAGTCACCGAAAGGAACAGGGTCAGCCCCATCGCAAGGCTGAACGAAAGCAGGCAGCGCCTGGTCCAAGGCGTTCGATTCAGCACTACTGCAAACAAAGGCAGCATTAGCAACGACACATTGCGCAGCGCTTGCCCACCTATGCTGGTTGGTTGTGCCTCGCTCCATACCGAGGCAAGCAGGACGCTACCGTAAAGTAGAAAGCTGGCCGTAGTCACCGGATTTTGCAGTACCGGCGTCCAGCGTCCGCGCCAAGCCCCGACACACTGCCCCAGCAGCATGGTCAATACAAAAGTGACGCCGACCAGACTGGTTAATGCATTTGATAGGGGAACAAAAAACGCCAACGCGACCAATAGTGCGCCTGCAATGTTGTGGACGGATTGTGCCAACGGCCGCATGTTGCTCCAACCCTGAGAAACCGTTCCAGGCGCCCCAGGGAACAAAAAACTCAATCAGTATGTGGAAGGCGCCTGCCAGAACCCAACAACCCGCCCCCATGCACGAGCGAGATGCCGAGGAGAAGGCACCAGCACCCGCAATAGAAGTACGGCTACAGATTGAATTCGAGCCAATCGACGCTGACGGGCAGCTGCCACCTCTCCCTGGTGTTTTGCCGTGAAAAGTATCTTAGATTTGGCATGGTGCATGCCGCGAAGAAACTCCACCTGCAAAGGGCGAGAGCCTCGAACAGACCCTCGGTTTACATGCGTCACCTTTACGGAAGGTTCGACCACGACCGTGAGCTTCGCGTTGAACAAACGCAGACACAGATCCTCATCTTCATAGTAAAGAAAGAAGCGTGTATCAAACCATTCTCGTGTTGGAATTGCATCAAGACGCAGCAGCATCACCGCACCACAAGCATTACCCACGCACACTGGCCCTTCCGCTTCAGGCCCTCGTGAAATCCATAGCGGCCGCGGCCAGCCATAGTTCAGTTGCAAGCGCCTCCTGCTATCTACAAGCTGCGGTACAACCACAGCCGCTTCGGGCCAGCAGCGCGCCGTCTGCAAAAGAATTCGTGCGTCTTTTGCACTTACCAAGCAATCCGGGTTGACAAGAAGCGCGTAGGGTGTCCGTACGTGCGCAAGCGCTTGGTTGTTTGCAGCCCCGAAACCATGATTTCCTTCCAAACCTATCCACCGAGCTCTAGGCATGTGCTGCCTGACTAGATCCCGCGTTCCATCGTGGCTACCATTGTCAATCACGGTAACATACGGCCACATCGCCAACGACTTCGCCAAGTGCTCGATGCAATGCGCGCTATTGCATGTCACGACTACCGCCGTAATGTCTCCTAAGGATGGTTCCACCTCATTGTGATTCAAGCCAACATTCTCGATCGCAAACTCTACTTCTGCGCCGGTCCGGCAAGCCATCGCTTGCATGGGAAACACTGTCCACCAATCAAGCCCCAATGCGGCAGGAACCAGCAGTACGCAAGGCAAATGTCGGGAGTTGGGTTCATTCCCTAGAAGCCTCTGTACGAAGACTGGGTTGCCGCCAGCCCTCAATGCAGCCCAAAGGCGAAGCAACCGCCCTCTGCTGGCAGGATTGCCGCGCACGACCTGCCACGCCTCATAGGCGACACCCGTTTGGCGCATCCGTTCGAGCACCGTCGGCAGGTTGCCTTTGTCCACTTCCACCTGGATGAGCGGTGCATGTTGGCGTATGGTCTGCAAAGCACCCTGCAATGCGGCGATCTCATGACCTTCAATATCGAACTTGATGAACGAAACATCCCGGACATCAAGTTGCTGAATCAGGGCATCGAGTGTAACGGCCGGCACGTTGATGGCCGCCCCCTGCTCCTCTCCCCCATCGTGACTCACACGCGCGTGCCCAAGATTGCCGTGGCGCTCCATGTGCAGCCGCACCTCGCCACCACGGTCCGAGATGGCGGCGCACACCACGGTAGACTTCCCCTCTAAACCATTCCAGGCCAAGTTCGCGCGGGCCACATGGGTGTAACTCTGAACAGCGTCTACGGCGACCACCGCACCAAAGATCGGGCCCAGTTCAACGCTGTAGTTGCCGATATGGCAGCCCAGATCCACCATGGCGCTGCAGGCCAAGCGCTCAGCGCCCAATCTGTGCAGGCAGATCTGCCGGGCTACGGCGATCTCTTCGGCTTCGAAGGAGCCGAACTTTGCCGTATATCCACTGACATAGTCGCCCGGCATCACGAAATACCGGCGGTGCTGGCGGCCTTGCAATAGAAACCGCCCGCGCCGCGCCAGCAGCGGATGCATAAGCTTGAACCAATAGACCTTGAACGGGACCCTCAGCCCCGTATCAATGGCAGCGTCCCCGCGCTGCGCCGAAACCGCCGCCATACCCCGGGCCACGGTCTCGTCCGTACTCAATGGGCGCCCCGGACAACCTCTCCGGCCTTGAGACGATACACCGTCCCGCAATACGGGCATTTGGCCTCGCCCGTACGTGCCACATCCAGATAGACCCGGGGATGACTATTCCAGAGTTGCATGTCCGCTTTCGGACTGGGACAGTGCATGCCGCCCTGGTGGTTAAGATCTTGCGCCTGCAATTCGATAACGGCTTGGGACATGATTCAGACCTTGGTGAGCCAATGGGCGTATTTTGGATTGCGGCCATTGACGATATCAAAGAACGCGCTCTGGATTTTTTCGGTGATCGGGCCGCGGCTACCTGCACCGATTTCGATGCGATCAAGCTCACGGATGGGCGTAACCTCGGCGGCCGTTCCTGTGAAGAAGGCTTCGTCGGCGATATAGACCTCGTCACGCGTGATGCGCTTCTGGACGATCTCCAGTCCCAGGTCCTTGGCGATATGGAATACGGTATTGCGCGTGATGCCGTTCAGTGCACCGGCTGACAGGTCCGGCGTATAGATCACGCCGTTCTTGATGACGAAAATATTTTCACCCGCGCCTTCAGAGACGAAGCCCGCGCTGTCGAGCAGCAGCGCCTCGTCGTAGCCCTCGTCCGTGGCCTCCATGTTGGCCAGGATGGAGTTGGTGTAGTTACTGACCGCCTTGGCCTGCGTCATCGTGATGTTGACGTGGTGGCGCGTATAGCTGCTGGTCTTGACGCGGATGCCGCGCTTCATGCCTTCTTCACCGAGGTAGGCGCCCCACGCCCAGGCCGCCACCATGAGGTGAATGGTGTTGCCCTTGGGCGAAACACCGAGCTTCTGTGAACCGATCCAGGTCAGTGGGCGCAGGTAGCAGGATTCGAGCTTGTTCTCGCGCACCACGGCCTTCTGCGCCTCGTTCACCTCGTCCTGGGTGAAGGGAATCTTCATGCGCAGAATCTTGGCGCTGTTGAACAGGCGTTCGGTGTGCTCTTCCAGGCGGAAGATGGCCGTGCCATCCACCGTGTTGTAGGCGCGTACACCTTCGAACGCACCACAGCCGTAATGCAGCGTATGGGTCAGCACATGGATCTTGGCGTCGCGCCAGTCGACCATCTGGCCATCCATCCAGATCAGGCCGTCACGGTCGGCCATCGAGGGAACTACGGGGCTCATGGGGTTCCTTAGGGTTGCAGGGTTCGCGGAGCCCTTGATTTTACGGCGCCTGCTTGCCCTGCGGGCTCTCCAGGTGCGCTGGCCGCACCAACTTCCAGGCCGCCAATCGCCCATGGTGGAATTCACAAGTGACATGCGAACCGCTGCCATCGGTCCAGCAATACACCTCGGGCTGCATATTCTCGGGCGACTGCAGACACCCCAACGAGCGGGTCATGGCGACCACATGCATGAGCGCCATCCCTTTGCGCAGCTTGGCATTGAGCATCACGGCACTGCCAACATAGCCTACGGGATGATCCGCCGCCTTGCGCAGGATCGTCATGAGCCGAGTGAAATGCAGCAGCAGCCACATCACCAGAAAACCCACGGCCGCAGCCACGCCCATCCATCCATAGGCACGGTAAGACGCCAGCACCAAGACCGCTCCCAACAAGGGCACCCATGCATTTCGCCAGTTCATGGCCTGATTGTCGTATGCCGGATATCCCAGGCTGTCGTGGAAAGCACGTAGCGCGGTCACGCAAGCCCTCGCACGACCTCCATGGCTTCCTCGATGCGCTCAACCGGATGAATTTCCAAGCCTTCGATGGGCTGCCGGGGGGCATTGGCCTTCGGCACCACGGCGACCGTGAAGCCCAGTTTGGCGGCCTCCTTGAGCCTCTCCTGCCCGCGCGGAGCGGGGCGCACCTCACCCGCCAACCCCACCTCGCCAAAGGCGATGAAACCCTTGGGCAGTGCCCGGCCACGCAGGCTGGACGTGATGGCCAGCATGACGGCCAGATCGGCTGCGGGCTCGCTGATGCGCACCCCGCCCACGGCGTTGACGAACACATCCTGGTCCGCGCAGGCCACCCCCGCATGCCGGTGCAGCACCGCCAGCAGCATCGCCAGCCGGTCGCGGTCCAGCCCCACCGACAGACGGCGCGGGCTGGGTCCGCCACCATCGACCAGCGCCTGGATTTCCACCAGCAAGGGGCGCGTACCCTCCAGCGTGACCAACACGCAGCTCCCGGGTACGGGCTCGCTGTGCTGGCTCAGAAAGATGGCGCTCGGGTTGGTCACACCCTTGAGACCACGCTCGGTCATGGCGAAGACGCCGATCTCATTCACCGCTCCGAACCGGTTCTTGATAGCCCGGACAAGACGGAAGCTTGAATGCGTATCCCCCTCGAAGTACAGCACCGTATCGACCATGTGCTCCAGCACACGCGGCCCCGCCAGAGCCCCTTCTTTGGTGACATGCCCCACGAGAACGACAGCCACGCCCGAAGCTTTGGCCGCACGGGTCAGGTGCGCAGCACACTCACGCACCTGGGCCACGGAACCCGGCGCCGAGGTGAGCTGATCGGAATACACGGTCTGGATCGAATCGATGACGGCCACCGCCGGCTGCGTGGCTTCCATCGTGGCCAAGATCTTCTCCAACTGGATCTCGGCCAGCACATTGACCTGGCTGTGATCCAATCCCAGCCGCCGGGAGCGCAGCGCCACCTGTGCGCCACTTTCCTCTCCCGTCACATAGAGCGTCGGCAACCCGGCACGCTGCAGCGCATCCAGTGCCTGGAGCAGGAGTGTGGATTTTCCAATGCCCGGATCGCCGCCAATCAGCACCACCCCGCCCTCCACAACGCCCCCCCCGAGTACACGGTCCAGCTCGCCGATACCGCTCGGGGTCCGTGCAACGTCCATGGCTTCGATGGCTGAAAGCGGCGCCACGGCCTGCGCCATGTTCAGGCCACTGAACGCGGCCGCGCTGTAGCGGTTGCGCCCGCCGACCGCCTCCGAGACCGTTTCCGTCAACGTGTTCCAGGCGCTGCAGTGCGGACATTTTCCCAGCCACTTGGGCGCGCTGCCTCCGCATTCGGAACAGGTGAAGGTCGTTTTTTCTTTGGACATGGATGCACGCAACGCCGGTGGCCGCTCACTATAGCGGGCCCTGGAAAGCACAAACCCGCCACAAGGGCGGGTTTGCAACGCTGGAAGGGCTGCGAAGTACTGTCAGGCCGCCGTGAGCCAGTAGCCCGAATTGAAGGGACTGCTCATGCGCAGCGCCAGCGGAGAGATGTCCACCAGCTTGTCGGTGGGCATTTTTTCGGTCATTTCGGCACCGAGTTCGATGCCTTGCACCTGGGTAGATGCTTCGTTAGCCTCTTTCGCCCGTTCTGCCTGGCTGTTGGTTGCAGAACGGGCTACAGAAAAGAATAGAAACAGCGGAACGGGATTTTTCGATCGCCCCAGTAATCCGCCACATCGCGGAACACATCGAGCAATTGCTCGCGCGCTTCCTTGTCGAACTTGGCCGTGGCCGGAATCTGTTCCAGCACCACGATAAAGCCAGGCTGCGGCCCGGACTTGTGCAGCGGGTCCGTCAGGCAGTCTGACAGTGCGTCGAAATTCTTGCCAAAATGCGACGGAAAAGTGAACTGCTGTGCAATCAGATCCAGCACATCCTGCTTGGACTGTGCGTGGGCAAGGTTGGCGTAAAGGAAGTGGTGCCCCAGCGCTCCGGCGGCATCCTGCAGATCCTGCACGCGGAAAGCGCGAATAGACTGCACGATGTTAGCGCGAACGCCACGCAATGGGGAATCCTGATCCTTACGAAGTGGCTTATCCATCTCCGCGTCTCTTTCTCTTAAGTCCAAAAATCGGGTCACTCCAGTGGCCTGCCCATGGCGGCTCCCCGGAGTGGGGCAAATATCAGAAAGTGGTGCTCTCCACCGCAATGCAGGCGCCGGGGCGCTGGGCATGGCGGGAGTCATTCGACAATTTCGCGAAAACTGGCGTAGTGATCGCTGGTGTAATAGCAGGCGTCCGGCGTCCGGGGCTTGCCACCACACACAATGCGCCGGGCGCCCCGATTGCGCGCGCCTGGTGTTCTGACGGTGTATTCCCGGTAGTAGCCACGCTTGTGCGCCGGCAACAACCGCTCGCGATTGCCAAAAACCGTTCCGTCCTTGTCGTACGGAAAGGGCCCTCCCTGATGGATCAGCGCGTAGGTTTCACGCCCCTGCGGTGGCAGTTGCGCAACCGTGATCGTGGCCTGTCCATTGGTGGATGGAGGGTTTCGCGCCTGCCCATCGGCAGGAGTGAACACGAAAGCGGCACCTAAAATACACGCAACGCCAGCCTTGTACGCCCGGGCGGCCACAGCCTTCAGCATCTAACTACACCTTTCAGAAACTACGGGTTAACCCGAAATTTCAAGGCGCTAGTGTGACGGAAACCCCCTGAAAATGCAAGCCTCCGCCCATGGCCTGGGCAGAGGCTTTTCGTACGCAGAATCGATATAAGTTAGCACACGCTATCAATCAAGACGTCACCGTTGGGCGTTCGCATCTGCCACGGTCAGCGCTGTCATGTTGACGATCCGGCGCACCGTGGCGCTGGCCGTCAGAATGTGCACCGGCTGTGCGGCGCCGAGCAGCACCGGACCGATGGCAATGTTGCCGCCCGCTGCCGTCTTGAGCAGGTTGTAGGAGATGTTGGCCGCATCGATGTTCGGCATCACCAGCAGGTTGGCGTCTCCGATCAGGCTGCTGTGCGGCATGAGGGCCGCCCGTGCAGCGCCGCTGAGCGCGACATCCCCATGCATTTCGCCGTCCACCTCCAGCCAGGGGGCCTGCACCCGCAGCAGCTCCAGCGTCTGGCGCATTTTCACGGCGCTGGGCTGATCGCTGCTGCCAAAGTTGGAATGCGACAGCAGCGCGGCCTTGGGCTTGATGCCAAACCGCAGCATTTCCTCGGCCGCCATCATGGTGATCTCGGCGAGCTGCTCGGCCGTGGGGTCGTAGTTGACATGCGTGTCCACCACAAACACCTGCCGGTCGGGCAGCATCAGGCCGTTCATGCAGGCATAGGTGGCCACGCCCGCGCGGCGGCCGATGACCTGGTCAATGTAGTTGAGGTGGTGGGATGTATGGCCCCAGGTGCCCACGATCAGGCCGTCAACCTCTCCTTTGAGCAACATCATGCTGCCGATCAGCGTCAGGCGGCGGCGCATCTCGATCTTGGCGATCGGCGCGGTGATGCCCTTGCGCGCGGTCATCTGGTGGTAGGTCTGCCAGAAGTCGCGGTAGCGGTGGTCCTGTTCGACATTCACGACATCGTAGTCGCGCCCTTCCTGCAGCCGCAAACCGAATTTTTCGATCCGCTGGGCGATCACGGGAGGGCGGCCAATCAGCGTCGGCCGTGCCACGCGCTCGTCCACCACGATCTGCGCGGCGCGCAACACGCGCTCTTCCTCGCCCTCGGCATAGGCCACACGTTTTTTCATGGCCGTTTTGGCGGCCAGGAAGATGGGCTTCATCATCGTGCCGGAGGCATAGACAAAGCTCTGCAACTGGTCGCGGTAGGCATCCATGTCGGCGATGGGGCGCAGCGCCACACCACTGTCCACGGCGGCCTGCGCCACGGCCGGAGCGATCTTCATCATCAGGCGCGGATCGAACGGCTTGGGGATCAGGTACTCAGGCCCAAAGGCCAGCGGCTCGCCCACATAGGCGGCCGCCACCACCTCGCTCTGCTCGGCTTGAGCCAGTTCGGCGATGGCGTGCACCGCCGCGATTTCCATCTCCAGCGTGATCGTCGTGGCACCGCAGTCCAGGGCCCCCCGGAAGATGTAGGGGAAACACAGAACGTTGTTGACCTGGTTCGGGTAGTCGGTTCGGCCGGTGGCCATGATGGCGTCGTCGCGCACCGCCTTCACATCCTCGGGCTGGATCTCGGGGTTGGGATTGGCCAGCGCAAAGATCAGCGGACGCGCCGCCATGCTGGCCACCATGTCTTTCTTGAGCACTCCGCCGGCGGACAGCCCCAGGAAAACATCGGCCCCCTTGATGACGTCGCTGAGCGTGCGCGCACTGGTTGGCTGCATGAACTGCGCCTTGTCTTCGTCCATCAGCTCGGTACGTCCCTGGTAAACCACGCCGGCCAGGTCGGTCACCCAGATGTTCTCGCGCGGAATGCCCAGCTTGACCAGCAACCCCAGACAGGCCAGTGCGGCCGCACCGGCGCCCGAGGTCACCAGCTTGATTTTTTTCGGGTCTTTGCCCGCAACCTTCAGGCCGTTGAGAATGGCGGCGCCCACCACGATGGCCGTGCCGTGCTGGTCATCGTGGAAGACCGGAATCTTCATGCGCTCGCGCAGCTTGCGCTCGACGTAGAAGCAATCGGGCGCCTTGATGTCTTCCAGGTTGATGCCGCCAAAGGTGGGCTCCAGCGAGGCAATGATCTCGACCAGCTTCTCGGGGTCTTTTTCGTTGATCTCGATGTCGAACACATCGATGCCCGAGAACTTCTTGAACAGAACCGCCTTGCCTTCCATGACCGGCTTGCCCGCCAGCGGGCCAATGTCCCCCAGGCCCAGCACGGCCGTGCCGTTGGTCACCACGCCCACCAGGTTGCCCCGGCTGGTGTACTTGAACGCCGCATTCGGGTCCTTGACGATTTCTTCGCAGGGCGCGGCCACGCCGGGCGAATAGGCCAGTGCCAGATCGTGCTGGTTCACCATCTGCTTGGTGGCGGCGACGGCGATCTTGCCGGGCTTGGGAAACTCGTGGTACTCGAGAGCCGCCTTGCGCAGCAACGCGCGCTTGTCGGGATGGGGGAGGGGGGCCGGTGCGTTCTCGGGCATGGAAGTCTCCAGTTGGCGGTACCGCGCCAAGCCAGGGCTGGTGCGGCCGGACCCCAGGGTCCGGGGGGAACCGATTGTAGGTTGCGTTCAGTAAAAAGCCCTGGCAAGCCGCGATGCGAACCCGGGTGCCGCATTGTGACGCATTTTCGTGAAAACTGATTTCATATAACAAAACGCCCTGCAGTCCCGGGGACGGCAGGGCGTGAACGCCGGGGAAGCGGCCCTCGCGGGCCGCACCGGTCAGCGGCTGCTTGGAAAGCTGAACACCGCCCCTTCGCGCACGCCGGCCGAGGGCCAGCGCTGCGTGACGGTCTTGCGCTTGGTGTAGAAGCGCACGGCATCGGGGCCGTAGGCGTGCAGGTCGCCGAACAGGCTGCGCTTCCAGCCGCCGAACGAGTGGTAGGCCACGGGCACGGGCAGGGGCACGTTCACGCCCACCATGCCCACCTGGATGTGGTCGGTGAAGTAGCGGGCGGCCTCGCCGTCGCGGGTGAAGATGCAGGTGCCGTTGCCGTACTCGTGGTCGTTGATGAGTTGCATGGCTTCTTGCAGCGTCTTCACGCGCACCACGCCAAGCACAGGGCCGAAGATTTCTTCCTGGTAGATCTTCATGCCGGGCTTGACGTTATCGAACAGGCAGGCGCCCAGGAAGTAGCCGTCCTCGTGGCCTTGCACCTTCACGGCACGGCCATCGACCACCAGCGTGGCGCCTTCTGCGACACCGCTGTCCACATAGGCCTTCACCTTCTCGAAATGCTGCTGGGTCACGAGCGGGCCCATGTCGTTGCTGTTGTCCGTGCCGGGGCCGACCTTCATCTTGGCGATCTCGGTCTTGAGGCCCGCCACCACGGCATCGCCCACCTCGTCGCCCACAGCCACCAAGAGCGGGATGGCCATGCAACGCTCGCCGCAGGAACCGTAGGCCGCGCCCATCAAGGCGCTGACGGCGTTGCCCACGTCGGCATCGGGCATCAGCACCGCGTGATTCTTGGCGCCGCCCAAGGCCTGCACGCGCTTGCCGTGCTTGCAGCCTTCGCTGTAGATGTATTCGGCGATCGGCGTGGAGCCCACGAAGCTCACGGCCTTCACGCGCGGGTCTTGCAGCAGCGTGTCCACGGCCAGCTTGTCGCCGTTGACCACGTTGAGCACGCCGGGCGGCAGGCCCGCCTCCAGCGCCAGCTGGGCGATGAACAGCGCGCTGGTGGGGTCGCGCTCGGAGGGCTTGAGCACGAAGGTGTTGCCGCAGGCCACGGCCATGGGCCACATCCACAGCGGCACCATGGCCGGGAAGTTGAAGGGCGTGATGCCCGCCGTGACGCCCAGCGCCTGGAACTCGGACCACGAGTCGATGCCGGGGCCCACGTTGCGGCTGTGCTCGCCCTTGAGCAGCTCGGGCGCGTAGCTGGCGTATTCCACGTTCTCGATGCCGCGCTGCAGCTCGCCGTGCGCATCGGCCAGCACCTTGCCGTGCTCGGCGGTGATCATCGCGGCGATCTTGTCGGCGTTCTCTTCGAGCAGCACCTTGAGCTTGCTCATCACGCGCGCACGCTTGAGCGGCGGCGTGTTGCGCCAGGCCGGAAATGCGGCCTCGGCGGAGGCGATGGCGGCCTCCACCGTCGCCTTGCTGGC
>JANJVX010000022.1 GCA_024709845.1 Burkholderiaceae bacterium | reverse complement strand
AGGCAAGTCGTCACGGCAGCGGCGCTTGGTACAGTCTGCCGACGATCGCTTGCTGTCGGCATCCACGCCAAGGCGCCTGCTTTCACCACGCTGGTTCATGATCTCGCCAGTCTGCGGATTGACGTACAGCTTGACCCGGTCGCCTTGGCGGTCGGTCGCGCGGGCCTCATAGCCGCCCCGTTCACGCTCGATCTTTTCGACATTGCGATAGCCCGCAGCCTCCAGTTTTTCATGGACCTGGGGGATCGAGAGCCACTGGCGCTCGCCCGCTGGAATGGGCCGGTTTTCTCCCGCAATGGACGGTGCAAGCAGCACGCCCCCAACAGCGAGGGCGCTGCCAAGCGCCAGGGAAGTGAGAAGGGTTGCGATTTTCATGGTGCAAATCTCCGTGGAATCAATGGGTGGGGTCTGGCTTCAGTCGTTGAAGTAGCCTTGCTCGGCATCGGCATGGCACGCGACACAGTTGGCCTTGGTACGGACATCCTTGTGCTTCCACTCCCATGCCGGTACTTTGCGGTGCTCGCTCGTCCACTTGGGCAATTCGGTGATGCGCAAGGGTGCCTGGCTGGCCGTGACACCACGCATCAGCTTCTCGCTGTAGCGGCGACCACCCGCATCGGCGGCGTTGGCGGCGAGGTACTGCGTGACCTGCTTGGCCAGCTCCGGGTCGATGCTGGCGTCATCGCCGAAGTGGTTCTTCAGGTCGGCCATCATGCGGGTCCAGGAACTGGCGGGCAGCATCGACGCGGGGAAGGCGAGGTGGCAACTGCCGCACTCTTCCTTGACCACCGCATTGCTGACCGGTGGATAGAAGTGACTGCCTCCAGCCTGCGCACGATTGAACACGATGGCAGAGAAACCAAGAACCAGAAGGCCCAGGGCCAGGGGACGGTAGGGAATGTGCATGGTCAACTCCTGAAGAGGAATGTTTTTTATTGGCTCAGCATGAACGCCAGCCAGTCGCCCTTTTCCCGGGCGCTGCATGGACGCCCCAGCACCTCGTTGCAATTGCGCTTGAACCACTTTTCCACCTTGGCTGGATCGGTGTAGCGCAGGGGGGTTGCCGACACGGCGACCGGATCAATCGGTTTGCCCGCCAGGGTGCGGCCGGCTGCGCGTGTATCTTTGCCGTGGCAGGTGGTGCAGCTGGGCGTATCGGGTTTGCCCCCCGTGAAGGTCTGCGTGTGCAGTGCCCTGCCCCGCTCTGCCGAGAACCCGGAAAACGCCGGATCAGCCGCTTTTGCAGCCACCGCCCACTGATCGATCTGGCTTTCTCGCGGACCGGCGAAACCTGGGCCGGACAAACCAAGCGCCAGGACGGCAGCAAGCAAGGGGATGGTTTGGTTTGAATACATGGAAACTCCTCAGTGACTGTGTTCTGGGAGTTACTATGCGCAGGCCCGCCTGAACAGCATGTGAATCCGCTGTTCATCCTGCGTTCATGTGGCCACATCTATAACCGGGCTTCAGAATCCAGAAACAAAGGCCCTCGCGATGCACCTTCGATCCGCCACCCCTCCTGCTGCGACGATGCGCATGCTGATCGGCGCCTGTCTTTGGCTGTGCCTCGGCACGGCCAGCCTGGCCGACGACGATCACGACCGCGCACGCAAGGCACTGGATGCCGGCGAGGTTCTCCCGCTGCAGCGCATTCTTGAACGGGTCGAACGCGACTATCCGGGCCAGGTCATCGACGTGGAACTGGAAAGTGAACATCAGGGAGGCTCGCAGCGCTGGGTCTATGAAATCAAGCTGATTCGCCCCGGCGGCGCGCTGGTCAAGCTCAAGATCCACGCCCGCGATGGATCCCTGCTCAGCGAAAAGGCCCGGCAGGCGAAATCCCGCCAGGGAGATCTCCGCTGATGCGCGTGCTGCTGGTGGAAGATGACCCTGCACTGCTGGCCCAGCTGGCCGATGGCGTGCGCAGCGCCGGGTATGCCGTCGATCTGGCCCGCAACGGCATTGACGCCCACTTCATGGGTGATACCGAGCCTTACGACGCGGTGGTGCTTGATCTGGGCCTGCCGCAGATGGACGGCATATCCGTATTGCGTAGATGGCGCAGCGCCGCCCGCAAGATGCCGGTGCTGATCTTGACCGCACGCGACGGTTGGCACGAGAAAGTCGCCGGGATCGATGCCGGGGCCGACGACTACCTGACCAAGCCCTTTCACATGGAGGAACTGCTGGCGCGCCTGCGGGCCCTGATCCGGCGAGCACATGGCCATGCCAGCGCGGAACTGGTGTGCGGCCCACTGACACTGGACACCCGCAATCAACGCGCGACCGTGGCAGGCCAGGCCCTGGCACTGACCAGTCACGAGTACCGCGTGCTGGCCTATCTGATGCACCACCCTGGCCAGATCATTTCGCGCAACGACCTGGTCGAACACCTCTATGCGCAGGATTTTGACCGCGACTCCAACACGGTCGAAGTGTTCATCGGGCGGCTGCGCAAGAAGCTGCCCCCAGGGATGATAGAAACCGTGCGCGGCCTTGGGTACCGGCTTGTTTCGCCGCCATGACACTGCTGAATCTGCGCGGATCTTTGCGCATTCGTTTGCTGGCAGGCACCCTGTTCTGGATCGGTGCGACGATTGCAGTTGCAGGATGGGGGCTGAGCGGCATGTTCCGTCAACATGTCGCTCGACAGTTTCATGCGGAACTGCGCACCCATCTTGATCAACTGACCGCGCATGTCGTCCTGGATGCGCAAGGGCGCCCCTCTCTCTCGCAGCCCATGAGCGACCCCCGCCTGGGCCGCCCTTACTCTGGCTTCTACTGGCAAATTGATCTTGTCGAGACGGCGCACGGTACCACCGATGGGGCAAGCCAAGGGTATCTGCGCTCGCGCTCGCTGTGGGACCATGTGCTGCGGGTGCCCCCCGACACACCAAAGGATGGAGAAATTCATCAGCACCGGGTGATGGGGCCGCAAGGCAGGATGCTCGGCATGGTGGAGCGCAGCGTGTTCCTGGAAAGCACCGGTAATGCTGGGACCGACTCATTGCGCCTGATCGCGGCAGCGGATGAACGCTTCATGGAAGAGCCCATGGGTCGGCTGAACAGCACCTTGTGGCTGGCGTTGGGCATTCTGGCTGCGGGGTTGGTATTGGCGGCAATGGTGCAGGTACGGGTGGGCCTGGCACCGTTGCATCGCCTGCGCGCGGCTCTGGCCAGAGTCCACAGCGGCGAGACCCATCGGCTGGAGGGTGATTTCCCAGCCGAGATCATGCCGTTGGTCAACGAATTCAACACCGTACTGGGCCACAACGCGGAAGTCGTGGAACGTGCCCGTGCGCATGCGGGAAACCTGGCACATGCACTCAAGACGCCCTTGAGTGTGCTGGCCAATGCGGCCCATGCCCCTGGCGTTGATGCGCAAGGGGCCGAGCTGGCACACCTGGTGGCAGAGCAGGTTGCCATTGCGCGCAAAAACGTCGATTACCACCTGGGGCGAGCACAGGCGGCCGTCAGCCACCGCATTCCCGGCAGCAGGACACCACTGCAGCCGGTGGTGGACGGGCTCGTCCGCGTGATGCAGCGCATTTACGCGGACAAACAGATTCAGTTCGATATCGGGCCCTGTCCGTCATCGCTATCTTTCCGTGGCGAGACACAGGATCTGCAGGAAATGCTGGGCAACCTGCTGGACAATGCGTGCAAATGGGCTTCAAAAAAGGTGGCCGTCTGTACGAACTTCGCTCCGGCCTCCGTCACGATCGTGATCGACGATGACGGCCCCGGCCTCACTCCAGCGCAACGCTCTGCCGTCATGCAGCGAGGAATCCGTGCCGATGAAAAAACTCCCGGTTCTGGGCTGGGACTGTCCATCGTGGATGATCTGGCCCGGCTGTACGGTGGAGCGATTGAACTGGGGGATTCCCCACTGGGTGGGTTACGCGCGACGCTGACCTTGCCTGCCGGACTGCCTCACCAAGGCACCTGAACCAACGCACCCGCAACCCGCCCCAGCTACGCACGGGGAATGCGTCATCGGCAAAAGACTACGCCAAGTATCAATAAAAAATCCCCGCACAGCTTGAAGCTTGCGGGGATTCTGATTGTTCATCCCGCCAAGGCCCCATTTCCAGGGTCTTGGGAGATCAACGAGTCATATCAGTTGGCGCGGGTGCCGACCACTTCGATTTCCACGCGACGGTTCTTGGCGCGGCCTTCCTTGGTCTTGTTGTCAGCCACGGGCTGCTTTTCGCCCTTGCCTTCGGTGTACACGCGGTTCTTTTCGATGCCCTTGGACACCAGGTAAGCCTTCACGGCTTCGGAACGGCGCACCGACAGCTTCTGGTTGTAAGCGTCAGAGCCCACGGAGTCGGTGTGACCCACGGCGATGATGACTTCCAGGTTGATGCCCTTGACCTTGGAGACCAGGTCGTCCAGCTTGGCCTTGCCTTCGGGCTTCAGCACAGCCTTGTCGAAGTCGAAGAAGGCGTCGGCGGCGTAAGTCACCTTGGAGGCGACAGCGGGTGCGGGAGCAGGTGCGGGGGCAGGTGCGGGGGCAGGTGCCGCTGCAGGCGCAGGTGCCGGAGCAGCCGCAGGAGCAGGTGCGGGGGCAGCCAGTGCGCCATCGCAACCAGCGGCGGCGGTGGCGGGGGTCCAGGAAGCATCGCGCCAGCACAGTTCGTTGGTGCCGTTCTTCCAGACCAGTTCGCCGGAGCCGTTCTTCCAGTTGTCGATGGTTTGTGCGCCAGCGGCGGTTGCAAGCACGGCGGAGGCAATCAGCATCGCCACTTTGTTCAGTTTCTTCATGGTTCTCCTCTTTTCGGGAAAAAGCCGCAGCCGCGCTGCGAAATGTAGGACGTCGCCGGTGACCACCACCAAAAACGTTGAAATTGATTGTGCCATACGTAAACACATGGTGCGCCCCCATGCATTGACATGACCGTAGGACAAAAGCGCAATCGCCGCGATGTGTTGCTCGATAGCCACAAGCGCTTGCCCCTAAAATGGTCGTCCTTTGCCGCCTTCAAGCCTGCCCCATGACCCAGTTCGCCAAAGAAACCCTGCCCATCAGCCTTGAAGAGGAGATGCGCCGCAGTTATCTCGATTACGCCATGAGCGTGATCGTGGGCCGGGCCCTGCCGGACGCGCGCGATGGCCTCAAACCCGTGCACCGGCGCGTGCTTTTCGCCATGCACGAGTTGAACAACGACTGGAACCGGCCCTACAAGAAGTCGGCCCGTATCGTGGGCGATGTGATCGGCAAGTACCACCCGCACGGCGACAGCGCGGTGTACGACACCATCGTGCGCATGGCGCAGGACTTCTCGCTGCGCCACATGCTGGTGGACGGCCAGGGCAACTTCGGCTCGGTGGACGGTGACAACGCGGCCGCCATGCGCTACACCGAAATCCGCCTGGCCAAGATCGCGCACGAAATGCTGGCCGACATCGACAAGGAAACCGTCGATTTCGGCCCCAACTACGACGGCAGCGAAAAAGAGCCGCTGGTGCTGCCCAGCAAATTGCCCAATCTGCTGGTGAACGGCTCAGCCGGTATCGCGGTGGGCATGGCGACCAACATTCCGCCGCACAACCTCAACGAGGTGGTGGACGCCTGCCTGCACATGCTGCGCAACCCCGACACCTCCATCGACGAACTGATGGAGATCATCCCGGCGCCCGACTTCCCCACGGCCGGCATCATCTATGGCATCAACGGCGTGAAGGACGGCTACCGCACCGGGCGCGGCAAGGTGGTGATGCGCGCCAAGTGCCACTTCGAGGACATCGACAAGGGCCAGCGCCAGGCCATCATCGTTGACGAACTGCCCTACCAGGTCAACAAGAAGACGCTGCAGGAGCGCATGGCCGAGCTGGTGCACGAAACGAAAATCGAAGGTATCAGCCATATCCAGGACGAGTCCGACAAGTCGGGCATGCGCCTGGTGATCGAACTCAAGCGCGGCGAAGTGCCCGAGGTGGTGCTCAACAACCTGTACAAGCAGACGCAGCTGCAGGACACCTTCGGCATGAACATGGTGGCGCTGATCGACGGCCAGCCCCGCCTGTGCAACCTCAAGGATCTGATCAGCGTCTTCCTGCAGCACCGCCGCGAGGTGGTCACGCGCCGCACGGTGTTCGAGCTGCGCAAGGCACGCGAACGCGGCCATGTGCTCGAAGGCCTGGCCGTGGCGCTGGCCAACATCGACGACTTCATCGCCATCATCCGCAATGCCCCCACCCCGCCCGTGGCCAAGGCCGAGCTGATGACCCGCGCCTGGGACAGCAAGCTGGTGCGCGAGATGCTCACGCGCACCCGCGCCGACGGCGGTGTGATCAATGCCGACGACTACCGGCCCGACGGTCTGGAAAAGGAATTCGGCATGGGCCAGGACGGCCTGTACCGCCTGTCGGAAACGCAGGCCCAGGAAATCCTGCAGATGCGCCTGCAACGCCTCACCGGCCTGGAGCAGGACAAGATCGTGGCCGAGTACAAGGACGTCATGGCGGTCATCGAAGACCTGCTCGACATCCTGGCCACGCCCGAGCGCGTCTCGACCATCATTGGCGAGGAACTCACCGCCATCAAGCAGGAGTTCGGCCAGCACAAGCTCGGCGCACGCCGCAGCGAGGTGGAATACAGCGCGCAGGACCTCTCCACAGAGGACCTGATCACGCCCACCGACATGGTGGTGACGCTCTCGCACACCGGCTATATCAAGAGCCAGCCCCTCAGCGAATACCGCGCGCAAAAGCGTGGCGGGCGCGGCAAGCAGGCCACGGCGACCAAGGAAGACGACTGGATCGACCAGCTCTTCATCGCCAACACGCACGACTACATCCTGTGCTTCTCCAACCGGGGACGCCTGTATTGGCTCAAGGTCTGGGAAGTGCCGGCCGGCTCGCGCGGTTCGCGTGGCCGCCCCATCGTCAACATGTTCCCGCTGCAGGACGGAGAAAAAATCAACGTGGTGCTGCCGCTGACCGGCGACATGCGCACCTTCCCGGCCGACCGCTATGTGTTCATGGCAACCAGCATGGGCACCGTGAAGAAGACCGCACTCGACGAGTTCAGCAACCCGCGCAAGGGCGGCATCATTGCTGCCAACCTGGATGAAGGCGACTACCTCATCGGCGCTGCGCTCACCGATGGCCAGCACGATGTGATGCTGTTTTCCGACGGTGGCAAGGCCGTGCGCTTCGACGAAAACGATGTGCGCGCGCTGGGCCGCAACACACGCGGCGTGCGCGGCATGGATCTACCGGAAGGCCAGTCCGTCATCGCGATGCTGGTGGCCGAGGACGAGCAACAAAGCGTGCTGACCGCGACAGAGAATGGCTATGGCAAGCGCACGCCCATCACCGAATACACGCGCCACGGCCGGGGCACCAAGGGGATGATCGCCATCCAGCAGAGCGAGCGCAACGGCAAGGTCGTGGCGGCCACGCTGGTGCACGCCGACGACGAGATCATGCTGATCACCGACAAGGGCGTGCTGGTACGCACCCGCGTGAGCGAGATCCGCGAACTCGGCCGCGCCACCCAAGGCGTGACGCTGATCGCGCTGGACGAAGGCTCCCAGCTCAGCGGTCTGCAACGCATCGTGGAAAACGACGCCAATGCGGCCGATCCGGGTGACGGAGAGACTGCACCTGAGGCCTGAAACCCATTGCGCCGCCTGTCGGCGCCTCGGCAAATACTATTGTTTTCATAGCTGCATGCGCTTATCTATAAAGCGCTGCAGCCCATTTTGATCATATATTCATGCAACGCCCCTACAACTTCTCCGCCGGTCCGGCCGCCATTCCCGCTGAAGTTCTGGAGCAGGCCGCCGCCGAAATGCTGGACTGGCACGGCAGCGGCATGGGCGTGATGGAGATGAGCCACCGCGGCAAGGAATTCATCTCGATTTACGAGCAGGCCGAGGCCGACCTGCGCGAACTGCTGGCCGTGCCCGCCAACTTCAAGATCCTGTTCATGCAGGGCGGCGGCCTGGCCGAGAACGCCATCGTGCCCCTGAACCTCTCGCGCGCCGCCACGGTGGACTTCGTCGTCACCGGCAGCTGGAGCCAGAAGTCGCAGAAGGAGGCGCGCAAGTACGCATCGGAAGTCAACGTGATCGCCTCGGGCGAAGCCAGTGGCTTCACCACCCTGCCCGACCCGGCCAGCTGGACGCCCAGCCGGGGTGCGAGCTACCTGCATATCTGCAGCAACGAAACCATCAATGGCGTCGAATTCCACGAGCTGCCGGACCTGAAGGCGCTCGGGTGCGACGCCCCCCTGGTGATCGATTTCTCGTCGCACGTGGCTTCGCGCCCAGTGGACTGGTCGCGCGTCGGCCTGGCCTTTGGCGGCGCGCAGAAGAACCTGGGCCCCGCGGGGCTGACCCTGGTCGTGGTGCGCGAGGACCTGCTGGGCCACGCCCTGGCCGCCTGCCCGAGCGCCTTCGACTACAAGACCGTGGCCGACAACCAGTCCATGTACAACACCCCACCCACCTGGGGCATCTACATGGCGGGCCTGACCTTCCAGTGGCTCAAGCGCCAGCGCGAAGGCGCGGCCAGCGGCATCGCCGCCATGGAGCAGCGCAACATCGCCAAGGCGAAGCTGCTCTACGAGGCCATCGACCAATCCCAGCTTTACATCAACAAAGTGGCGCCGAACTGCCGCTCGCGCATGAACATACCCTTCTTCCTGCGCGACGAAACCCGCAACGACGCTTTCCTGGCCGGCGCGAAGCAGCGCGGCCTGCTGCAACTCAAGGGCCACAAGTCCGTGGGCGGCATGCGCGCGAGCATCTACAACGCCATGCCGCTGTCTGGCGTGCAGGCGCTGGTGGACTACATGCGAGAATTTGAGCAGCTGCACGCCTGACCCTGCCCCTCAATGAACACACCCCAAGCATCCCCCGAGCTGGCCAGCCTGCGCGTCCAGATCGACAACATCGACCAGCAGTTGCTGACCCTGCTGAACCAGCGTGCGCTGGTGGCCGAGCGCGTCGGCGAGGTCAAGAAGCGCGAGGGCACGCCGTTCTTCCGCCCCGACCGCGTGGCCCAGGTCATCGAGAAGATCACCCGCGCCAATCCCGGCCCGCTCAAGGGCGCGCATGTGGCCGCTATCTGGCGCGAGATCATGTCCGCCTGCCTGGCGCTCGAATCGCCCCAGCGCGTGGCCGTGCTCGGCCCGGCGGGCACCTTCTGCGAGCAGGCCGCCATCGAATATTTCGGCGGCGCGGCCGACATCGTCTACTGCGCCAACTTCGACGAGGTGTTCCACGCCACGGCCTCGGGCAGCGCCCAGTTCGGCGTGGTGGGGGTCGAAAACTCGGTCGAGGGCGTGGTCACACGCTCGCTCGACCTGTTCCTGCACACACCTACGCATGTGGTGGGCGAGGTCAGCCTGCTGGTGCGCCACAACCTGCTGCGCACCACGAATTCGCTTGATGACATCGAGGCCGTTCTGGCCCATCCCCAGGCCCTGGCGCAGTGCCAGGCCTGGCTGTCCAAGCACCTGCCGCACGCCGAGCGTCGCCCCGTCTCCAGCAACGCCGAAGGCGCGCGCCTGGCCGCCACCAACCCGGCCTGGGCCGCGCTGGCCAGCGACCGCGCGGCCACGCAGTTCGGTCTGCACATCGTGGCCCATGCCATCCAGGATGAGGCTTACAACCGCACACGCTTCGCCATCATCTGCCTGCCGCACACGCTGGACACGCCGCCGCCCTCGGGCCACGACTGCACCAGCCTCATCGTTTCGGTGCCCAACCAGCCCGGCGCTGTGCACGACCTGTTGGTGCCGCTCAAAAACCACGGCGTTTCGATGACCCGCTTCGAGTCACGCCCGGCGCGCACGGGGCAGTGGGAATACTATTTCTACATCGACATCGACGGCCACCCGAGCCAGCCCCATGTCAACGCCGCGCTGACCGAACTGCGCGGCCTGTGCGCCTACTACAAGGTGCTGGGCACCTACCCTGTGTCGTCATGATGGCCTCCCACCCCGGCTCCGCCCTGCCCTCGCGGCCACAAACAGAATCTCACCATGTTTGAACAACTCGGACTCATCGGCTGCGGACTCATGGGCGGCTCATTTGCCCTGGCACTCAAGCGCGCGGGCCTGGTGCAACGTGTGGTCGGCTACAGCAAGTCGCCCTCGACCACCGACCGCGCACGCCAGCTTGGCGTGATCGACGTAGAGGCCCCTTCCGCGCTGCTGGCCGTGGCCGGCGCCGACATCGTGCTGCTGGCCGTGCCCGTTTCCGCCACCGAGGCCACCCTCAAGGCCATCAAGCACCTCATCACGCCACAGATGCTGGTCATGGACGTGGGCTCGACCAAGGCCGACGTGGTCATGGCCGCCGAGCGCGCGCTGCGCGACAAGGTGGGCTCCTTCGTGCCCGCCCACCCCATCACCGGCCGCGAAGTCTCGGGCGTGGAGCATGCCGAGGCCGATCTCTACACCGGCCGCCAGGTCATCCTGACGCCCACGGAGCGCACGCTCACGGCCCAGCTGCAGCGCGCCGAGGAGGTCTGGACAGCCCTGGGTTGCCGTGTCACCAGCATGTCGCCCGAATCGCACGATGCGGCCTTCGCCGCAGTCAGCCATCTGCCGCATCTGCTGGCGTTCTCGCTGGTCAACAGCATCACCGGCCAGCCCCATGCCGACACCTTTCTGTCGCTGGCCGGGCCGGGGTTCCGCGACTTCACGCGCATCGCCGCCAGCGACCCCAAGGTCTGGCGCGACATCCTGCTGGCCAACCGCGAAGAACTGCTGGCCCAGTCCAGCCTGTTCCAGCAAACCCTGCAGCGCCTGGAACAGGCCATGCGCGAGGGCAATGCCCAGGCCATCGAGGACATGCTCACCCTGGCCAGCGAAACCCGCGCGCACTGGCGCATGGGTGCGCAGCGCACCTCACGCCACAAATAAATGTTCACCACGGCCTTTCTCGACCTGCCCCCACTGGACTCCGCCGCAGGCGAGGTGCAGCTGCCGGGCTCCAAAAGCATTTCCAACCGCGTGCTGCTGCTGGCCGCGCTGAGCAACGGCACCACCACGGTGCACGACCTGCTGGCTTCGGACGACACCCGCGTCATGCTCGACGCCCTGCGCCAGCTCGGCTGCGGCGTGGAGGAAGACGGCACCGAGGTGCGCATCTCCGGCCTCGGAGGCCGCGCGCCACGGTCCCCCGCGAAACTGTTCCTCGGAAACGCCGGCACGGCCATGCGTCCGCTCACCGCCGCGCTGGCCCTGCTGGGTGGTGAATTCGAACTCGGCGGTATCGCGCGCATGCATGAACGCCCCATCGGCGATCTGGTCGATGCCCTGCGCCAGCTCGGCTGCCAGATCGACTACCTGGGCAACGACGGCTACCCCCCCCTGCGCATCGCCCACACGGCAGGCGTGCCAGCACTGCAACTCGCCGCGCCCATCCGCGTGCGTGGCGATGTGTCGAGCCAATTCCTCACCGCCCTGCTCATGGCCCTGCCGCTGGCGGCCACCCAGCAGGACGTGGTCATCGAGGTGGTGGGCGAACTCATCTCCAAGCCCTACATCCACATCACGCTGCAACTGCTCGAACGCTTCGGCATCCGCGTGGCGCATGAGAACTGGCAACGTTTCACCATTCCCGCCGGCTGCCGCTACCAATCGCCGGGCCACATCCATGTCGAGGCGGATGCTTCTTCTGCTAGCTATTTCATAGCACTTGGCGCAATCACATCCTGCCCTGCAGGCCAAAAAGGCATCAAGATCCTGGGTGTGGGCCTGGATTCGATCCAGGGCGACATCCGCTTCGTCGAGGCCGCGCGCGCCATGGGCGCCCAGGTCACCGGTGGCCCCAACTGGTTGCAGATTGAGCGCGGCGCCTGGCCCCTGAAGCCCATCGACCTCGACTGCAACCACATCCCCGACGCCGCCATGACGCTGGCCGTGATGGCGCTCTATGCCGAAGGCACAACCCGGCTGCGCAACATCGCGAGCTGGCGCGTCAAGGAAACCGACCGCATCGCCGCCATGGCCACCGAGCTGCGCAAGCTCGGCGCCACCGTGGAGGAAGGCGCGGATAGCATCACCGTGACACCGCCGACCACCGTGGCCGACTGGAAGGCCGCCAGCATCCACACCTACGACGACCACCGCGTCGCCATGTGCTTCTCGCTCGCCGCTTTCAATCCGGCCGGCCTGCCGGTGCGCATCGAAGACCCCAAGTGCGTCGCCAAGACCTTCCCCGATTACTTCGAGGCCCTGTTCTCGGTCGCCCGGACGGCGCCCGAGCGCATTCCCGTGCTCTGCATCGACGGCCCCACCGCCTCGGGCAAGGGCACCGTGGCCGCGCTGGTGGCCCAGCGCCTGGGCTACGCCTTCCTCGACTCCGGCGCGATGTACCGCATCACCGCCCTGGCCGCCACGCGCGCGGGGCTGGCCATCGACACGGAACACGAACAGCGCATCGCCGACCTGGCCCGCCAGCTCCCGGTGCGTTTCGAGGGCGGAAAGATCTGGCTGGGCGGCGATGACGTGACCGAAGCCATCCGCACCGAGGAGGCCGGCATGAACGCCTCGCGCGTCTCGGCCCTGCCCGCCGTGCGCGAAGCCCTGGTGGACCTGCAGCATAGTTTCCGCCGCCTGCCGGGCCTCGTGGCCGATGGCCGCGACATGGGCACGGTGATCTTCCCCGGCGCGCCCCTCAAGGTCTACCTCACGGCGAGCGCCGCCTGCCGCGCCGAGAGGCGCCACAAGCAGTTGATTTCAAAGGGATTAACGGCTAGAATCGAAGACCTTCGTGCGGATTTGGAGGCACGCGACGCACGGGACATGTCCCGCAGCGCCGCCCCCTTGAAGCCCGCGCAGGACGCCTTGCTGCTGGACAGCTCCGAACTCACGGTCGAACAGGCCGTGGACCGGGTGCTCGACTGGTGGCAGGAGCGGCAGCCTTTCACGCCCCGCGCGCAAGGCTGACAACAGGCCCACCCGGCCCCCCGCCGCGCAGCAGCGCACGGCCAGGTGGTTCTATAACTTAACCTGCGGAATCCCCGCAAAACCACCGCAAGCAGCTATAAAAACGGTAGCAATAGTGCTGCCGGAATCCTGTTTGTGGCAAGGAAACACATGTCCGAATCTTTTGCCGCCCTTTTTGAAGAATCCCTGCAGCGTACCGAAATGCGCCCGGGCGAAGTTATCACCGCCGAAGTCGTGCGCGTGGAACACAACTTCGTCGTGGTCAACGCCGGCCTCAAGTCCGAAGCCTACGTACCGCTGGAAGAGTTCAAGAACGACAAGGGCGAAGTCGAAGTCCAAGTGGGTGACTTCGTCTCGGTGGCCATCGGCTCCATCGAAAACGGCTACGGCGACACCATCCTGTCGCGCGACACCGCCAAGCGCCTGGCTTCCTGGATGAGCCTGGAAAAGGCCCTGGAATCCGGCGAATTCGTCACCGGCACCACCTCCGGCAAGGTCAAGGGCGGCCTGACCGTCCTGGTCAACGGCATCCGCGCCTTCCTGCCCGGCTCGCTGATCGATACGCGTCCGATCAAGGATCTGACGCCGTACGAAAACAAGACCATGGAATTCAAGGTCATCAAGCTGGACCGCAAGCGCAACAACGTGGTGCTGAGCCGCCGCGCCGTGGTCGAAGCCTCCATGGGCGAAGAGCGCGCCAAGCTGATGGAAACCCTGAAGGAAGGCTCCATCGTCCAAGGCGTGGTCAAGAACATCACCGAGTACGGTGCGTTCGTGGACCTGGGCGGCATCGACGGCCTGCTGCACATCACCGACATGGCATGGCGCCGCGTGCGTCACCCTTCCGAAGTGGTGACGGCTGGCCAGGAAATCACCGCCAAGATCCTGAAGTTCGACACCGAGAAGAACCGCGTGTCCCTGGGTCTGAAGCAGATGGGCGACGACCCCTGGATGGGCGTTTCGCGCCGCTACCCCCAGAGCACCCGCCTGTTCGGCAAGATCACGAACATTGCCGACTACGGCGCGTTCGTCGAACTCGAACCCGGCATCGAAGGCCTGGTGCACGTTTCCGAAATGGACTGGACCAACAAGAACATCGCCCCCAGCAAGCTTGTCTCCCTGGGTGACGAAGTCGAAGTCATGGTTCTGGAAATCGACGAAGACAAGCGCCGCATCAGCCTGGGCATGAAGCAGTGCAAGGCCAACCCCTGGCAAGAATTCGCGCAAAACACCAAGCGCGGCGACCGCGTCAAGGGCCCGATCAAGTCGATCACCGACTTCGGCGTGTTCGTCGGCCTGGCTGCCGGCATCGACGGCCTGGTGCACCTGTCCGACCTGTCCTGGAACGAAGCCGGCGAAGCCGCCGTGCGCAACTACAAGAAGGGCCAGGAAGTCGAAGCCATCGTGCTGGCCGTGGACGTGGACCGTGAACGCATCTCCCTGGGCATCAAGCAGCTTGACGGCGACCCGTTCACCACTTTCGTGACCGTGAACGACAAGGGCCAGACGGTGACCGGCAAGGTCAAGACCGTGGACGCCCGTGGCGCCGAGATCGACCTGGGTGAAGACATCATTGGCTACCTGCGTGCTTCGGAAATCTCCCGCGACCGCGTGGAAGATGCCCGCAACGTGCTCAAGGAAGGCGACGAAGTCACGGCCGTGGTGGTCAACGTGGATCGCAAGACCCGCAACATCCAATTGTCGATCAAGGCCAAGGACATGGCCGACCAGAACGAAGCCATGCAATCGCTGAGCCAGCAATCGGCCCGCGAAAGCGCTGGTACGACCAGCCTGGGCGCCTTGCTGCGCGCCAAGCTGGACAATTCCGACAAGTAAGCCCTGGGCGTCGGATAGCACTGGCCGGGTGGGTGCACAATGCGCCCATCCGGCCATTTTCCTTGCGAGACACAATTCCATGACCCGATCAGACCTCGTTGAAGAGCTTGCCGCCCGGTTCAGCCAGCTCACCCACCGCGATGCCGAGTTCGCCGTCAAGACCCTGCTGGACGCCGTGGGCGAAGCCTTGGTGCGTGGCCACCGCATCGAGGTGCGCGGATTTGGCAGTTTCTCCGTGAATCACCGCCCCCCACGCATGGGCCGCAACCCACGCAGCGGCGAGGCCGTAGCCATTCCGTCCAAACGTGTGCCACACTTCAAACCGGGCAAGGCGCTGCGCGAAGCGGTGGACAAGCGGACGGCAGAGATGGAAAAAAAGACCGACTGAATGCTATTAGTTTTATAGCATTTGACGCCTTACCTCCCTCGGAAGACACCGGATCCCCTCTATATTTTCCCGAGCCTGCCGTGTCTGCGGCTGGGGGCTCTTAGAATCTCTCCACCACCGGGGAGACACATGAAATACCTCCTGTGGCTGCTCAAGGCAGCCATTTTTTTTACCCTTTTCGCCTTTGCGCTGAACAACCAGCAAGACGTCACCGTGCATTTTTTCTTTGGAACGCAGTGGCGGGCTCCGCTGGTTCTGGCGGTGCTGACAGCTTTTGCTGCGGGTTTGGTGACCGGCGTACTGGGCATGGTCCCTCGCTGGTGGAAGCACCGCACGGCGGCACGTGCGGCCCAACAGCAAATCAACGTATTGACCACAGCAACACCGAAAAACGCCACGGTCTCCAGCCCCGAGGACACACCGCCCCATGGAATCTGATCTCGTTTGGCTGCTGCTCGGACTGCCGCTCGCGTTCATGCTGGGCTGGGGCGCCTCACGCATTGACCTGCGACAGTTGCGTGCTGAAAACCGAAGTGTACCCAAGGCCTATTTCAAGGGCCTGAACTTCCTGCTCAACGAGCAACAGGATCAGGCCATCGACGCCTTTATCGAGGCCGTGCAGAACGATCCGGACACGTCGGAGTTGCACTTCGCCCTGGGCAACCTGTTCCGCAGGCGTGGTGAATACGACAGAGCTGTGCGCGTTCATGAGCACCTGCTCTCGCGCGGCGATCTCGCCAAAAAGGACCGCGAACGCGCACAGCATGCGCTGGCCCTGGACTTCCTCAAGGCAGGGCTGCTGGATCGCGCCGAGGATGCCCTCGCCAAACTCGAAGGAACACCCTTCGAAGGACAGGCCCGGCTGGCATTGCTGGCCATCTACGAGCGCTCGCGAGACTGGTCACGCGCCACCGCCATCGCTCAGAAAATGCACCATGCCGGTCAGGGCGACTTCAGCACACGGCAGGCGCACTATCTGTGCGAGCAAGCGCAAGAGCGGGTGGGAGGCAATGACCTGGAAGGTGCACGCACACTGCTGGAGCAGGCACGCACCCTTGCCCTCCAAGCTCCGCGGCCTCATATTGACCTGGCCCACCTGCACCAGCGCATGGGCCAGCCTCGCTCTGCCCTGTCAAGCCTTCAGACACTGATCGCCGCAGCGCCCGCCGCACTTCCTTTGGCAGCGACCCTGCTGGTCGAGACGGCACGAGCCAGCGGGCAGACGGCGGAAGTTCTGGATCGGTTGCAGGAACACTATGCAGCGGCCCCTTCGCTGGATGTACTCGATGCCATCGTGGCATTGACGGCTGAGAGCAACGCCCCCGCGGCCCAGGGACGCCTCTGGTATCTGCGCCACCTGGAAGCCGAACCATCTCTGGTCGCAGCGGCCAAGTGGATGGTGGGCGAACGCCTCGAACACGAGCAATACCATCCGCTGGTTCAGCGTGCGCTGGACCACGCGACCCAGCCGCTCACGCGCTATCGCTGCGCAGCCTGCGGCTTCGAGGCACGGCAACACTTCTGGCAATGCCCAGGATGCCAGACCTGGGACAGTTACCCGGCACGCCGCGTTGAAGAGCTCTGATTCTTGCTCCCCGCTCCGCGCGAGGGCTATGATCCTTCGGGCGGCCACACCGGTCCGCTCCAATCCCAACCAGGAGTAGCTTTCCATGCTGAAAAAAATTCTGTTTTTCTTCGCCATGCTTTATGCAGCCGCATCGTTTGCCGCAGTCGAAGTCAACAAAGCCTCTGCCGCCGAACTCGATGGCATCAAAGGCATCGGCCCGGGGATTTCGGAAAAGATTATTCAGGAACGAAAGAAAAGCAACTTCAAGGATTGGAATGACTTTATCAGCCGCGTCAATGGCGTAGGAGAAGTCACCGCTGCCAAGTTTTCCGCCAATGGACTGACCGTCAATGGCAGTGCATATTCCCCGTCGCCCGCCAAGAAAACCGGGGATAAAAAACCGGTGGCGCAAGCCAAATCAGCGGCGGAAGAGAAATCAGCTGTCACAAAAAAATAGCCCACGACACCTCTTTCACATTCCACCCACCCGCTTTGGCGGGTTTTTGCATTGCGAGAGACGGTTGATCTTGCGCAGTTCCCCCCCCGGCGCGGGCACATTCACCACATGAAGCCCGCACCCTCTGATTGGCATGTGCCTTAATCCATCAACCTGAAACAATGCCCGCACACTTGCCCTGGCTGGACACCGACGATGCATTCCCCCCTGCTTCAATGGCCTGGGGGCCTGATTCACCAGCACCGGGTTTGCTGGCCGCAGGCGGCCAGCTGGATGTCCACCACCTGGTGGCGGCGTACCGCCAGGGCATCTTTCCGTGGTTCAGTGCAGGGCAGCCCATTCTGTGGTGGTCGCCCGACCCGCGCATGGTGCTTGAGCCCGCCACGTTCCGCCTGCACCGGTCACTGCGAAGGACGCTGCAGAAGTTCAGGCTCACCGCTGGATGCGAGATCCGGGTGGATCATGATTTTGGGGCGGTGATCTCCGCCTGCTCCCAGACAGTCCGCAATGGCCAGAGCGGAACCTGGATCGTGCCGGAGATGGTGACTGCCTATCAGGCACTGCATGCGGTCGGCCACGCCCACAGCATTGAAACCTGGATCGACGGCCATCTCGTCGGCGGACTGTATTGCATCGGGCTGGGGCACGCGGTCTTTGGCGAGTCGATGTTTGCGCACCGGCCTGACGCATCCAAAATCGCGCTGGCCGCCTTGGTGTGCCTTTGCAGGAACCAAGGCGCGACGCTCATCGATTGCCAGCAAAACACTCGCCATCTGGCTTCGTTGGGAGCGTACGAGATTCAGCGCACAAAATTTCTTCAGCACCTCGGCGAAGCCACCACATTGCCCGATCTGCGCTGGGTCTTTGATCTCGTATACTGGAATGAGCTTCTGCCTCCCTCTCCGTTGCCGGCATGACGCAACTTAACGATCTTCCGTTTCAGACGCTGCAGTTTTACGCCACGGCACCCTATCCTTGCAGTTATCTGCCAGATCGCTTGGCACGCTCGCAGGTAGCAACGCCCAGCCATCTGGTGCGCAACGATACCTACTCCCACCTTGTAGCCCAAGGTTTCCGGCGCAGCGGAATGTTCACATACCGCCCATACTGCGACGGGTGCTCTGCCTGCACCGCGCTGCGGGTTGTGGTCAATGAATTCAAACCCGACCGCAGCCAGAGACGCGCCTACGCACGCCACTCCAATCTGCACGCCCGGATCCTGCGTCCGCGTTTTGTGCCTGAACACTACCAGCTATACCTGCGGTACCAGAATGGCCGCCATGCGGGCGGTGGAATGGACCACGATAGCGTTGATCAATACACGCAGTTTTTGTTGCAAAGCCGGGTGAACTCCCGACTGGTGGAGTTTCGCGAGCCCGATACTGATGGAACGACGGGCGCACTGCGCATGGTTTCCATCATGGACGTGCTGAATGATGGTCTCTCGGCGGTCTACACTTTCTATGAGCCTGGCGAGCGCAGCTGTTACGGCACCTACAACATTCTCTGGCAGATCGCACAGGCCCGGGAACTGGGCCTGCCCTATATCTATCTCGGCTATTGGATCAGCGGGAGCCCCAAGATGAGCTACAAAGCCCGGTACCTGCCCCATGAAGTCCTGATGAACGAACGCTGGCACAAGGTCGATCCCGCAGGCTGATAAAAAATGCATGCTCATTTCACAAGATAAAATGACGCTTCCATTGCATGCCTGCCCCCATGAAAAAAAACGACACTGATCTGACCACCAAACCCAGCGTCCAAGTGATCGAGCGCATGTTCGCGCTGATCGACGTTCTGGCGTCGCGTGAAGAAGCCATTTCGCTCAAGGAGATCAGCGAACGAACCGGCTTGCACCCCTCCACCGCCCATCGCATTCTGAACGACCTGACCATTGGCCGTTTTGTTGATCGGCCTGAGTCCGGCAGCTACCGGCTGGGGATGCGCTTGCTGGAGTTGGGCAATCTGGTCAAAGGCCGGTTGAGCGTGCGTGACGCGGCGCTGCTTCCCATGCGCGAATTGCACCGGCTGATCCAGCAGCCCGTAAACCTCAGCATGCGCCAGGGCGACGAGATCATCTACGTTGAACGTGCCTACAGCGAGCGCTCCGGCATGCAGGTGGTTCGGGCCATCGGGGGCCGGGCCCCGCTGCACCTGACCTCGACTGGCAAACTCTTTCTTGCTGCAGACGATCCACAGCGGGTACGGGCCTACGCCACACGCACAGGACTGGCCGGTCACACACGCAATAGCATCACGCAGCTGCCCGCGCTTGAGCGGGAATTGGCCAAGGCCCGTGCATCAGGTGTCGCACGCGACAACGAGGAGCTTGAACTGGGCGTCCGCTGCATTGCGGCCGGAGTGTTCGATGATCAGGCACGCTTGGTGGCCGGCCTCTCGATTTCTGCCCCGGCAGACCGTCTGGACGAAAGCTGGCTTCCCAAACTGCAGTCCACGGCCCATGAAATATCTGCCGCATTGGGCTATCAGGCCACGTCGGATGGCCCTCTGCGCGGAGCCCTGTCACTGCCCATTCGGTGACCGGCCGGCATCTTTCCTTGCTTTCACGGGGAGAGGCAGCGTCGATACCGACCGTATCAGCTCTTGCTCACGAGCTCGTCCGTCGCCTGGGAATGCGAGGACGTCATGGATTCCAGCCAGTTCCGGACCCGGACTGCGTCGCCAATCCGGCTGAGTTTCCCGGCGGAATCAAGAAACACCATGATCAGCTTTCGGCCTGATATCTGGGTTTGCATGACCAGACAGCGTCCAGCTTCAGAGATGTACCCGGTTTTTTGCAGGCCAATATCCCATGCTGGGTTCTTTACCAGCAAGTTGGTGTTGTTGTACTGCAGGGTCCTCTTTCCCAGAGACACCTCATACCCCGGAGACGTGGAAAATTCGCGCAATACCGGGTCGCCATGGCTCACATTGACAAGGACCGCCAGGTCACGCGCGCTGGACTGGTTGCGGCTCGAAAGTCCGGTCGGCTCCACGTACCGCGTATCGGTCATGCCCAGAAGACGCGCCTTGACATTCATCTGCGTCACAAACGCCGGAATTCCTCCCGGGTAGGTCCGTCCCAATGCATGAGCCGCCCGGTTTTCACTGGACATCAGGGCCAGATGCAGCATCTCGCGGCGACTGAGCGTGGAGCCCACCTTCAGGCGGGAGCTGCTGCCCTTCTCCGTGTCAACATCCTCCTCCGTGATGGTGATGGATTCGTCCATGGGCAGACCCGATTGACTGATGATCAGCCCGGTCATGAGTTTGGTCAGCGACGCGATGGGCAAAACCGCATGGTCGTTCTTGCTCAGAAGAACTTCATGCGTTTCCTGATCCACCACCAGCGCCACACTGGACTGCAAATCCAGCGGGTCCGTCAGTTCATGCAGACCAGCCAGCTTTCCAAATGAAGGACGCGGCGCTACGGCCCGCGCAGAAGTGGATGCAACACGGGACGCCGTGGTCTGGGAAGCCTTTTTACGGGGCGTGACCGATGACTTGGCCACTGGGCGCTTGCCCACCACATGCTGTTTTTTCTCTGGACTGGGCTTGCGCTGCGCGGCATGGACACCAGGAGCAGCAAGTGCTACGCCCAACACCGCAAAAGCACACAACCGGAACATGGAACGCAGTGCAGTCGTGGAACGATGTGAAATCAAGGCTCATCTCCAAACGGCAACAATTGTGTCACAGTGTAGTTCCATAAAAAAAAACGCGCAAGATCAAGACCTTGCGCGGTATTTTGAATAAAAAGGGCGAGATTGTGAAAAGCCCGCCCCGCCCGGATGGCGTCAGCCTTGTGCAGCCACGCGATCCGACTTGCTCTGCAGCTTGTTGAGCGCGCTGAGGTATGCCTTGGCCGAGGCCACAACAATATCGGGATCGGCCCCTACGCCATTCACGACACGTCCACTGTTCTGCAGGCGCACCGTCACCTCACCTTGGCTTTCGGTCGAACCGCTGATGGCGTTGACCGAGTACAGCACCATCTCGGCACCACTTTGCACATGGGATTCGATGGCCTTGAGCGATGCATCGACAGGGCCATTGCCGTCCGACTCCCCCCTGACCTCCTTGCCGTCCACCGTGAACACCACGCTGGCGTGCGGACGTTCACCCGTCTCGCTGTGCTGTGCCAGTGAAACAAAGTGGTACTGGTCGCTCTGCCCATGCACGCTTTCATCGCTGACCAGGGCCAGGATGTCCTCGTCAAAAATTTCACTCTTGCGGTCGGCCAGTTCCTTGAAACGGGTGAATGCCGCATTGGTATCGGCTTCGCTCTCCAGACTCACGCCCAGGTCCTGCAGGCGCTGCTTGAAGGCGTTGCGGCCGCTGAGCTTGCCCAGCACGATCTTGTTGGCGCTCCAGCCCACATCCTCGGCACGCATGATCTCGTAGGTGTCGCGCGCCTTGAGCACGCCGTCCTGGTGGATGCCGCTGGCGTGCGCAAAGGCGTTTGCTCCCACCACGGCCTTGTTGGGTTGCACCACGAAGCCCGTGGTCTGGCTCACCATGCGGCTGGCCGCCACGATGTGCTGGGTGTCGATGCCCACGTCCAGTCCAAAGTAGTCGCGGCGCGTCTTGACGGCCATGACCACTTCTTCAAGCGAGCAGTTGCCCGCGCGTTCGCCCAGTCCATTGATGGTGCACTCCACCTGGCGCGCCCCGCCGATCTTCACGCCGGCGAGCGAGTTGGCCACGGCCATACCCAGGTCGTTGTGGCAATGCACGGACCAGATGGCCTTGTCGCTGTTGGGAATGCGCTCGCGAAGCTGCTTGATGAAGTTGCCATACAGTTCGGGTACGGCGTAACCCACCGTGTCTGGCACGTTGATGGTGGTGGCACCCTCATCAATCACGGCTTCGAGCACACGGCACAGGAAGTCCATCTCGCTGCGATAGCCATCCTCGGGGCTGAACTCGATGTCACCCACCAGATTGCGCGCGAAGCGCACCGATTGCTTGGCCTGCTCCAGCACTTGCTCGGGCGTCATGCGGAGCTTCTTCTCCATGTGCAGCGGGCTGGTGGCGATGAAGGTATGGATGCGCGCGCGGTTGGCGCCCTTGAGGGCCTCGGCGGCGCGCGCGATGTCGCGGTCGTTGGCACGCGAGAGCGAGCAGATGGTGGAGTCCTTGATGCTGTTGGCGATCAGCTGCACCGCCTCGAAATCGCCGTTGGAGCTGGCGGCGAAACCGGCCTCGATCACATCCACCTTCAGACGCTCCAGCTGGCGTGCAATGCGCAGTTTCTCGTCGCGTGTCATCGAGGCGCCAGGCGACTGTTCGCCGTCGCGCAAGGTGGTGTCGAAAATGATCAATTTGTCGGCCATGTGGTTTCTCCTGGTTCCTGGTGGTGGGGTGGCCCGCAACGGCAATCCTGGCGCCCAAAACAAAAGGCCCGTTGCGGTTGCAGACGGGCCTGTGTGGAAAAAGTGTGCGCGCGCGCGTTACTGTCTCCGCCCGTGGGGGGATAGCAGTAGGGCCAGTGCAAACGATTTCATGGGGAGCAATGTAGCACAAATTTCGGGGGGGTCGCGGCCGATGCGCACTCACTTGTGCAGCCCACGCTCATCCGGCTCGTCGGTCGAGGTGCTGATCACGCTGGTCTGCTGCCCGCGCGACTTGCGCCAGGCGTAGATGACATAGCCGCTGAACCCATACATCACGAACACGCCGAACAGCACGATGGGCGGGTGGATGTTGATGACTGCAATGCCCAGAGCGATCAGCACGATGACCACGAACGGCACGCTCTTTTTCATCTGCACGTCCTTGAAGCTGTAGAACGGTACGTTCGTCACCATGGTCAGTCCCGCATAGAGGGTGAAGCCAAACATGATCCAGGTGATCTGCCGCCATGTCAGCCAGTCATCGACCCCGCGCTGCACGCCCAGCTCTGTCATGAGCCAGATGAAGCCTGCCACCAGCGCAGCTGCCGCAGGCGAGGGCAGGCCCTGGAAGTAGCGCTTGTCCACCACAGCCGTGTTCACATTGAAGCGCGCCAGCCGCAGCGCCGCACATGCGCAGTAGACAAAAGCAGCAATCCAGCCCCAGCGACCCAGGCCGTTCAGAGCCCAGACATAGGCGATGAGCGCAGGCGCCGCACCGAATGAAACCATGTCGGACAGCGAATCCATTTGCTCGCCAAATGCACTCTGCGTGTTCGTCATGCGGGCCACGCGGCCGTCCAGACTGTCGAGCACCATGGCACAAAACACGCCAATGGCCGCCATGTCGAAGCGGCCGTTCATGGCCATCACGATGGCATAGAAACCACCGAACAAAGCCGCCAGCGTGAAAAGATTGGGCAGGATGTAAATGCCCTTGCGCCGCTTGCGCACCGCCACGCCATCGTCGGCGGCAGATTCTTCGCCGTCATGCATCAAATTGATCTCCAGCGCATGTCCATCATGCGCAAGTAGCTATTAAAAATATAGCAATCATATCCTGCCAGAGCATGGCAGTGTAGCCGCGCCGGGCCACATCTCCGAAGAGACAGCGTCCAGAAAAGGCAAAAGCCACCGAAGTGGCTTTTGCAGAAACCGGGCCCCGGGGGCTCAGTTGCGGGTCTGATCGACCAGCTTGTTCTTGGCGATCCAGGGCATCATGGCGCGCAGCTGGGCACCCACCACTTCGATGCTGTGGTCGGCCGTGTTGCGGCGGCGGGCCGTCATCGAGGGGTAGTTCAGGCGGCCTTCCTGGATGAACATCTTGGCGTAGTCGCCGTTCTGGATGCGCTTCAAGGCATTGCGCATGGCGGCGCGCGACTGCTCGTTGATGACTTCGGGGCCGGTCACGTACTCGCCAAACTCGGCGTTGTTCGAGATCGAGTAGTTCATGTTGGCGATGCCGCCTTCGTAGATCAGGTCCACGATGAGCTTGAGCTCGTGCAGGCACTCGAAGTAGGCCATCTCGGGGGCGTAGCCGGCTTCAACCAGGGTTTCATAACCCATCTTGATCAGCTCGACCGCGCCGCCGCACAGCACGGCCTGCTCGCCGAACAGGTCGGTCTCGGTCTCTTCCTTGAAGTTGGTCTCGATGATGCCGGCCTTGCCGCCACCATTGGCCATGGCGTAGCTCAGAGCCAGGTCACGGGCCT
>JANJVX010000006.1 GCA_024709845.1 Burkholderiaceae bacterium | reverse complement strand
CTGTTCTTCATCGACCTGGACGACTTCAAGGGCCTGAACGACACGCGCGGCCACTACATCGGCGACCTGCTGCTGCAACAGGTCGCCCAGCGCCTGGCGGCCTGTGTGAGCGAGGGCGACACCGTGGCCCGGCTCGGCGGAGACGAGTTCGTCGTCATGCTCGAAGGCCTGGGGCAGGATGCCATGCAGGCACTCAAGCAAGCCGAGGCCGTGGGTGGCAAGATTCTGCTGGCCCTCAACGAACCCTACGCGCTGCAGGGTACGGTGCACCACAACACGCCCAGCATCGGCGTGGCGCTGTTTGGTGAGCCCCAGGGCACTGTGGAAGATCTGCTCAAGCAGGCCGACCTGGCGATGTACCGCGCCAAGGCCTCGGGCCGCAACGCGCTGTGCTTCTTCGATCCGCAGATGCAGTCGGTGCTGGCCGAGCGCGTGGCGCTCGAAAAAGAACTGCGCCTGGCGCTGCAGCGCCAGGATTTCGTGCTGCACTACCAGCCCCAGGTGGGCAAGACAGGCGCCATGATCGGCGTGGAGGCCCTGGTGCGCTGGCAGCATCCGGAGCGCGGCATGGTCTCGCCGCTCGATTTCATCGCGCTGGCGGAGGACACCGGCCTGATCCTGCCGCTGGGCGGCTGGGTACTGGAAACCGCCTGCCGGCAACTGGCGGCATGGGCCCGGCGCCCCGACCGCCAGCACCTGACCATGGCGGTGAACGTGAGCGCGCGGCAATTCCACCATGCCAGCTTTGTGGAGCAGGTGCTGGACGTGCTGGAGCAGACCGGCGCCAACCCCCGGCGGCTCAAGCTCGAACTGACCGAAAGCCTCCTGATCACCAATATCGAGGACGTGGTGACCAAGATGGGGGCGCTCAAGGCCCGGGGCGTGTGCTTCTCGCTCGACGATTTCGGCACGGGCTACTCGTCCCTGGCCTATCTCAAGCGCCTGCCGCTGGACCAGCTCAAGATCGACCAGGGCTTTGTCCGCCATGTGCTGACGGAGGCCAACGACGCCGCCATCGCCCGCATGATCGTGGCCCTGTCGGAAAGCCTGGGCCTGGAGGTGATCGCCGAAGGCGTGGAGCGCGCCGAACAGCGCGATTTTCTGGCCCGGCACGGCTGCCATGCCTACCAGGGCTACTTCTTCAGCCGCCCCCTGCCCATAGCCGCCCTCGAAGACTATGCCGATACCTGCCAGGCCGCCACCTACGCGCAGGCAGGCGAGTACATCTGAGCGGCAGCCGGGCTCACGAAGCCAGACGCGCTTGGTGGCGCGCGATCTGTGCGCGCACCTGCGCCGGCGCGGTGCCGCCCAGGGTGTTGCGCGCGCCCAGCGAGCCGCGCAGGCTCAGGCACTCGTACACGTCCTTCTCGATGCTGGCGTGGAAGCCCTGCAGCACGGCCAGCGGCAGTTCCGACAGATCGCAGGCATGGGACTGTGCCGCCTTCACGGCGTGGGCCACGGTTTCGTGCGCGTCGCGGAACGGCAGGCCCTTCTTCACCAGGTAGTCGGCCAGGTCGGTGGCGGTGGCGTAACCCTTCTTGGCCGCGTCCTCCATGGCCTGGGCATTGACGGTGATGCCGCCTTCCTTGGCGCCGGTGGCGGGGTTCACCTGGCCGCCCACCATCTCGGCGAAGATGCGCAGCGTGTCCTTGAGCGTGTCCACGGTGTCGAACAGCGGCTCCTTGTCTTCCTGGTTGTCCTTGTTGTAGGCCAGGGGCTGGCCCTTCATCAGCGTGATCAGGCCCATGAGGTGGCCCACCACGCGGCCGGTCTTGCCGCGCGCCAGTTCGGGCACGTCGGGGTTCTTCTTCTGCGGCATGATCGAGCTGCCCGTGGTGAAGCGGTCGGCGATCTTGATGAAGCCGAAGTTCTGGCTCATCCAGATGATGAGTTCTTCGCTCAAGCGACTCACGTGCACCATGCACAGGCTGGCGGCCGCCGTGAACTCGATGGCGAAGTCGCGGTCGCTCACGGCGTCCAGGCTGTTCTGGCACACGCCGTCCATGCCCAGCGCCTTGGCCACGCGCTCGCGGTCCAGCGGGTAGGTGGTGCCGGCCAGCGCGGCGCTGCCCAGCGGCAGCACGTTGGTGCGGCGGCGCACGTCCAGCATGCGCTCAGCGTCGCGCTTGAACATTTCCACATAGGCCAGCAGGTGGTGGGCGAAGCTCACGGGCTGCGCCACCTGCAGGTGGGTGAAGCCGGGCAGGATCACCTCCACGTTCTTGGCCGCCACGTCCACCAGCGCCTTCTGCAGGTCGGTGAGCAGGCCCAGGACCAGGTCGATCTCGCCGCGCAGCCACAGGCGGACGTCGGTGGCCACCTGGTCGTTGCGGCTGCGACCGGTGTGCAGGCGCTTGCCGGCATCGCCCACGAGCTGCGTCAGGCGCGCCTCGATGTTCAGGTGCACGTCCTCCAGGTCGAGCTTCCACTCGAACGCGCCGGACTCGATTTCCTGCGTGATCTGGGCCATGCCGCGCTGGATGGCGGCGTGGTCGTCCTGGCCGATGATGCCCTGCGCCGCCAGCATCTCGGCGTGCGCCAGGCTGCCCGCGATGTCGGCCTGCCACAGGCGCTTGTCGAAGAACACGCTGGAGGTGTAGCGCTTGACGAGGTCGCTCATGGGCTCGGAAAACAGCGCCGACCATGCCTGCGCCTTGGTGTCGAGCTGGTTGTGGGAAGGCTGGGTGGGTTGGCTGGTGGGCATGGGAGGGCAATAATCCGGTGGAACAGACACCCGGAACGCCCGGATGCCGCAATGCAAGAGACGCAAATTTTATCGACCCTTCCCGGTCCGCCGCCAACCGGCCCGGCCGCCCCCCGCACCGGCAGGCCCGGCGGGCGTGCGCTGGTGTTCGACGCCTGCCACGCGGGGGTGGTCTTGCGCGCGGTGCTGTTCGTCGAAGGCGTGCTGGGCGTGGGCGCCATGTACGGCACCGGCAGCCTGTCCGAATGGCTGGCCCGGCTGGCCCTGCTGACCGGGGGCGCGCTGCCCGCCACGCTGGCCTGGCTGATCGCCGCGTGCAGCCTCAAGACCGTGCTGCAGCGCCTGCCCACCACCGGCCAGTATGTCTCGGGCGTGCTGCTGGGGGCTCTTGCGGGGCTGTGGGCCTGCGGCATGCTGGCCCTGGCGGGCATGGTGCCGCAGCCACCCTGGCTGGCCAGTGCCTCCAGCGGCGCCCTGCTGTCGGCCCTGCTGGTGGCCGCCCTGGTGCTGCGCGCGCGCGGCCGCACGCCAGCCGCCACCACGGCGCGGTTGACCGAGCTGCAGTCGCGCATCCGGCCGCATTTTTTGTTCAACACGCTCAACAGCGCCATTGCCCTGGTACGCGCCGAACCGGCCAAGGCCGAGGCGCTGCTGGAAGACCTGAGCGACCTGTTCCGCTCCGCCCTGGTGGAGCAGGGCGAGGCCGTCACGCTGGCCGAAGAAATACAGCTCGCGCGCCGCTACCTGGCCATTGAGCAGGTGCGCTTTGGCGACCGGCTGCGTGTGCAGTGGCAGCTGGACCCGCGCACCGATGGTGCCCTGCTGCCCCCGTTGCTACTGCAACCGCTGGTGGAAAACGCCGTCAAGCACGGGGTGGAGCCCAGCACGCGGGGTGGCAAGCTGCGCGTGCAGACCGAGTTGCGCGGCAGCCGCGTGGTGGTGCGCATCACCAACACCCTGCCCGAGACGCCGCCGCCCAAGGATGCGCCCCCCCGGGGCCATGGCATTGCCCTGGCCAACGTGCGCGCCCGCCTCGCCCTGCTGCACGACGTGCAGGGCGAATTCAGCGCAGGCATGGAGGAGGGCCTCTACCAGGTACGCATCACTCTGCCCGCACCTGCAGGGGCCGCAAAATCCACCACACCACCGCGCGCGCCATGAACATTCTCATCGTTGACGACGAAGCCCTGGCCCGCAGCCGCCTGCGCACCCTGGTGGGCGACTGCTCCGGCACGGGTACCGAGCGCCATGCCCTGGCCGAGGCCGCCACGGCCGCCGAGGCCATGACACTGCTGGCCCCCAGCGGCGGACGCGCCTTCGACGTGGTGCTGCTCGACATCCACATGCCCGGCCAGGACGGCCTGTGCCTGGCCCAGACCCTGCAGACCCTGAGCCACCCGCCCGCCGTGGTGTTCGTGACGGCGCATGCCGACCATGCGGTCAGCGCCTTCGAACTCGACGCGGTGGACTACCTGACCAAGCCGGTGCGCCTGGAGCGCCTGCAGCAGGCGCTGGCCAAGGCGCAGCGTGCCCTGCGGCCTGCGGGCGGTGGCGCACTGGCGCCCCCTGCCGGACAGTCGGCCGCCCTGCCCCCGGGCGACGTCCTGCTCATCCAGGACCGGGGCCGCACCGAGCGTGTTCCGCTGTCCGAGGTGCTCTACCTCAAGGCCGAGCAGAAATACGTGACCGTGCGCACGGCGGCACGCAGCTACATCCTGGACGGCTCGCTGAGCGAACTCGAAGCGCGCCACCCTGGCCAGTTCCTGCGCATCCACCGCAACGCACTGGTGGCGCGCCGCGCCGTGCGCGCGCTGGAAAAGCACTACGACCCCGAAGAGGGCGAGGGCTGGGCCGTGCGCCTGCACGGGCTGGCCGAGCTGCTGGCCGTTTCGCGCAGACAGGTGGCCGCGGTGCGGGAAGAAATCGCGCGCTGAGAGGGCGCCACGATGGCGCGGAGCCGCCCCCCGCGCTATTTGCCCAGGCTGCGCCGCAACTCCTTGAGCAGCAGCGTGACTTGGTTGGACGCATGGCGGTAGCCGCCATGGTAGAGCTGCAGAGCCTTTTCGTACTCGCCCGACTGGTGCAACTGCGCCATCTGGGCGGCCTGGAGATGGAAGTATTTGTGCCGCGCCACCAGCATGTCGAACGCCGGGTACTTGCCCAACGTCTCGCGGCCCGCTCCGCACAGCCACTGGCCCAGGGCACAGGTCTCATGCTGCCCGACGACCACCGGATCCAAGACCTCATCGGCACGGCCTTCCACCAGACGCTGCAATCGCAACTGAAGGTCTTCATGGCTGAGGATGGCCGCATCAATGTCGAATTCGGTCATCAACGTGGCGGCGTACTCAGGGTCGAGCACCAGTTCACTGGCATTGTCCTCATAGGCCCAGGTGGTTTCCTGGCTGTCAGGGTCCTGCTCCTTGAACTTGAATAACCGGCTGAAAAAACCCATGCTTCCCCCGCGCTGTTGAATGAGACCGCTCCTGAGACACCCCGTGCAGGAGATCACCCACCACGATCTATTCGAAACATTTTGTGCGAGTCAAAGTGTTTTGGCTACATATGAATTGCCCACCGCAATCCCTGCGCGCAGCCTGGGTGTACCGTCGCTCGCGCGACAATGCCCCGATGAATGTACCCAAGCACCCTGCTCTCTCCATGCTCGACCTGGTGGCCGTCCGTGAAGGCGGCACCGTGTCCGAGGCCCTGCAGATTGCCCTGCGCACGGCGCAGCACGCCGAGTCGCTCGGCTTTCAACGCTACTGGCTGGCCGAGCACCACAACATGCAAGGCATTGCCAGCTCGGCCACCGCCGTGCTGGTGGGCCACATCGCGGGTGGCACGCAGCGCATGCGCGTGGGCTCGGGTGGCGTGATGCTGCCCAACCACGCGCCGCTGGTGGTGGCCGAGGCCTTCGGCACGCTGGCCGAGCTGTACCCCGGACGTATCGACCTGGGCCTGGGTCGGGCGCCTGGCACCGACCCGCTGACCATGCGCGCGCTGCGCCGCGACCGCGTGGAGACCGAAGAAGACTTTCCACGCGATGTAGCCGAGCTGCAGCGCCTGCTGGCACCTGCCCAGCCTGGCCAGCGGCTGGTGGCCACGCCCGGTGCGGGCACCAACGTGCCGATCTGGCTGCTCGGCTCCAGTCTGTTCTCGGCCCAGTTGGCCGCGCAGCAGGGCCTGCCCTACGCCTTTGCCTCGCACTTTGCGCCGCGCCTGCTGATGCAGGCCATCTCGCTGTACCGCAATCTATACCGCCCGTCCGCCGCCTGGCCCAAGCCGTATGTGGTGGTCGGCGTGCCGCTGATTGCCGCGCCCACCGACGACGAGGCCGAATATCTGGCCAGCAGCACCTACCAGCGGGTGCTGGGCATCCTGACGGGAGACCGCCGCCGCCTGCTGCCGCCGGTCGATGACTTCGCCGAGCGCCTGCAACCGCAGGAGCGCGCCGCCATTGGCGACTTCCTGGCCGCCGCCGTGATCGGCGGGCCCGGCACCGTGCGCACGGGCCTGCAGCACCTCGCCGACGCTACTGGCGCGGATGAACTGATGCTGGTGTGCGATGTGTACGACCCGGCGCTGCGCCTGCGCTCGCTCGATATCGCGGCGCAGGCCCATGCGGCGCTGGCGCCCGGTGCGGCCTGAGAAGGCCATTGCCAGCAGCTACCATCGAGCCTTGCCACCCTCCCGCCCACCGACCACCCCTCCTGAAACCGCATGCCCGCCTTTCGCTTTGAAGCCCTGGACGAACAGGGCCTGACCCGCAAGGGCGTGGTCGAGGCCGACTCCGCCAAGTCCGCGCGCAACCAGCTGCGCGCCCAGGCGCTGGTGCCGCTGGCCGTGGAGCCCGTGGGAGACGCCCCCACGGACGGCATCGCAAACCGCCAGCTGTTCTCCCGGCCGGTCTTTGGCGCGACGGCGCTGGCCATCTGGACCCGGCAGCTCGCGGGGCTGGTCGCCTCGGGCCTTCCGCTGGAGCGCGCGCTGACCGCGCTGGCCGACGAGGCCGAAAACGAACGCCAGCACCACCTGGTGGCGGTGCTGCGCGCCGAGGTCAACGCCGGATCGACCTTCGCGCGCGCCCTGCAGCAGCACCCGCGCGAGTTCTCCGACATCTATTGCGCCGTCATCGGCGCGGGTGAGCACAGTGGCAACCTCGGGCTGGTGCTGGAGCGCCTGGCCGACGACCTCGAAGAGCGCCAGGCACTCAAGGCCAAGCTGGTGGGCGCCGCGCTGTACCCCGCCATCGTCACCCTGATTGCCATCGCCATCGTGGTGTTTCTGGTCAGCTACGTGGTGCCGCAGGTGGCCAGCGTGTTTGCGGGCACCAAGCGCGCCCTGCCCTTCCTCACGGTGGCCATGCTGGCGGTCAGCAGCTTTGTGCGCAACCAGGGATTGTGGGCGCTTTTAGCTATTGTTTTGATAGCTATTAGCGCAAGGTGGGCATTGTCTACAGCCGTTTTTCGTGAAAAATTCGATGCCGCCTGGCTCACGCTGCCCCTGGTGGGGCGGCTGGCGCGGGGGTACAACGCCGCGCGCTTTGCCGGCACACTGGCCATGCTGGCCGGTGCGGGCGTGCCCATTCTCAAGGCCCTGCAGGCGGCGGCCGAGACCCTGAACAACCGGGCGTTGCGCGCCGACGCGCTCGATGCGCTGGTGCTGGTGCGCGAGGGCGCGCCGCTGGCCTCAGCCCTGGCGCAAAAGAAGCGCTTTCCCAGCCTGCTGCCCATGTTCGCCCGCCTGGGCGAACAGACCGGCCAGCTGCCCGTGATGCTGCAGCGGGCCGCCACGCAGTTCTCGACCGAGGTGCAGCGCCGCGCCCTGCAACTGGCCACCATTCTGGAACCGCTGCTCATCGTGACCATGGGCGTGGTGGTCATGCTGATCGTGCTGGCGGTGCTGCTGCCCATCATTCAACTGAATCAATTCATGAAGTGACGCCATGGCCGTGACATTGGACGACAAGCTGGTGGTGGCAATCTCATCGCGCGCACTGTTCGACTTCGAGGAGGAAAACCGCCTGTTCGACCAGGGCAACGCCCAGGCCTACATGCAGCTGCAACTCGAGCGCCTCGACGTGCCAGCGCCGCCAGGCGTGGCGTTCTCGCTGGTCAAGAAGCTGCTGGCCTTCAACGAGCCCGGCCAGCAGCGCGTGGAGGTGGTGGTGCTCTCGCGCAACGACCCCGCCAGCGGCATGCGGGTGTTTCGCTCGGCCCGCACGCACGGCCTGGCCAGCGTGCAGCGCGGCGTATTCACACAGGGGGCAGAGCCCTTCCGCTACCTGCGCCCGCTGGGTGCACATCTGTTCCTCTCGGCCAACGGCGCCGACGTGAGCGAGGCCCTGGCCATGGGCTTTCCGGCCGCGCGCGTGGCCACGCAGTCGGCCCAGGCCAGCGTGGCACATCCCAACGAAGTGCGCATCGCTTTCGATGGCGACGCCGTGCTGTTCTCCGACGAGGCCGAGCGCGTTTTCCAGTCCACCGGGCTCGACGCCTTTCAGGCGCATGAGCAGGAAAAGGCCCTGCTCCCTCTGCCACCCGGCCCGTTCAAGCCTTTCCTGTCGGCCCTGCACCGCCTGCAGCACAGCGGCGCCCCCGACATGCGCATCCGCACCGCGCTGGTGACGGCGCGCGGCGCACCGGCGCACGAACGTGCCATCCGGACGCTGATGAGCTGGAACATCACGGTGGACGAGGCCATGTTTCTTGGCGGCATGCCCAAAGGCGAGTTTCTGCGCGAGTTCGAGCCCGATTTTTTCTTCGACGACCAGACCGGACATGTCACCTCGGCGGCCCTGCATGTGCCCGCGGGCCATGTCAGCAGCGGCATCGCCAACCCCGCGCCGGGCGCTGCCCGGTAGCCGCCGGACACCCGGTGCCGGGAACTTCCCGGGCTTTCCCGCAACCTCACAACGCCACGGCCCGCCCCACCGCGGCCGCACAGGATCGAGAGCATGAAACACACAGAGAAGGCGCACGCCACGCTGGCTGCCCTGGGCTGCGCCCTGGCGCTGCTGGGGACCATGCCCGTTCGGGCCGGTGAACCAGCGGATACCGCCGCCGCCCCGGCCCCCACGGGGCTGAGCAAGGGCGAACTCAAGGCCCAGCGGGACTTCAAGCTGCTTGACTGGAACGGCGACGGCAAGCTCAGCCGCAGCGAAGTCCGGCTGTTTCCCCGGCTGGCGGAGGCATTCGACAGCGCCGACACCGACGGGGATGGGTTCGTTTCGTATGAAGAAGTGCAGGCCTTCGCCCTCATTTACCGGGCCGAACGCGCACGCCTGCGAGCGGCTCAGGCAGAAGACCGCACTGGCGCCGCAGCCAAAGCGCGCTGAGCCGCATGCCGCAGTATCAGAAAACAAAGCAAGGGAATCGCCGAAGTGACCAGCACCCGTGGCCCGGGGGTGCAATCCGCCGTGGGCGGAAAAAACAGCAAAAAATGAGTCCGGCGCTTTAAGGGCAAGCGCAAGTAGCTATTAAAACAATAGCGTCAGAATCCTGCAGGACACCGTGCGGATCACAGGCCTCCCGTCCGCTTGACCTTGGGGTCGGAATACGTGAGCGGCTCGTCGTTCTTGACCTGCTGCGCCAGCCGCTCCTGCAGCGTGGTCTTGTTGATGTCCTGCGCCAGCTCGATGGCGCTGCCGCTGGCGCGCCACATCGACTGCAGAAATTCCAGCAGCTGCTTGTAGATGGGTTCCTTGGGAGGCTCGGGCGGCTCTTCCACGGTTTCCTTCTTCTTGACTTCGGTCCAGTCACGGTTCGGCGCCTCGGGCGCGGAAGGCTTGTCGGGCTCCTTGACGATGGCGCCTTCGCCCAGCCGGTCCATGGACTCGACAGGGTTGGCGGCATTGATGGGGCGCACAGGCACCGCACCAGAAGCCCCGGTGGAATACAAATCAGCGCCCTGGGGACGCCAGATCGGCGATCGGTCGACAGGTGGCAGTTGCATGACAGTGGCCTCGGTTGATGGAAGAAGCGAGAGGGCTCTATCCCCGTCTCGTTCACCTATTACGGCAAAAAGAAGGGGAAATTGAGCCTTTTTTTACCGATTGCCACAATTTAAGGGTTTTCACCGATCTTTTCCAGGTGCCGGACCCGGGGAAACGCTCACAAAAACCGTTCAAGCAGGCGCCGGGAGGCGCGGTCCAGGGCCGTGCTGTCGGCAATGGCGTAGTGCACCCCTTCGCCGCTGGCAATCAGCAGCGCCGTGCGCCCACGCAGTCTGCGGATGTCTTCTTCCCCCTTGAGAACGAACTGCGTCGGACCTCGATCGGTTTCAACCTGCCAGGTGCTTGGCGTTGAAAAACTAGAAACATTGAGGATTCTTGTGATAGTGGGCACAAACTCACGAACAGCCAGCTCCTCCTGAATCAGGGAGCGCGGCTGCGCAGGCAGATCGTCGAGGCGGTCGAGCCACACAAGCTCGTGCCCATCGGCACCCACCAGTGACAGGCCTTCCCCGGGAGCCGCCAACGGAAAGGCACGCACCGGCACCACGCCCGGGTGAACCGTGCCATCGGGCAAGGTCAGCACAAGGCGGCCATGGGCATCGCGGTGCAGTTGCAGGGAGGAAGGAGAGGCATTGGACGGCATGGCAGGGTCTCGGATCAGGAATTTCCGGCGGGGTGGGCCGGGTGCAGCAGGCTGCTGTCGATGATGACGCCAGCGGCCTGGGCGTCCTCCTCGGCGCGGCGGGCCTGGGCTTCGTACAGCCGCCAGTAGGCGCCTTGCTTTTCCATCAGCGCATCGTGCGGGCCCACCTCCACCACCTCGCCCCGGTCCATCACCACCAGGCGGTCGGCCTTGCGCAGGGTGGACAGGCGGTGGGCAATGGCAATGGTCGTGCGGCCTTGCACCAGGTTGTCGAGGGCCTTCTGGATTTCCTTCTCGGTCTCGGTGTCCACGGCCGAGGTGGCTTCGTCGAGGATCAGGATGCGCGGGTCGATCAGCAGCGCGCGCGCAATGCTGATGCGCTGGCGCTCGCCACCCGACAGGCCCTGGCCGCGCTCGCCCACCAGGCTGTCGTAGCCGTGGGGCAGGCGCAGGATGAATTCGTGCGCGTGCGCGGCGCGCGCGGCGGCCACGATCTCGTCGCGCGTGGCATCGGGCCTGCCGTAGGCGATGTTCTCGGCGATGGTGCCGAAGAACAGGAAGGGCTCCTGCAGCACCAGGCCGATGTGGCGGCGGAAGTCGCTCACGGCCATGCGGCGGATGTCCACGCCGTCGACCAGGATGGCGCCGTCGCTCACGTCGTAGAAGCGGCTGATGAGGTTCACCAGCGTGCTCTTGCCCGAGCCGCTGTGGCCCACGAGGCCGATCATCTCGCCGGGGCGGATGTCGAGCGACAGGTTCCTGATGACCGTGCGGCTGCCGTAGCGGAAGCCGATGTCGCGCATCTCGATCGCGCCCTCCACCTTGTACACCCGCACGGGGTTGGCGGGGTCGGGCACGTTGCTCACGTGG
>JANJVX010000299.1 GCA_024709845.1 Burkholderiaceae bacterium | reverse complement strand
GCCCACCGAGATGCGCTTGCCCTTGAGGTCGGCCAGGGTCTTGATGCCCGAGTCGGCGTTGGCCACGATCTGGATGTAGTTGTTGTAGGTGCCCGAGAGGCCGCGCAGCTTGTCCAGCTTGGTCTTGAAGCCCGCTTCCTCATTGCCATTCCATGCATCGGAGAGGGCATCGGCCAGCGTCAGGGCCAGTTCGCCCCGGCCTGCCTGGAGCAGATTGAGGTTCTCGGCCGAGGCCTTGGTGACCTGTGCGGTCGAGCGCACGTTGGGGATGGATTTGGCGTACACCTGCGACAGCGCCACGCCCAGCGGGTAGTACACGCCGCTCTGGCCACCCGTGAGGACGTTGACGAACTGCTGTTGCTGGGCGTTTGCGGCCCCGGCAATGAGGGCGGCACCAAGGCTCAGGCCCAGGCCGATCTTTTGAATCCAGCGCATGGATGGGTCTCCTTTTGTGGGTATGGACGAAAAGGGCAGAATAGCGCAACTTGCAGCCCGGCAACCCGTGGTATGGCTGAATCGGGCGGAGGGGTTTTCCCGGGTTGGGGCCGCGCCCCGCGTCCGCAGCTTGTCCGGGGTCCGTTGAAATCCATGTCCATTCCATCTTCTTCTGTGCCTGGTGGGCCTGCATGCGCTGTGCACAGGGCGGCCAGCGGCCTGGCCATCGATGCGTTTGTGGACGCGCTTTGGCTGGAAGAGGGGCTTTCTCGCAACACGCTGGAGGCTTACCGCCGTGACCTGACTTTGCTGGCTGCATGGCTGGAGGGCCAGGGCAGACCGCTGCTGGAGGTGGGCGAGGCCGACCTGGGCGCCTACTTCGCCCATCGCCACAGCCAGACACGGGCCACCACTGCCAACCGGCGCCTGACGGTGTTCAAGCGGTTTTTTCGCTGGGCCCTGCGAGAGCGCCGGATTGGCGTGGACCCCACCTTGCGCCTGCAGGCGGCGCGCCAGCCGCTGCGCGTTCCCAAGACACTTTCCCAGGCTCAGGTCGAGCGCCTGCTGGAGGCCTCTGATGCCGGGACGCCGCTGGGCTTGCGCGACCGGGCCATGCTGGAGCTGATGTATGCCAGTGGCCTGCGTGTGTCTGAACTGGTGTCGCTCAAGACCTGGAACGTGGGCTTGACCGAAGGGGTGCTGCGCGTGCTGGGCAAGGGAGGCAAGGAGCGCCTGGTGCCTTTTGGCGATGTGGCGCGCCAGTGGCTGGAGCGCTATCTGCAGGAAGCGCGTGCCGCCATTCTGGCTGGTCAGCAGACGGATGATCTGTTCGTGACGGCGCGCGGCGCGGGCATGACGCGCGTGATGTTCTGGGTCATCGTCAAGAAATGTGCGCTGGCCGCAGGCATTACCGCGCCGCTGTCACCGCATACGTTGCGCCATGCGTTTGCCACACACCTGCTCAACCATGGCGCCGACCTGCGCGTGGTGCAATTGCTGCTGGGGCATGCCGATATTTCCACCACCACCATCTACACCCATGTGGCACGCGAGCGGCTGAAGCAACTGCACGAGCGGCACCATCCGCGCGGCTGAGAGCAGCCCGCACAGGTTTCCCGGCGCCGTCGCCCGCACCGAGCCAGGGACGTCGCGCAGTGCGTGGCTGCCGCAGCAGCCAGGATGCCTATTCGGCGCCCAGGCTGTCGGCCCAGGCCAGGGCCTGGAGGTGTGCCATGTTGACCTGATGGCCCGAGAGGTGCAGCAGCTCGGTGTTGTGCGCGAAGGCCGCGTCATCGCCGCTTTCGCAGGCCTTGGTCAGGGCAAGGAAGGGGGCGAAGACGCCGGTGTTGCTCAGCAGGGCTTCCGTCACGGGTTCTGGCAGTGCCACGGACTCCAGGGCCTGTTCGAGCGGAATGCCCAGCATGGCATCAAGCAGCGAGAACACGCCGACGACGAAGGCGTTGTCGCATTCCTCGGGCGACAGCATTTCGGCCGCCAGCAGTTCCATGAGCCGCCCGCGTACCACGGCGGTCGTGCCAATGGCCGGAGCCGAGCCGCTTGCGCGGGAAGTGGTGAGCAGCAGCGCGGCCCAGCGGAAGAGTTTTTTCAGGCCCAGGATCATCACCGCGTGGCGGAACGAGGTGATCTCGCACGAAAGGCCGAAACCCGATGAGTTGATGAACCGCAGCAAGTTGAAAGAAAGCGTGGGGTCTTTCTTGAGCAACTCCTCGATCTCGGTTGAACTGGCCTGCTTGCGGACCAGGTTGATCAACTGGATGATGATGGCCTGCGACGGCCTGATGGTCTTGGTCTGAACCAGCGAGGGCTTGGCAAACCAGTAGCCCTGGAACAGCTTGACGCCCAGATCGGCCATGAGCTGGTATTGCTCTGCGGTTTCGACCTTTTCCGCGACCAACTGAATCTTGCTGTTGGCGCTGCGCGCAAATTTCACCAGTGGCCCCGCCATTTCGGGTTTGAAGGCCGTCATGTCCAGTTTGATGTACGCCGCCAGCGGCAGCCACGCGGCATAGGCCCGGCGCAGCACGTTCTGGTTGAAGGCCAGCTTGAACCCCCGCTTGTTCAGCGCTTCCAGTTGGTCAATGGCGTGCGTGATGTCTTCCGGGCTGGCTGTTTCGGGCAGCGTGGGTACCTCCAGCACCACCTTGTCGGGGTGGATCAGTTCAAGGTGTCCCGATGCCAGGCTCTCTTGCGTGCAGTTGATGAAGACGATCTTCTTGCCCACCAGGGCTTCGGCATCGCCGTGCGAGAGTGCGTTGAACAGCAGGGCAGCGTCGCTGGCGGCGGTGTGGGAATCCAGCTCGGTGGAGCGGTCGTACAGCTCGTAGCCGAAGACTGCGCGGTGCTCGTCCACGATGGCCTGACGGGCGATCAGGGCCGTGTTGCCCCCTTGCGCAGGCGTTTCAGGGGAAATGGTCGATTCTGGCTCTTGGGTGCTGGACATGGGCATGCAGGGACTGAAGGTCAGTCCATTCTAGAGCGAAGCCTGCACAATGGTGCAGATATCAGTCGCTGATGTGGTCGGCCCAGGCCAGGGCCTGCAGGTGGGCGCCGTTGATCTGCTGGCTGCTCAGGTGCAAGGTGCTGGCTGCGTGGTGGAAAGCCGCATCGTCACTGGACTCGCAGGCCTTGGCCAGCATGAGCAGATCGCCCAGGATGCCCTCGTGGCGCAGCAGCGCCGCACTGACGGCGTCGGGCACGCTCAGCAGGCCCAGTGCGGAGTCCATGGACATGCCCAGCATGGTGTCGAGCATGGAGAAGATACCCACCACGAAGGCCTCGTCGGCTTCTTCCTGCGACAGGGTTTCGAGCGCCAGCAGCTCCATCAGCCGGCCGCGTACCACGGCGGTCTGTCCCACGGAGGAGGGTGTTCCGCTGGTGCGCGAGGCCGTCAGCAGCAGCGCCGCCCAGCGGAAGAGCTTTTTCAGGCCCATCAGCATCACGGCCTGGCGGAAGGAGGTGACCTCGCGCGTCAGGCCGAAGCCAGAGGAGTTGATGAGCCGCATCAGGTTGAAGGCCAGCCCCGCGTCTTTCTTGAGCACTTCCTCGATGTCGTCGGTGCTGGCCTGCTTGCGCACCAGGTTGATGAGTTCGAGGATGGCTGCCTGGCCGGGGGCCACCAGTTTGGCGTGAACGAGGGACGGGCGGGCAAACCAGTAGCCCTGGAACATCTGGATGCCCTGGCTGGAGGCAGCGTCGTACTGTTGCGCCGTTTCCACCTTTTCAGCGATCAGCTCGGCCTGGGAATGGCGGTTGGCGTAGCTGATCAGCACGGCCAGCTGGTCGGGTGCAAGCACCGAGAGATCAAGCTTGATGTAGTCGGCCAGCGGCAGCCAGGAGGCGTAGGTGGACTGCAGCACCGTGTGGTCGAACGCGAGGTGAAAGCCGCGCTCGCGCAGGCCCGTCAGGATGGGCAGGCGGGCGGCAACCTCGTCGGCGGCGGCATGGCCCAGCGGGGGGATTTCCAGGACGACCTTGTCGGGGTCGATGAGCTCCAGATGACCGCCGGTCAGGCTCTCATGTGTGCAGTTGACGAAGATGAGCTTTTTGCCGACCAGTTCGTCCGTGCCGGCATGTGACAGCGCGGTGAACACCAGCGCCACATCGGTCGCCGCGGTGTGGGTGGGACCGGTTCGCGAGCGGTTGAACAGCTCGTAGCCGATTACCACATGCTGTGCGTTCACGATGGCCTGGCGCGCAATCAGGGCCACGGATGTCAGGCTGGCGTCGGGGGCCGTCGGTGCGGTGGCGTTCCCGGGGGCGTTGGTGCTTGACATGGTTGGATGGTGGGTAAAAGACGGAGTCAACAGGGTCGGGCGCCGATTGTAGGGATGTTTGCCGCGCGGCCGATCAGCCGTGCTGCAGCCATAGCAGCTCGGCATCGCTGAAGCCGGCCGTGCGCCGGGCCTGTGCATTGAGCGGCGGCTTGGGGCGGGGGGCTTCATGGCGGGCCACCAGGGCTGCGTAGTGCGGCTCAGGCTCCAGGCCTTGGCGTTCGCACAGCCAGCGGTACCAGTGGTCGCCAATGGCCACATGGCCCACTTCTTCCTCCAGGATCACGTCCAGGATGCGGGCGGCGGCCAGCGCATCGGGGGTGCCCACCTGCCGCAGCTTGCGCTGGATGAGGGGCGTGGCGTCCAGCCCGCGCGCCTCCATGGTGCGCGGCACCAGCGCCATGCGTGCGGTGGCGTCGTGCTGCGTCTTCTCGCACATGGTCCACAGGCCCTGGTGGGCAGGAAAGTCGCCGTAGTCGTGGCCCTGGCTGCGCAGGTGGGTGCGCAGCATCTGGAAGTGCTTTGCCTCCTCGGCCGCCACGCGCAGCCAGTCGAGGTAATACGGGCGTGGCATGCCATCGAAGCGCCAGAGGGCGTCGAGTGCGAGGTTGATGGCGTTGAACTCGATGTGCGCGATGGCGTGCAGCAGCACGGCACGGCCCTCGGGTGTGGCAGGCGAGCGCCGGGCCATTTCGGTGTGGTTGCGCAGTTCGGGACGCTCGGGGTGGCCAGGCAGGGCGAGCCCGTCCGTGGACGGGGCCTGGGTTGCTATTGAAAGATGAGCTGCTTGCGCATGCAGTTCAAGCGTCTGAGCCACTTTTTGCTCAGGATCTGAGAGGCACAAGACCTGCAATGCGCGGTGGCGAAGCTCCATCTCTACAATTCTAGGTGCTGCCATCCGGAGCGCGTCGTCGCTTTGTAACCGAAGGCAGCTTCTTTTTTTCGGGAGTGGGGGCATGGCGATATATGAACTCGACGGCGTGGCGCCGCAGGTGGCGGCTTCGAGCTGGGTGGCCGACAGCGCGCAGGTGATGGGGAAGGTGACGCTGGGCGAAGATGCCAGCGTGTGGTTTGGCACCGTGGTGCGCGGCGACACCGAGAGCATCAGCATTGGTGCGGGTTCCAACATCCAGGACGCGAGCGTGCTGCACGCCGACTTCGGCAAGCCTCTGGTGGTGGGCGAGCGCGTGACCGTGGGCCACCAGGTGATGCTGCACGGCTGCACCATCGGCGACGAGTCGCTTATCGGCATCGGCGCTGTCATCCTCAACGGCGCGAAGATCGGCAAGAACTGCCTGGTGGGCGCTGGCGCGCTGGTGACCGAGGGCAAGGAGTTTCCCGATGGTTCCATGATCATTGGCAACCCCGCCAAGGTGGTGCGCCAGCTCACGCCCGAACAGATGGAAGGGCTGCGCATGAGCGCGCTGCACTACATCGAGAACGCGCGCCGCTTCAAGAGCGGCCTGCGCAAGATCGGCTGATCTTTTTTTCTGGAACCCTGCGTGTCTGAACTTCACAAGTTTCTTTTCGATGGCCAGCCCGTGCGCGGCATGCTGGTGCGCCTGACCGATGCTTGGACCGACATCCTGGCGCGCCGTGCCGGCAACACAGCCACGGGAGCCTATCCGGCACCCGTGCGCGAAATGCTGGGCGAGATGGCCGCGGCCGCCGTGCTGATGCAGTCCAACATCAAGTTCAACGGCGCGCTGGTGCTGCAGGTGTTTGGCGATGGCCCCGTCAAGCTGGCGGTGGCCGAGGTGCAATCGGATCTGTCCTTGCGCGCCACGGCCACGGTCAACGGCGAGGTGCCGGAGGCCGCGCGCCTGAGCCAGATGCTCAACGTGGGCGGCGGCGGGCGCTGCGCCATCACGCTCGACCCCAAAGACCGCCTGCCCGGTCAGCAGCCCTACCAGGGCGTGGTGCCCCTGCACGGCGACCACCACGAGAAGCTCGAACGCCTGTCCGACGTGCTGCAGCACTACATGCTGCAGTCCGAACAGCTCGACACCGTGCTGGTGCTGGCGGCCGACGACAAGGTCGCCGCGGGCCTGCTGATCCAGCGCATGCCTATCAAGGGCGAAGGCAATCTGGCCGGTTCGCTCAGCCACAGCGAGAACGAGGACCAGATCGGCCGCAACGAGGACTACAACCGCATCGCCCACCTGGCCTCCAGCCTGACGCGCGAGGAGCTGCTCACGCTGGACGCCGATACCATCCTGCACCGCCTGTTCTGGGAAGAAAAGCTCCTGCGTTTCGAGCCCCGGCAGGGCGCGGATGGCCCGCGCTTCGCCTGCACCTGCAGCCGCGAGCGCGTGGGCCGCATGCTGCAAAGCCTGGGCACGGCCGAGGCCGAGAGCATCCTGGCCGAGCAGGGCCATATCGAGGTGGGGTGTGAATACTGCGGCCAGCAGTACCGCTTCGACGCGGTGGATGCGGCCGGGCTGTTCACCGCTGCGCCCGTGGTGCAACCGCCGACCGGTTCCACGCTGCACTGACACAGCGCGCGGCCCAGGCCGACAGCCACCGCGCAAGGGCCGCCAAGCCGTTCAAGCGGCGCAGCCGCTCAGGGGAGGCCCCTATTTCTGGGTGAACTGGACGAAGATCTCGCCCTGCTTGACCATGCCCAGCTCGCTGCGGGCTTTTTCCTCGACCATGTCGAGGCCTTCCTTCAGGTCGTGCACCTCCGAGGCCAGCCGTTCATTGGCCAGACTGGCCTGGGCATTGGCCGCTTTCTGTTCCTTGATCTGCCGCTGCATTTCGTGCACGCGTGGCAGGCTGCCCCGTCCCAGCCAGAGCTGGGCATGCAGGGCCGCCAGCAAAGCCAGCAGCACGGCAGGGACGATGCGTGAGGCCACGGCAGAGGCGGTGCGTGATCAGCGCAGGTTGTAGAACGCGCGGCGGCCGGGGTAGTACGCGATGTCGCCCAGGTCTTCCTCGATGCGCAGCAGCTGGTTGTACTTGGCAATGCGGTCCGAGCGCGAGAGCGAGCCGGTCTTGATCTGGCCGGCGTTGGTGCCCACGGCGATGTCGGCGATGGTGCTGTCCTCGGTCTCGCCCGAGCGGTGCGAGATCACGGCGGTGTAGCCGGCGCGCTTGGCCATCTCGATGGCGGAGAAGGTCTCGGTCAGCGTGCCGATCTGGTTGATCTTGATGAGGATCGAGTTGGCGATGTTCTTCTCGATGCCTTCCTGCAGGATCTTGGTGTTGGTGACGAACAGGTCGTCGCCCACCAGCTGCACGTTCTTGCCCAGGCGTTCGGTG
>JANJVX010000283.1 GCA_024709845.1 Burkholderiaceae bacterium | reverse complement strand
CGCTTCCGCAAGGAAGAGGAAATCCGCAAGGGCGAGGCCCAGCTGCGCGCCAGCGGCGCCGTGGGGGCGCAGGACAACATCAAGATCCTGACCAGCTGCCCGAGCTGCCTGCAGGGCATCACGCGCTACGGCAACGACCTGAAGACCGGCCTGCTCGAAGCCGACTACATCGTCATCGAGATGGCCAGGCAGCTCCTGGGCGAGAACTGGCTGCCCGAATACGTGCAGCGCGCCAACAGCGGCGGCATCGAGCGGGTGCTGGTCTGATGGCCTGTGTGCTGTGCGACACCGACGGTGGCCAGCTCGTCTGGCGCGGCGAGCGCCTGCGCGTGATCCGCGCCGACGAGGCGGGTTTCCCGGCGTTCTACCGCGTGGTCTGGAATGCGCATGTGGCCGAGTTCTCCGACCTGGACGCTGGCGCGCGCCAGCACTGCATGGACGCCGTCACCGTGGTGGAGCGCGTGCTGCGCGAGCATCTGGCGCCCGCCAAGATCAACCTCGCCGCGCTGGGCAACATGGTGCCGCACCTGCACTGGCACGTGATTGCGCGCTTTGGCTGGGACAGCCATTTCCCCGCGCCCGTCTGGGCCGCCGCCCAGCGCGCGCGCGACGGGGCGCAGGAAGACGCCGTGCGCGAACGCCTGCCGGCGCTGGAGGCGCAGCTGCGCCAGGCGCTGGCGCAGTGGGCGGCCTGACGCCGCTCAGCCTCAGCCCCGGAGGCGCAGCGCGATCAGCGGCGCGAACAAGGTGACCAGCAGCACCAGCGGCCAGAGGTTGCCGTCCTGGAAGGTGTAGGCCTGCAGCAGCTCCTGCCAAGAGTGCCCCCGCACGAAATGGCCGAAGCCGAACTCGAAGCAGAGCGTCAGCAGCAGCCAGAAAGCCCCGGTGCGCAAAGCCTGCGGACGGCCGCGGATGCCGAGCCAGCGCACGCTGCCGAGCGTGAGGGCCAGGATCAGCAGCGCGAGCAGCACGCCGCTGGCCAGGTAGGCCGGGGTGGTGTCCAGGCGGGGCAGCAGCACGGCTTCACGGAAAACGCCGTTGGCGATGGCGCCCAGCAGGATGAGAAACCAGACTGCCAGGGGCTTCAGGAGGCGCATGTGTGTCGTGGCAGCCCAGGGCAGCCACCCTGAGGGGAGGGGTATGCATCCTACAACCGGTGTGCCGCAGTGGGACAATGGCGCCTGGTTTCTTGGCAATTGACAGGTATTTCCCATGGCAGGTCTGAAAGCGGGTGCGCCCACCCCCCAATCGATCACGGTACACGGCCAATCGCGCGTGCTGGAGGTGGTGTTTTCCGATGGCGCGGCGTTCCGCATCCCCTTCGAGCTGATGCGCGTCTATTCGCCCTCCGCCGAGGTGGCGGGCCATGGCCCGGGCCAGGAAGTGCTGCAGACCGGCAAGCGCCACGTCACGCTGGAAAGCCTGGAGCCCGTGGGCAACTACGCCGTCCAGCCCACATTCTCCGACGGGCATGGCACGGGCATCTTCTCCTGGGACTACCTCTACGAGCTGGGTCAGCGCCACGACGAACTCTGGGCGGACTACCTTGCGCGCCTGGAAGCGGCCGGTGCCGACCGCGACACCCCCATGCCCGCGAAGGCCGCGCACCCGTCCGGTTCGGGCTGCGGCGGCCATTGAGGAATGGCCGGGGAACAGCGTTCTTTTGCTATATATTCAGTAGCTTGTGGCGCTTGATTTATCAGCGTTGCAGGCTGTTTTTGTTTCAATATCGATAACCAACGCGTTCGCAGGGTTGTCGCGATACCAGATAGCATTCAAACCATGAGCACCACGCATTTCGGATTCCAGTCGGTCGATGAAAAGGACAAGGCGCGCCGCGTGCGCGGCGTGTTCGATTCGGTCGCGTCCAAGTACGACGTGATGAACGACCTCATGTCCGGCGGCCTGCACCGTGCCTGGAAGGCCTACACCGTGATGGTGGCCAACCTGCGCGAGGGCAGCCAGGTGCTCGACATCGCGGGCGGCACGGGCGATTTGTCGCTGGCCTTCGCGCGCAAGGTTGGCACCACGGGCCGCGTGGTGCACACCGACATCAACGAGGCCATGCTGCGCGTGGGCCGCGACCGCCTGATCGACGCCGGCGTGGTGCTGCCCACCCTGGTGTGCGACGCCGAGGCGCTGCCGTTCCCCGATGCGCATTTCGACGTGGTGAGCGTGGCCTTCGGCCTGCGCAACATGACGCACAAGGACGTGGCCCTGAAAGAGATGTGCCGCGTGCTCAAGCCCGGCGGCAAGCTCCTGGTGCTTGAATTTTCCAAGGTGGCCCAGCCGCTCACCAAGGCTTACGACTGGTATTCGTTCAACATCCTGCCCAAGCTGGGCCAGATGATCGCGGGCGACGCCGACAGCTACCGCTACCTGGCCGAATCCATCCGCATGCACCCGGGGCAGGAAGAGCTCAAACAGCTCATGCACCAGGCAGGCTTCGGCCATGTGGACTATCACAACATGACGGGCGGCATCGTGGCCCTGCATGTGGGAATCAAATGTTGAAATCCAGGAGAACCCAGATGAAAAAACTCTTGCCCGCTCTGTTCGTTGCGGTTCTGATGGCGCTGCACCCTGAAGCCGAAGCCAAGCGCATGGGCGGGGGCAAGTCGTTCGGCCAGCAGTCCAGCAACGTGACCCAGCGCAACGCCGCGCCACCCACGTCGCCCACGGCACCCACCCAGAACGCCGCCACGGCGCCCGCCAAGCCCGGTGCTCCGGCGGCGGCCCCGGCGGCCGCGCCCAAGAAGCCCTGGGGTGCCATGCTGGGCGGCCTGGCGGCGGGTTTGGGCCTGGCCTGGCTGGCCCACTCGCTTGGAATGGGTGAGGGTTTTGCGCAGTTCCTGATGATTGCCTTGCTGGCCGTGGCTGCGATTGCGGTGTTCAAGCTGGTCATGCGTTCGCGCAAGAGCGGTGCTGCCGCGCCAGGGGGCGCGCCCTTTGCGTTCCAGGGCGCCGGGGCAGGAGGGGTGGGCACGCCCGCCGAGGCCGCTGCGCCCCGGTCCTACAGCCCCGACAAGGTGGGCAACGACGCATCGGCCCGCCCCTGGGAACGCAACAGCATGGCCTTCGATGCCGCGCGTCAGCCTGCAGGCGGCGGCGCGGTGATTGGATCGGCACTGACCGGTTCGCAGAACTGGGGTGTGCCCGAGGGCTTCGATGTGGCGGGCTTCACCGAGGCCGCCAAGCGCAACTTCATCACGCTGCAGGCTGCCTGGGACCGCTCCGACGTGGCCACGCTGCGTTCCATGATGACCGACACCATGCTGAGCGAGATCCGCGCCCAGCTGGCCGAGCGCGAAACGCATGGCGGCGAACAGCCCAACCAGACCGATGTGGTCATGATCGAGGCCCAACTCCTGGGCATCGAGGACCTGGGCGACGCCTACATGGCCAGCGTCGAGTTCTCCGGCATGATCCGCGAGGAGCCGTCCGCAGGCCCCAGCCCCTTCCGCGAGGTCTGGAACATGTCCAAGCCCAAGAGCGGTGCCAGCGGCTGGCTGGTGGCGGGGGTTCAGGCCCTGCAGTGATTTGCGGGTAATCCGCGCACCGTGCGCGGTTCAGGGAATAATCGGGGACTATGGCAACACAGTCCCCTTTTTCTTTTCTTGGCGGCGTTTTCGAGCGCATTGCAACGGGCCCGCAACCGCCCCAGTGGCTGGTGCATGAGGTGCAGCACCGAGGGGTGCTGCTGCTCAACCATGTGCTGATGCAGGAGAGCGTGGCCATGCAGCGCCTGCAGCCCCGGCGCGGCCGGGTGGTTCGCGTGCAGTGGCGCCACTTTTTCATGGCGCTGCAGGTCACGCCTGCGGGACTGTTTGACCTGGCGGCCGAAGGCGCCACACCCGACCTGCGCCTGGAAGTGACACAGACCTCGCCGCTGGACCTGGCACAGGCCGCGCTGCGGGGCGACCGCCCGGCCGTGCGCATCGATGGTGATGTGCAGTTTGCCGGGGACATCCAATGGCTGGCCGACAATCTGCGCTGGGATCTGGAGGAAGACTTGGCCCGCCTGATGGGCGATGTGCCCGCGCACACCCTCTCCAGCGTGGTGCGCAGCGCCGTCCAGGCCTTGCGCGGTTTTGTCCAGGACCGGGTGCCGGCTGCGGGCGGTGCCTCGGGCTGGTCCGTGGACCGCACCATTCCATGAAGCGCTTCTTTCGTGGTGCCACCATCGTCTGGGTGGTGTTGCGCTATGGCCTCGATGAACTGGTCCTGACCAGTTTCCAGAAGCCCTGGCTGCGCCTGCTGGCGCGCATCGTTTCGGTGGGGCGCGACCTGCGTGCGCCGCGCGGCCAGCGTTTGCGCGAGGCGCTCGAACGCCTGGGCCCGATCTTCGTCAAGTTCGGCCAGGTGCTTTCGACCCGGCGCGACCTCATGCCACCCGACATCGCGGATGAACTGGCGCTGCTGCAGGACCGCGTACCGCCCTTTGATTCCGCGGTGGCGGTGGCCACCATCGAGCGCTCTTTCCGGCGCCCGATCGGCGAGGTCTTCGAGAGCTTCGAGCGTGAGCCCGTGGCCAGTGCCTCCATCGCCCAGGTGCACTTCGCCACGCTGCGCGACCGGCAGGGCGTGCGGCATGAGGTGGCCGTGAAGGTGCTGCGCCCCGGCATGCTGCCCGTGATCGAGAAGGACCTGAGCCTCATGCGCATGATGGCGGGGTGGGTGGAAAGCCTCTCGGCCGACGGCAAGCGCCTGAAGCCGCGCGAGGTCGTGGCCGAGTTCGATACCTACCTGCACGACGAGCTGGACCTGGTGCGCGAGGCCGCCAATGCGGCGCAACTGCGGCGCAACATGGAGGGGCTGAACCTCGTGGAAGTGCCCGTGATCCACTGGGACTTCTGCCACCCCGACGTCATGGTGATGGAGCGCATGAACGGCGTGCCCATCAGCCAGGTCGGGCGGCTGCGCGAGGCGGGAGTGGACATCCCGAAGCTCGCGCGCGACGGCGTAACCATCTTATTCACCCAGGTGTTCCGCGACGGCTTTTTCCATGCCGACATGCACCCGGGCAACATCATGGTGAGCCTGGAACCCGCCACATTTGGACGCTACATTTCGCTTGATTTCGGTATCGTCGGCACCCTCACCGAGTCCGACAAGGAATACCTGGCGCAGAATTTCACGGCCTTCTTCCGCCGCGATTACAAGCGCGTGGCCGAACTGCACATCGAGAGCGGCTGGGTGCCCCCCGAGACCCGCGTGAACGAGCTGGAGGCGGCCGTGCGCACCGTGTGCGAGCCGTACTTCGACCGTCCACTCAAGGAAATCTCGCTCGGCATGGTACTCATGCGCCTGTTTCAGACCTCACGCCGTTTCAACGTCGAGATCCAGCCCCAGCTGGTGCTGCTGCAGAAGACGCTGCTCAACATCGAAGGGCTGGGGCGCCAGCTCGACCCCGAGCTGGATCTCTGGAGCACCGCCAAACCGTTCCTGGAAAAGTGGATGCTCGAACAGCTCGGTCCGCAGCGCTTTCGGCATGAACTGCAGGCCCAGGCGCCGCACTATGCCAAGATCCTGCCATCGCTGCCCCGCCTGCTGCACGACCACTTGCGCCGCCAGCCATCGCATGAGCAGCAGCGCGAACTGCTGGAGTTGCTGCGCGAGCAGCGGCGCACCAACCGATTGTTGCAAGGCCTGTTGTATGCCGGACTCGGCTTCGTGCTGGGCCTGATGGTGATGCAAGGAATCGTGCGGGTGCATCTTTGGTAGGGCACCCGCCGGGCCTACTGGCCGGATTCAGTGCGGATGGGCGGCCCTTGGTGGTGCGGGATGGGTGGCAGGCGCGCTGAGTCCGCCAATCACCATGCCTATTGCACTGGCCAACAGGCCGATGAGTTGAGGCTCCACAGGCTCGTTGATACCGAGCAATTCCAGAGTCAGCCAGGTGCCCAGGCCCATTACCAGCGCCAACATGGCTCCACGATTGTTGGCGCGCTTCCAGAACAAGCCGAAAACCAAGGGCACAAATGCGCCTGCCAGCGTCACACGGTAGGCGTGTTCCACCATGGTGTGGATGGATGCATCCGTCGCAATGGCGTAGCCAGTGACCAGTGCGGCAAAGCACGTGACGATGAAACGCGTCATGTTGAGGAACTGCTGGTCGGTTTGGTTTTTGAGCAGCGGCCGCAGTACGTTTTCGGCAAAGGTGACCGAAGGCGCCAGCAGGGTACCGGAGGCAGTGCTCATGATGACTGACAACAGCGCGCCGAAGAACACGACCTGCAGCCAGAAAGGCATGTGTTGCACCACGAGTGTGGGGAGTACCAACTGCGAGTCCTTTGCCATGAGCTGCTCGACCATGGTGGGATCAATCAGGTTGGCGCTGTAGGCAAGGAAGAGGGGGACAGACGCAAAAAAGAAATAAGCCACTCCACCCAGCACCGTGCTCCAGATGGCAATCGATTCATTCTTGGACGAGTTCACACGCTGAAAAACGTCTTGCTGAGGAATCGACCCCAACGCCATGGTCAGCAGGGCTGCTGCCCAGCCGAGCATGTCCACCGCATCCAGGGTGGGGAGCCAGTTGAACTTTCCTTCTGCGGCTGCCTTGGCAATGACTGTTGCCACGCCGCCTGCCTGGGTGGCTGCTTCTCCGGTGACCAGCAGCAGCCCTATGATGATCACGATCATCTGCACAAAAGTCGTGATGGCTACCGACCACATGCCGCCAAAGACGGTGTACATCAGCACCACGCCCATGCCGATCAGCATGCCTTGGTTCATGGAAATGGCGTTCTCCGAAAGCACATTGAACACCAGACCCAGCGCTGTGATCTGCGCTGCAACCCAGCCTAGATAGGACAGCACGATGCACATCGACACGGCCAGTTCCACCGAGCGGTTGTAGCGCAGGCGGAAATAGTCACCCAGTGTGAGCAGATTCAGCCGGTACAGTGGACGCGCGAAAATCAGTCCAAAAAGCACCAGGCAGAGTGACGCTCCCAGGGGGTCGGAGATCAGACCGCGAAATCCGCTCTCCAAAAAGGTTGCAGAGATCCCAAGAACCGTCTCAGCGCCAAACCAGGTGGCAAAAACCATGGCCAGCACGACGGGAAAAGGCAAATGGCGGTTGGCCGTGATGTAGTCGCGCGCACTGTGCACCTGTCGTGACGCATACAACCCGATACCGATTGACAGCGCCAGATAGATGAAGACAAGGGTCAGCAGCATCAGGTCATCCTTTCGCGCAAGGGAGGGGGTGGGGGGAGTTGGTGCGCGCGGATTATAGGTGTCACCCGCCTGGCGACGAATGCGTGCCGAAGGTCTTGACCCAACCACGGCTGACGACGGCCAACTATAATTTACGGTTTTTCGTATTTACCCTTAGGTGACGATATGCCTATCTATGCTTACAAGTGTGAGTCCTGCGGGCATGGGCAGGACGTGCTCCAGAAAATATCCGATCCCTTGCTGACAGTGTGCCCTGCCTGCGGTGCCGAGGCGTTTTCCAAGCAGATCACGGCCGCGGGCTTTCAGCTCAAGGGCTCGGGCTGGTACGCGACCGACTTCCGTGGAGGCTCTGGCGGTGGCGCCGCCACAGCCTCCGGGCCCCAGGGCGGAGGTGCGGAACCTGCGGCGCCAGCCGCCAATGCGTCCTGCGCGGGCTGCCCGGCTGCAGCCGCCAGCAGCAGCGCCACACCCACCAGCTGAACCTGCCCGATGGCACCCTTGCGTAAATGGCTTTTCACTGGCTTGCTGGTGATCGTTCCCGGAGCGATCACCCTGTCGGTGCTGAACTGGATCGTTGGGGTGCTCGACCAGACGCTGCTGATCCTTCCCGAGGCCTGGCACCCCGACCGCCTGCTGGGTTTCCACATTCCCGGCTTTGGCGTTCTGCTCACCCTGGTGATCTTGCTGGTGGTGGGGGCGGCGGCGAGCAATTTCGCAGGACGCAAGCTGGTGCAATGGGGCGATGCCGTGGTGCACCGCATTCCCGTGGTGCGCTCCATCTACTCCAGCGTCAAGCAGGTGTCGGACACGCTCTTCTCCGAGGGAGGCAACGCGTTTCGCACGGCCGTGCTGGTGCAGTGGCCGCGCGAGGGGGTCTGGACGGTCGCCTTCATCACCGGCACACCGGGCGGTGAGGTCGCCGCCTATCTGCGCGACGAGTTTGTCAGCGTGTATGTTCCCACCACCCCCAATCCGACGGGTGGCTATTTCGTGATGGTGCGCAAGAGCGACTGCGTCGAGCTCGACATGAGCGTGGATGCTGCCTTGCGCTACATCGTTTCGATGGGCGTGGTTGCGCCTCCCGATCTCCTTTCTGAAACATCCAAGTAAATCTTGATCAATGCGCCGTTGAAGGCGCCGGAAGTTCTGCCATGGCCATGCGTTCCCACTATTGCGGTCTTGTGACCGAAGCCCTTCTGGGCCAAACCGTCACCCTGTCGGGCTGGGTGAACCGCCGCCGCGACCATGGCGGCGTGATTTTCATCGACCTGCGCGACCGCGAGGGCTATGTGCAGGTGGTGTGCGACCCCGACCGCGCCGAGATGTTCAAGGTGGCCGAAGGCGTGCGCAACGAGTTCTGCGTGCAGATCAAGGGCCTGGTGCGTTCACGCCCCGCCGGCACCACCAACGACAAGCTCAAGACCGGCCAGATCGAAGTGCTGTGCCACGAGCTGAACGTGCTCAACCCCTCGGTCACGCCCCCGTTCCAGATCGACGAAGAAAACCTGTCGGAGACGACGCGCCTCACGCACCGCGTGCTGGACCTGCGCCGCCCCTACATGCAGAACAACCTGATGCTGCGCTACCGCGTGTCGATGGAAGTGCGCAAGTTCCTCGACGCCAACGGCTTCGTCGACATCGAAACCCCCATGCTCACCAAGAGCACGCCCGAAGGCGCGCGCGACTACCTCGTGCCCAGCCGCGTGCACGACGGCCAGTTCTTCGCGCTTCCGCAGTCGCCCCAGCTGTTCAAGCAGTTGCTGATGGTGGCGGGCTTCGACCGCTACTACCAGATCACCAAGTGCTTCCGCGACGAGGACCTGCGTGCCGACCGCCAGCCCGAGTTCACCCAGATCGATATCGAGACCTCGTTCATGGAAGAGCAGGACATCCGCGACATGTTCCAGGGCATGATCAAGACGGTGTTCCAGAACACGCTGGGCGTGGACCTGGGCGAGTTCCCGGTCATGACCTACCAGGACGCCGCCTTCCGCTTCGGCTCCGACAAGCCCGACCTGCGTGTCAAGCTCGAATTCACCGAGCTGACCGACGTGATGAAGGACGTGGACTTCAAGGTTTTCTCCGGCGCCGCCAACATGAAGGGTGGCCGCGTGGTCGCGCTGCGCGTGCCCGGCGGTGCCCGTGAAGAGGGCGGCCTGTCGCGTGGCGAGATCGACGGCTACACCGAATTCGTGAAGATCTACGGCGCCAAGGGCCTGGCCTACATCAAGGTCAACGAGCTGGCCAAGGGCCGCGATGGCCTGCAGAGCCCCATCGTGAAGAACATTCACGACGCCGCCATCGCCGAGATTCTGAAGCGCACCGGCGCGCAAGATGGCGACCTGCTGTTCTTCGGCGCCGACAAGGAAAAGATCGTCAACGACGCCATCGGTGCGCTGCGCATCAAGATCGGCCACAGCGAATTCGGCAAGAAGAACGGCCTGTTTGAAGACCGCTGGGCACCGCTGTGGGTGGTGGACTTCCCGATGTTCGAGCACGACGAGGAAAACGACCGCTGGGTCGCCGTGCACCACCCCTTCACCGCCCCCAAGGACGGCCACGAGGACTACATGGTCACCGCGCCCGAGAAGTGCATCTCCAAGGGCTACGACATGGTGCTCAACGGCTGGGAAATGGGCGGCGGGTCGGTGCGTATCCACCGCGCCGACGTACAGCAGAAGGTGTTCGACGCCCCCAAGATCACGCCCGAGGAGGCGCAGCAGAAGTTCGGCTTCCTGCTGGACGCGCTGCAGTACGGCGCGCCTCCGCATGGCGGCCTGGCCTTCGGCCTGGACCGCATCGTCACGCTGATGACGGGCGCCGAGTCCATCCGCGACGTGATCGCCTTCCCCAAGACCCAGCGCGCCCAGTGCCTGCTGACGCAGGCGCCGAGCCCGGTGGACGAGAAGCAGCTGCGCGAGCTGCACATCCGCCTGCGTAACCCGGACGCGGCCAAGGCTTGACTTCGGCCTTCGGGCAGAATCAGGGGCGCCTTCGGGCGCCTTTTTTCATGGCGCATACGCCGCTTGACCGACGAGGATGAACGTGGTCCGAGATCTTGCGAAAACCTCCTGCGTGGTGCTGCTGGTGGCGCTGGCCCTGGCAGGCTGCGGCGAGAAGAAAACCGAGCTGGGCCAGGGCGGCTCGGTGGTCACCGGGTCGGCCGGGCCGCGGGGTGCGCAGAACGCGGCCCATGAACTGCTGCGCTGCGAAGTGCCCGTGGCCACGCTGGCGCTGGCCGAGAACCCCCACGGCTATGTGATGGGTTCGGGCCATGCACTGCCGCCGTCTCCGGTGCCTTTGGTCCGGCTGCTGGCACAGCAAAGCGGGTGTTTTCGCGTGGTGGACCGGGGGGCGGGCTTGCGCGGCACGGTGCGTGAGCAGGAGCTCAAGGACACCGGCGTGCTGCGCCAGCAGAACTCCACCGTCGCCAGGGGACAGGGCTACGAGGCGCAGTACACGCTCACGCCCAGCCTGACCTTCAGCGAGCAGGACGCAGGCCGGGGGCTGGCCGGGGTGGTGGCGATGGTTCCGGTGCTGCGCGACATTGCCGGTCTGGCCGGGCTGGTGGAGCAGGTCAAGTTCAAGGAAGCGCAGACCGCGCTGCTCTTGTCCGACAACGAAACCACCGAGCAGGTGGCGGCCGCCACCGGCGCGGCGCGTACCACCGACCTGGGGCTGGGCGGGCTGGTGTGGGGCAAGTCAGGCACAGCAGCGGGCGCGGGCTGGAGCAACACCAACGAGGGCAAGGTGATCGCCGCGGCCTTCCTCGATGCGCACAACCAGCTCGTGGTGCAGGTGCGCGCGCTGCAGGCCAAGGAGCTGCCGCCGGCGGTGCCTGTGCACGGGATCGCGCGAAGCGCCCATGGCGGCTGATCCGGGTGGTATGCCGTTGCCCCGGACGTTCAAGATTCCCGAGTCGGTGCTGGTGGTGATCCATACCGCCGCGCTGGACGTGCTGCTGATCCGCCGTGCCGATGCAGCGGAGTTCTGGCAGTCCGTCACGGGCAGCAAGGATGCGCCGGACGAGGATTTCCGCACCACGGCCCTGCGCGAGGTGCGCGAGGAGACCGGCATCGATGCGCTGGCGCCTGGCTGCATCCTGCGCGACTGGCATCTGGAGAACGTCTACGGCATCTATCCGCAGTGGCTGCACCGCTACGCGCCCGGTGTGTACGAAAACACCGAGCATCTGTTCAGCCTGGAGGTGCCGCAGGGTACGCCGGTTGTTCTGAGCCCGCGCGAGCATGTGGACTGGCGATGGCTGCCCTGGCAGGCTGCGGCGGATGCCTGCTACTCTCCCTCGAACGCCGAGGCATGCCTGCTGCTGCCCCGGTTCGTTTCGTCTTTTTCTGGGGGGTCATGTGGGCGAGAATGAACGCATGGACAAAGACGAAATCTTGCGCGTTGCCACCTACAACATCCACAAGGGCGTGCAGGGCATCGGCCCGGTGCGGCGGCTGGAAATCCACAACCTGGGGTTGGCCGTGGAGCAGTTCGACGCCGACATCGTCTGCCTGCAGGAGGTGCGCAAGCTGCACCGGCGCGAGGCCCGGTTTTTCCCTTACTGGCCCGAGCTGCCGCAGGCCGACTTTCTGGCCCCGGAGGGCTACGAGGCCGTCTACCGCACCAATGCCGTCACCCGCCATGGCGAGCACGGCAATGCGCTGCTCTCGCGCTGGCCCGTGATCGGGCACCAGCACGAGGATATGTCGGACCACCGCTTCGAGCAGCGGGGCCTGCTGCATGTGGAAGTCCAGGTCCATGGCCGCCGCATCCACGCCATCGTGGTGCATCTGGGGCTGATTCCGGGCAGCCGCGTGCGGCAGGTCGGGCAACTCCAGCGCTTCATCGAGCGCGAGGTGCCCGCCGGGGAGCCGCTGATTGTGGCGGGCGACTTCAACGACTGGGAGCCCCAGTTGCGCCGCACGCTGGCAGGCTACGGCCTGCACGAGTACGAAGAGCCGCGCGCCTTCACCTACCCTGCCAGGCTGCCGCTGGCACAGCTCGATCACATCTACGCACGCGGCCTCACCCCGCTGGGGTTGCATGTGCCGCGCGGACGTGCCTGGTGGCGCATGTCTGACCACCTGCCGCTGATCGCCGAGTTCAAGCTCTGAGATGGCGCAGGAGATCGACTATGCACACGACCACCAGGTGCGCCTGCTGCAGGGCGCACAGGAGCTGTTTCCGGCGTTGATTGCCGCAATGGACGAGGCACTTTCCGACATCCAGTTCGAAACCTATATCTTCGACTTCACCGGATCGGGCGCCGCTGTGGCCCAGGCGCTCATGCGTGCGGCCCGGCGCGGCGTGCGCACCCATCTGGTGGTGGACGGCGTGGGCACCGGGCGGCTGCCGCAGGCCTGGGCCGACCGCATGCATGCCGCAGGCGTGCTGTTGCGCGTGTATTCGCCACTGGGGCCGCTGGGCCTGATGTTGCCGCACCGCTGGCGCCGCCTGCACCGCAAGCTGTGCGTGGTCGATGGGAGGCTGCTGTTCTGTGGTGGCATCAATGTGCTGGACGACTTCCACGATCCCAACCACGGGCGGCTGACGGCGCCGCGCTTTGACTTTGCCGTGCAGGCCACCGGTAGCCTGGTCGTGCCGGCCAGCGATGCGATGGAGCAGCTCTGGTGGCGCATGCAGGCGGTGCGCGACGCCCGCCAGCGCCGCCTGCCCGAGGCCTTGCAGGCCCTGCGCGCTGCCAGCGCGGCCCACCATGGCTCGGTGGCGCAAGACACGGCCCCCCCCGTGCGGGCCGCCCTGCTGCTGCGCGACAACGTGCGCCACCGCAGCCGCATCGAGAAGGCCTACCGCCGCGCCATTGGCGCGGCGCGGGAGGAGATCATCATCGCCAACGCCTACTTTCTGCCGGGCGGCAAGCTGCGCCGCGCGCTGGTGCTGGCTGCGCGCCGGGGGGTGCGCGTGCGCCTGCTGCTGCAGGGTCGCTATGAGTACTTCATGCAGTACCACGCCGCGCGGCCGGTCTACGGCTCGCTGCTCAAGGCGGGGGTGGAAATCCACGAGTACGCCCCCAGTTTTTTGCACGCCAAGGTGGCCGTGATCGATGCGCAGGGTGCCCGGCCCTGGGCCACGGTGGGCTCGTCCAACCTCGATCCCCTGAGCCTGCTGCTGGCGCGCGAGGCCAACGTGGTGGTGGAAGACGCGGCTTTTGCCCTCGACCTGCGGCAGCGCCTCGAATACGCCATGCAGCACGAGGGCCGGCAGCTGGAGCCGGCGCGCTATGAGAACCGCTCCTGGCGCGAGCGCGTGCTTGACCGTGCGGCCTTTGTGCTGATGCGGCTGGCGCTGTGGCTCACGGGCAACCGGTACTGAACGTGCAGGCCTCCATTTGCTATCAAAAATATAGCTGTATCCGCTTTATTGGTAAGCAAAAGACGCAAAAAACCCTCTAAAACAGTGGATGTGGTTCGCTGTTACCATTCCCGCATCTTCAGACAACATGCCGCCGAAATGAACCCAGCCGACCCCGACGAAGGAACACCCGTTTCCGTCAAGATCCGTGAGCGGATCGTCGCGGCGCGCAAGCGCTTCAACGCCAACGACAACATCGCGGAGTTCATCCGGCCCGGGGAGCTTGAACAGTTGCTCGACGAGGTGGAAGCGAAGATGCAGGGCGTGCTCGACAGCCTGGTCATCCACACCGAAGGCGACCACAACACCCAGAACACGGCACGCCGCGTGGCCAAGATGTACCTGAACGAGGTCTTCAAGGGCCGCTATGTCGAGCAGCCCCCGATCACCGAATTCCCCAATGCCGAGCACCTCAACGAGCTCATGATCGTGGGGCCGCTGACGGTGCGCAGCGCCTGCAGCCACCATTTCTGCCCGGTCATTGGCAAGATCTGGATCGGCATCATGCCCAACGAGCACACCAATGTGATCGGCCTGTCCAAGTACGCACGCCTGGTGGACTGGATCATGGGCCGCCCGCAGATCCAAGAAGAGGCCGTGGTGCAGCTGGCCGACCTCATCATGGAAAAGACCCAGCCCGACGGTCTGGCCGTCGTCATGGAGGCCAGCCACTTCTGCATGTCCTGGCGCGGCGTGCGCGAGATGGACAGCAAGATGATCAACTCCGTGATGCGTGGCGTTTTCCTCAAGGACAGCGCGCTGCGCCGCGAATTCCTCTCCCTCATCCCTGGAAAGAACTGACCATGTTGGTACGCCTGCTCTACGCCAGCCGCGCCGTGGACACCACGCCCGCCGCCATCGAAGCCATCCTGACCCAGTCGCGCCAGCACAACCCGGCCTGCGGGATCACGGGGGTGCTGTGTTACGGCGGAGGCATCTTCCTGCAGGCCATCGAGGGCGGACGCTCTGCGGTGAGTGACCTGTATGGCCACATCCAGCGCGACCCGCGCCACAAGAACGTGGAGCTGCTGCACTTCGAGGAAATCGCCGAGCGGCGCTTCGGTGGCTGGACCATGGGTCAGGTCAATCTCAACAAGCTCAACCATTCCATCCTGCTCAAATACTCCGAAAAGCCCGAGCTCGATCCCTATGCCGTATCGGGCAAGGTGTCGTTCGCGCTGCTCGAAGAGCTCATGGCGACTGCCAGCATCATCGGCCGCGCGTAAACCCCCTTCGCTTGCCGTCAGGGCGCCGCAGCGGCGCCCTTTGCTTTTCTGCCCATGTCCCTCAACGCCTTCGCACTCATCATCCTGGCCGGTCTGATCCATGCCTGTTGGAACATTGCCGCCAAGAAGGCCGGGGGCGATGCACGCTTTGCCTTCTTCACCTCGGTGCTGATGATGCTGTTCTGGGCGCCACTGGGCTGGTGGCTGGGGCGCGACGCCGTGCCGCTGTGGGACGCGGTGGAGTGGGGCTTCATCGTGGCCAGCGGCGTGCTGCATGTGGTGTATTACGTCACGCTGCTGCGCGGCTACCGCAAGGCCGACCTCACGGTGGTCTACCCGCTGGCGCGTGGTACCGGGCCGCTGCTGTCCTCGCTGGTGGCCATCACGCTGCTGGGCGAGCGCATTTCGGCGCTGGGGGCGCTGGGCATCGCCGGGGTGGTGGGCGGCGTGTTCCTCATCGCGGGCGGGCCGGCGCTGCTGCGCGCCGCGCACGACCCGGCGGCGCGTGCGCGCGTGCACAAGGGGCTGGTCTATGGCGTGGTCACCGGCGCCTTCATCGC
>JANJVX010000273.1 GCA_024709845.1 Burkholderiaceae bacterium | reverse complement strand
CGCGGCGGTCTTCCAGTTCGCGCAGGTACGACAGGCGCGCTTCGAGTTCGCGCAGCTGGATGTCGTCCAGCCCGCCGGTCACTTCCTTGCGGTAGCGCGCGATGAAGGGCACGGTGGCCCCGCCGTCGAGCAGTTCCACGGCGGTGCGGACCTGCGATTCCCCGATTTTGATTTCTGCGGCCAGTTGCCGGATGATCTGCTGCATGTGCTGCCGGTGTTGAAAACGCGAAGCGCGCGAGTTTGCCACAGCCCGCCGCCCAGCCTCCGGGGGTTGCGCCGCCCCCGGACACCGGAACGCGCAGCAAGTACCATCGGGCCACCACCGTCCCACCCCAGGAGCCCCCGCCATGAAGCAGCCCCTCTTTGTATTCCGGCCGTGGATCACCGGCCTGATGGCGGCCCTGGTCGCCACGGCGGCCTGGCCGCAGGACACTGCGCCCCGGTTCGTTCCTTCGGAAGACGGCACCCTGGTTATCGACAAACGCTCCAAGGTGGCCTGGGCCCGCTGCGTGGAGGGCACGCAGTGGAACGGCAAGACCTGTGCCGGCCTGCCCCTGCTGTTCGACCGCACCGAGGCCCTGGAGGCCGCAAAGGCCCGCAGCAAGGCCGAGGGCGTGGCCTGGCGCGTGCCGCGCGCCAACGAGTTGCGCCACCTGGTCAACAAGCGCGCCGTTCCGCCGGGCGTGGACCTGGCGCTCTTTCCTGCCGCCCCGGGCACCTGGCACTGGTCCAGCTCCACCCGCGTCCGCTCGGGCACCGTGAACACCTACAACTATGGCAACGCCATGCAGGGCAGCACCGGGGGGCCGAGCAGCCAGCTCGGTTCATTCAAGCTGGGCTGGGCGGTGGACATGACCACCGGCGAGGCCAGGGGCGACGTGGCCAAAACCAGCCGCCTGCCGGTGCGGCTGATCCGCTCCTACGAGTAAATGGCACGTCAGGCGGGCCGCACAATCCCTTGTTCCAGCAAGCGGTTTGCCTGGTCCGCGGGCACCGGGCGGCTGTACAGGTAGCCCTGCGCCTCGTCGCACCCCGACTGCTCAAGAAAATCACGCTCCTGCACGGTTTCCACACCTTCGGCAATCACGGCCAGCTGCAGGTTGTGGCCGAGCTGGATCACCGCCCGGACGATCGAGGCGCCATCATCCCCCGCCAGCATGTCGCGCACGAACGACTGGTCGATCTTGAGTTTGTCCACCGCCAGCTGCTTGAGGTACGACAGGCTCGAATACCCGGTGCCAAAGTCGTCGATGGACAGCTTCACGCCCAGGGCCTTGAGGCCATGCAGCGTCCTGATGGTGGCCTCCACATCCTGCAGCAGGATGGACTCGGTCAGCTCCAGCTCCAGGCGCGCGGGCGCCAGGCCTGAGGCGGCCAGTGCGGTGGACACCAGCTCCAGCACGTTGCCCCGCTTGAACTGCAGGGCCGACAGGTTGACCGCCACGACCGGCGGATCGGGCAGGCGATCCTGCCACAGGCGGCCCTGGCGGCAGGCCTCATGCAGCACCCATTCGCCCATGGGCACGATGTGGCCGCTGCGCTCGACCAGCGGAATGAACGTACCCGGCGGCACCAGGCCGTCGGTGGGGTGCTGCCAGCGCACCAGGGCCTCCATGCCGATGATGCGGCCCGTGGCCAGGTCGATCTGCGGCTGGTAGTGCAGCAGGAACTCGCGGTTGCGCAAGGCGCTGGCCAGCCCGCCGGTCAGGCGTATCTGCTCCAGCATGCCGGTGTTCATGTCATGCGAGAAGAAGCGGTAGGTGTTGCGCCCGGCTTCCTTGGCGCTGACCACGGCGGCATGGGCATGCTTGAGCAGGGTCTCGAAATCGGCCCCGTCATGCGGGTACAGGCCGATGCCGATGGAACACGAGACGTTGAGCGGGCTCGCATCGGTCTGGAGCGGCTCGGTCAGGGCATCACGGATGGCGTTGCCCACGCCCACCACGCCTGCGGCATCTTCATGACCCACGAGCAGCACGACGAATTCGTCGCCGCTCATGCGGCTGACCGTGGCGGTGACGGGAAGGCACTGGCGCAGCCGCTCGACCACCTTGACGATCACCTGGTCGCCCACCGCGTAGCCCAGGCTGTCATTGATCTGCTTGAAATGGTCCAGATCGATATAGAGCATGCAGATCTGGCTGGGCTCGCTCTGGGCCAGCAGCGCGGCATGCTCGAAGCGGTCGCGCAGCAGCAGGCGGTTGGGCAGATGGGTGAGCGGGTCGAAATTGGCCAGAAACTCCAGCCGCTCCTTGGCCTGGGCATGTTCGGCACGGGTGCGCAGGGTGGCGATGCCATAGGCCAGGTCGCTGGCCAGTTCCATCAGCAGGCGCAATTCGGCGGGGTCGAAGCAGTCTTCGTCCCCGGAATACAGGGTCAGCGCGCCCATCACGCTGGCGTTGCCGATCAGCGGCAGCGCCGCGCACGAACGCAGCCCCCGGCGGCTGGCCTGTTCGCGCCACAGCACCATGCGCGGATCGGTCGGAATGTGGTCGATGACGCAGGGCTGGCCGGTGCGAATGGCCGTGCCCACCGGCCCACGGCCGCGCTGGACGTCGGCCCAGGAGACGGGCAGGTTCTGCAGGTAGCCATCGTGGTCGCCCGCCTGGGCCACGATGCGCACCGTGCGCACCTCGTCATGTTCCGCGTAGCCCACCCAGGCCATGCGGTAGCCGCCCCGCTCCACGCACAGGCGGCAGATTTCCATCAACAGGCCCTGCTCCTCCTGGGCATGGACCAGGGCCATGTTGCAGTCGCTCAGCAGGCGCAGATCGCGGTTGGCCCGCTCCAGCGCCAGCTTGGCCTGCAGGCTGTGGGTCACATCCTGCACGGTGCCGATGGACCGCAGCGGCTGGCCTGCCGGGCTGTAGTGCGTCTCGCCGCGCTCGTGCACATGCTTGACGCGGCCGTCTTTCATCAAAAGGCGGTGGGTGACGCCGTAGGGCTCCCTGCGGTTGACGGATTCGCCGTAGCTCCGGTTGACGAGTTCGCGGTCCTCGGGGTGGATGGCATCCAGGAAGGCCTCATAGGAGGGCTGGCGGTCCGGATCGATCTCGAAGATGCGGTAGGTCTCGTCCGACCAGCGCAGCTGGTTGGACACCAGATCAAGCTCCCAGTGGCCCAGCTGGGCCAGGCGCTGGGCTTCCTTCAGGCGCGTCTCGCTGCGCTGCAGCTCGGCCTGTGCAAACAGGCGCTCCTCCGTCATGTGCCGGAGCTTGAGCTGCGTCTCGGCCAGGTGCGCCATCACCGTGCCCTGCTGGTCCGGCGCCACCTCGATGGGCGCCGTGAAGTCGCCCTGGCCCAGGCGGGTGATCTGGGCGTGCACGGCGTCCACCGCCCCGCCCAGGGTCGCCCGCAACGCCTGCGACGTGCGAAACAGCATCAGCATCAGCAACAGCCCGAAACCGATGAACAGCAGCCGCAGGACCAGCGCCTCGCGCTCTGCCTGCTCCACCGCGCGGGTGGTGCGCTCGGTGACCAGGACGTAGAAGCGCTCGATCGGCTGCATGATGGCCATCCGGGCCGCCAGGTAGGCGGCATCGTGCACCAGGGACAGTGCGCGGGCATGGCTGGCCTCGGCACCGGCACCCTGCGCCTGGCGCAGGCGCATGGCCTCGCGCTCGGTGTGGGTGAGGCGGTCGGACAAGGTCTTGGCCTCGGTCAGCAGGGCCAGTTCCGCCTCGGTAAAGCCTGCGCCGCGCATCAGGTCGAGCAGCGCAATGGCCTGCCCCTCGTGGGCGGGCCACGCGCCATCGCCGCGCATGTCCGGAGAAATGATGCTGTCTCGCTCTGGCCGGGGCTTGCGGCCCTCGCGGATGTCCAGAATGTTCTCGAAATGCTGCTGGTAGCGCTCGTCGCCCGTCACGACGTACAGGCGCACCAGGCGCGTGAGGTCGTCGGAGGACCGGCGCATCTCGTCGGCCAGCGTCAGTGAGCGCAGCCGCTGCTCGTTGACCTCATCGATGGTTTTCTCGAAACTGACGTAGACCGCGAACACACCCACCAAGGCCATCAGCACGGCCAGCGTGAACCAGATGTGGTGCTTGAACGAGGTGGAGGATTGGGCCATGGGCGCAAAGAGTGCGTTTCATTCTAGGAGAGATACCCAAACTCCAGCCTGACACCCGGGCAATGGCGGGCATGCCGGGCCGGCCGCCCCCCTGAAAAAACGCCTTGAGGCACCACGGTCCGGCAGCGCAATTGCTATTCATTCAATAGCTCACAGCGCATTGATCATGGGCCCTGCAGACCCATTTGACCTGATGAGGCACCTGTCCCGGATGCCCCTCGCCCCACCCGCCCCTTGCGGGAGCGGCTGGGGATTTGTTCACACCTTCTCAGTCCGCGCGCAGCTGGGCACGCAGTTGGGCGCCCAACTCGGGTTTGTCGGCGAACGGGTCGGTGGGGTTGCGCGCGAGCATGATGTCTTCCAGCCGCGTTTGCACCGCGCCGATGGCCTTGGGGTGGCTGAAGATGTAGAACTGGCCCGCCGCCACGGCGTCGAACACCTTCTGCGCCACCTCGGCGGCCGTCACCTTGCCCGAGCTGACGGCCTTGCCGATCATGGCCTGGCCGATGAGC
>JANJVX010000224.1 GCA_024709845.1 Burkholderiaceae bacterium | reverse complement strand
CTGCCGGGCTCACAGCGCGTCGTACTTGCGGCTGTGGCCGCGCGCCTGCTCCACGGGGTACTTCTGCGCGTTCAGGGCCATCTTGGCGCGCGCCGCGTCCATCAGGTCGATGCCCAGCACGGTGGAGAGCTGCACCAGGTAGAGCAGCACGTCGGCCATCTCGTGCGCCACGGCCTGCCGCTGTGCGGGCGCGAGCTGGCGGCTCTGGTCCTCGGTGAGCCACTGGAAATGCTCCAGCAGCTCGCCGGCCTCGACGACCAGCGCCGAGGCCAGGTTCTTGGGCGAATGGAACGGGCCCCAGTCGCGCGCGTCGGCGAACTGCTGCAGTGCGCGGGCCAGGGCCTGCATGCGGTCTTCGGGAGGCGTGGTGTCGGTCATGGCGCCGACTGTAGCGGCCCGTGCCCTGCCGTGGCCGATGCCTGGCCCGCTTCGCCCAGCAGATGGGAGCGAAAGACCTGAGCGATGGGCGAGAGCTGCTTGGCCCGTGGGTGCACCACATGCCACTGGGAGGGAATCGGCATGCCCTGCACCGGCAGCACGCACAGGTCAGTCTCCAGCTCGCTGCCGCGCAGGGCATGCATGGACAGAACGGCCAGTCCCAGGCGGCCCGCAACGGCCTCCTTGATGGCCTCGTTGCTGCCCAGCTCCAGCCGCGTGGACGCCTCGAAGCCCTGGGCCGCAAAGAAGCGGTCCGTGGCCAGCCGGGTGCCGGAGCCGCGCTCGCGCAGCACGAAGCGCTCGTCTTTCAGGTCCGCCAGGGCAATGCGGCGGCGCTTGGCCAGGCGATGGCCCTGCCAGGCGACGAGCACCAGCGGGTTGGAGAGAAAGACATGGTCTTCCAGGTCCATCTCTGCCGGGGGCATGGACATCACGTAGAGGTCGTCCAGGTTCTCGCGCAGGCGCTGCACCACGCCGTCGCGGTTGAGCACTTCCAGCGCAATCTCGATGTCCGGATACTGCGTGCAAAAGCCGCCCAGCAGGCGCGGCACGAAGTATTGGGCCGTGCTGACCACGGCCACGCGCAGGCGCCCGCGCGTGAGGCCGTGCATGGCGTTGACCCGCTGGCCGAAGTTTTCCCATGCATCGACGATGGAACGTGCCGTGGCGGCCAGGTCGCGCCCGGCATCGGTGAGGTGCACGCGCCGTCCGATCACTTCGTATAGCGGCAGGCCCACGGCTTCGGTCACCTCGCGCAGCTGCATGGACGCTGTGGGTTGCGTCACATGCAGGGCCCGCGCCGCGCCGCTGACGCTGCCCGTATCGGCCAGCGCCAGGAACAGGCGCATCTGGCGGAAGGTGATATGCATAGATAAAAATCTATTGTTATCTATTTAAATATCGAGTTTACTTTATTCATTTGGGTCCCTACAGTCGCGCTCAGTCTGTGAAAGCCCTGCCATGCACACCCTGATCGACCCCGCCATCCTGTTCTTTGTTTTCGGCGTCTTTGCCGGACTCATCAAATCCAATCTCGAAATTCCCGCGCCCATTTCGCGCTTCCTGTCGCTGTACCTGCTGATGGCGCTGGGCCTCAAGGGGGGCTTTGCGCTGGCGCAGTCGGGCCTCACGGCGCAGGTGGCCACGGGCCTGGGGCTGGCGGTGGCGTTGGCCGTGGTGGTGCCCATCGCCAGCTACCTGCTGTTAAGCCGCTTCATTCCCCGCTTCGACGCCGCAGCCGTGGCCGCCACCTATGGCTCGGTCAGCGCCGTCACCTTCATCACGGCCACGGCCTACCTCGATGCCCAGGGCATCGCCTACGGCGGCCACATGGCCGCTGCCATGGCCCTGATGGAGTCACCCGCCATCATCCTGGCCGTGCTCATGGCCAACGCCCTGCGTCGCAGCCAGGCCGCCGCGCCCGTCGCCGTGCGGATCGCAGGCGGTGGCACGCTGGCGCTGGGTGGCGGGCAGGGGGGGCCGGGGTTCTCGCTCTCCAAGGTGCTGCACGAATCCTTCACCGACGGCGCCCAGTTGCTGCTGCTTGGCGCCATGGCCGTGGGTCTGCTCACGGGCGAGGCAGGCCAGCAGGCCATGCAGCCCTTTGCCGGCGATCTGTTCAAGGGCATGCTGGCCTTCTTTCTGCTCGACATGGGCCTGAGCGCCGCACGCAACCTGCCCGGCCTGCGCAACCAGCCCCCCCTGCTCATCGCCTACGGCCTGCTGGCGCCCCCCGTGCATGCCGGTCTGGCGCTGCTGCTGGCGCAGGCGGTCGGCCTGCCGTTGGGCGACACGGTGCTGCTCATGGTGCTGGCCGCCAGCGCGTCCTACATCGCCGTGCCCGCCGTGGTGCGTTACGCCATCCCCGAGGCCAATCCGTCGCTCTATGTGGGCCTCTCGCTCGGGCTGACGTTTCCGCTCAACATTCTGGTGGGCATCACGTGCTACACCCAGGTGGCGGCGTGGGCGCTGGGCTGAGGTGGGTCGCACTGCCCCTGCTGCAGCAAAAAACCCGCCGGGCCTTGTAAGGACGGGCGGGTTGGTGCGGCGCTGAAAACGGCGCGCAGTGATCAGGCCAATTGGGTGCGCATGCGGTCGGCGCGGTCCTTGGGTGCCGGATGCGTGGACAGGAAGCTGCTGGAGTTGTCGCCCGACAGGGCGGCCAGTTTCTCCAGCGCGGTCACACATGCCTGGGGTGCGTACTTGCGGGCCTTCATGAACTTGAGCGCGTAGTCGTCGGCCTCGCGCTCGTTCGATTGCGAGTGCTGGGCGTTGACGACTTTCTCGAACAGGTTGCCCAGTTCGGTGCTGGCCAATACGCCCGCGCGGGTGTTGCTGGACTCCACGCCCTTGCGTAGCGCGCTGGTGCGCAGCGCTGCCTGCATGCGCGACTTGGAATGGCCGCTTTTCACGTGACCAATCTCGTGGCCGATTACATAGCGCACTTCGTCGTCAGTGAATTGGTCCATCAGGCCCGAATACACGCGGATAGTGCCATTGGCCATGGCAAAAGCGTTGATTTGGGGTGTGAGATACACCTTGAAATTCAGCCGCAGGCCGTCGTAATTCTGAAGGCCCGTCACCATTTTTGTCAGGCGCTTGGAATAGGCATTGCTGGCCGGAGCGACAGAGCTTTGACCGTCCATTTGCTTGGACACCTGGTCAAAGTATTTCTTGAGCTCTTCGTCGGTGATGGATTCTGCCTTGACCAGATCCTGGCCAGCTTCCAAGGCCTTGCCCAAATTGAATTGGGCCCACACGGGGGAAACGGCACTGATGCCCGAGGCCAGCGCTGTGAGGGTAATCAGGTCACGACGGTTCATGTGAATCAAAGTAGAGTGGGTTGAAACAAATGCAAAGAGCGCGCAATGTACACAACCACGCAGAAACCGTCACCACCGCAAAATGTGCCTTCAGCGTGATGTGTGAACTATTTCATGCGGCCTTTCCCTTTGAGCGCTATTGAATTGCAGGCTTTTATGAAAACCATAACAATTTCGCCTTGATTCAAATTTACCGAAACATTTACAAATAAATGCATTCAAGATGCCGTGTGATGGAGGAATTCATGCTTTTACCGTCGCAGTGCACTCCCAAAAAAATGAAAAAGCACGGCCATCGTGTCGGTGCATGGGGGCCTGTCTTGGTCCTGTGGTTGGCGGGCATGGGCGTTGCGTACGCACAGGATGCCGCCACGCTCAAGCGCCCCACGCATCTGCGTGCCGCCCCGGGCGACAGTGCGGCCAGCGTGGCCGAACTGGCCGCCAATGCCTCGGTCACGCGCACCTCCCAGCGGCAAGGCGCCTGGGTGCAGGTGCGCTCTGAATCGGGAGCGACCGGTTGGGTGCACATGTTCGACATCGGAACCCCTGCCCGTGAAAACACCGCTGCGCAGGCCTTGCGCAACCTGGGGAACCAGGCGAGCAGCGGCTCCTCCGTCAGCGCGGCCACGGCCACGGCCACGGTAGGCATCCGTGGCCTGGGTGAAGGCGATGTATCGCGCTCCCCGGTGGGCGGGCACAGGGCCTCCCATGCAGAGCCGCTGAACCATGCAGACCGCTTGCGCGCAAGCGCAGACAGCGCGAGGGCTTTTGCTCGCACAGCAGCGCTTCAGTCCCGCACCGTCGAGCCGCTTCCTGTTCCCGCGCTGCCCCCATCCATACCGGCCAGCAGCACCGAGGCTGTTGCAGCCGCACTTCCACAGGCTGGCGTTGCAGGCGACGCCGCCATGGCCCGCCTGCTGCAATCGGTAGAGAGCATGACCGACGTGCAGGAAGCCGACCTCGGTCGCCAGATGGCGGCACTGCTGCTGCAGGGCAAGCCGCTGGACCCCACGCCGGAGCTGCAGCGCTATGTCAACCTGTTGGGGCGCTGGCTCAGCCTGCAGTCCAGCCGCCCGGAGTTGCCCTGGACCTTTGTGGTGGTGGACGAGTCCGACTTCAATGCCTACAGCGCCCCCGGCGGCCATGTTTTTGTCACCCGGGGCTTGGTGGACCGCTGTACCGACGAAGCCGAACTCGCAGGCATCCTGGCGCACGAAATTGCCCATGTTGCCCAAAGGCACCACCTGCACGCCATGCGCACCGCCCTGCGCCTGGGCACGCCCGCAGGCCTGTCGGCCCTGGTGCGGCAGGTGCACACCCTGGGTGTTGGCGCCGAGGCTGAGCATGCCGCCGACCGCGAGGCCGTCACCCTGGCCGCACGGGCCGGGCTCGACCCCTACGGCCTGGTCTCAGCGCTGGTGCAGCTCAATGCGCTGGGCGACAGCGACCTGCAGTTTGCCGACGCGCACCCCCAAAGCCGCCTGCGGCTGGACCACCTGGAACAGGCCATGGCCCGGCGCTTCGACCCGCTGGTCGGCACCAAGGCGTCAGTCACCGTGGATGCACGGCTGGAAATGGCAGGCATCAAGTGATGGACGCATCCGCTCCTGAGCCCAGCGCGGCGTCCACGGCCACCCGCTACCTGCGCATCACCGGCCACGTGCAAGGCGTGGGCTACCGCTACCACATGGCCCAGGAGGCCCGCCGCCTGGGCGTGGCGGGCTGGGTGCGCAACCGCAGTGATGGCAGTGTCGAAGCGCTGATGCACGGCCCCGCGGCCGACGTGCAGGCACTCGTTACCTGGGCGCACCACGGCCCGCCCCTGGCGCGGGTGGCGGGTGTTGCGGTGTCCGATCCGCCAGAAGCTGCGCCCATGGGCACGGGGTTTGAGCAGCGGGATACGGTATAGGCTTAACCCGCCGCGGCCCAGGCGCGCACGGCGTGCTGCACGACGTCCGGCGGCAAAAATTCCTGCTCCAGCCGCCCTTTCTCCAGGGTGCGCAAATGGCCATCGAGCAGGGTCTCATCGGAGTGCAATGCCAGGCGGGCGGGCACACTTGCATGCACTGGCTCGGTCACGGCCGAATGCTGGTGGGCGTCAAATGTGGCGCGATCCATCAGCAGCGCCTGCAGATGCGGCAGATGGCTGCGCGCGCTGGCCAGCATGTGCAGGCCCCAGGTGTCCAGGTCGCCCCAGTAAGCGACGCTACGCCCGCGCAGCCAGGGCGCTGCCAGCCAACCCAGGTTCAACCCCGCGCCCAGCACGGCGATGGTGTCCGGCACAGGTCGCGGCAGTTGGTGCAGGCAGCGTTCGTTTTCCACCAGCAGGATGCGCTGGGCGGGCAGCGGCGCGGTCTGCAGTTCGCTGGCGCGCACGCGCTGCTGGGCAAAGGGCAGCAGGCCCTGCGCGAGCGGGGCGATGAGCAGCCAGTGGTCGTCCTCCGGCAGCGCGCCCAGAAAGCCGACCAGCCCCTGGCGGCTGGCCTCGCCGTCAAAGCGCTCGTCCAGCAGGGCGGTGAGCAAACCGGCGTGGCGCTCGAAGAATTTGCTGTCGTTACCCTGCACGGCCAGTGCGCGCAGGGGCTTGCCCTGGGCGCAGCCGGGCTCCAGTTGCAGCGCCATGTGCGCAGCGGCGATGACGGCATCGGCGGGCGTGTCGCGCCACTGCACCAGGCGGCGCACCAGCAGGCGCTGAAAGCCAGGGCGCTCCACCCCCGCGATGAGGGCGCCGAGCCGGGTGTAGTCGCTTTTGACTTGCGCATGCCCCGGCACCTTGAAGTGAACGATGGCCGCCACGCACTGTGATGGCTTGGTCAGTTGCCAGTGGGTGGGCACGGCAATGGCATCACTGCTGCCCCGGTAGCGCCGCTCCTGCCACTGCACACTGCCCAGGCCCTGCTGCTCCACGGCGCGCCATTGCTGCAAATGGCTGCGCAGCGCAGCGGCGTCGTTCAGGAACACGGCGGTGTCGGGCTGGCCGATGGACAGGGTCAGCGGCCACGCTGCGGCGGTTCCCAGCAGCTGGCGCTCACGCCAGTCGGCACTGTTCCATTGCTGGGCCATCCGTGCGGCCAGCGCCTGGGGCGACTTCATGCCTCTATGCCAGTAGAGGCCGCTGGCGTGCTGGGAGCGCTGCGGCGGAATGCGTCGATCTCTTCCCAGCGCAGCGACGCCAGCGTGGCCTGCGCGCCGCGCCGGTGCACCACCACCGCGCTGCGTGTGTGGTTGCGCAGCAGGCGCACTTCCTTGTTGGGCGTGACGAACAGCGCGTGCAGACCGAACTCGCGCAGCGCCTGGATGATGCGCGCCGCCACGGCCTGCGAGCTTTTGGAAAACGCTTCATCCAGCACGATGGTGCCGAACACCGGGCGGCTGGCGCCATCGGGGCACAGCGCGTAGCTCAGCGATGCGGTCAGCACGTAGCTGGCGATGATCTCCTTCTCGCCCCCGCTGCCGCCTTGCGATCCGGTGCGCCGCTCCAGCATCTGGCCGCTGGCCCGGTCCCGCACCAGCACGGCAAACTGCAGGCGGTAGCGGGCGTCCAGCAGCGCCTGGGCGGCTTTGCTGCGGCGGTTGCTGGCGTGGGTGTGCAGAATCTCCACGATGGCGCGCAACGCGCGGTAGTGGCTTTGGCCGCCATCGTCGCGCAGGCTTTCGGTGCGCAACTGGGCCTGGGCACGGTTTAGCTCTTGCAGACTTTGGTGGACGACGGCGCGGGGCTCCAGCTGCAGGTAGCGGCCGGGCTGAAAGTCCACGCGCTGCAGCGTGTGGTTGAGCTGGGCAATGCGCTCCTCTATGTCGGCCACCTGTGCGGCGATGCCATTGAGCAGCGTGTCCACGCCCTGCTGCGAGGTGTTGTTGAGGTATTCCTGAAACCGCTGGCGTTTGTGCGGCAGGGCTTCCTCCTCCAGCACCTGCAGGCGCTGCAGGTAGTGGGGCAGCGCGTCCACCTCTTGCGCATGGTCGGCCAGTGCGCCCCGGTCTTCGCTTTTGGCCTTGCCCATCTGGCGGACGATGTCGGTGTGCAGGGTGCCCAGCTTTTTGCTGGCCTCGGTGGTTTTGGCTTGTACCGCAGTGCCTGCGTCGCGCTCCTGGGCTTCGAGGTTGTCGCCATCGAGCGGAGGCAGGCGGTGGCCGGTGCGGGCCAGTTGCGCGGCAAAGTCGGCGTCGATGACGAGCGTGTCGGTGCTGCGCGCTTGGTACGCGCCGTGCTGCTTCTGCGCCGCCGCCCGCAATGTTTCGTCTTGCGTCTGTGCCGTTTGCAGATCGCGCAGTTGCCCCTCTGCAGTGCGGGTCTGGGTTTGCGCGGCCTCCCAGCGCTGCTGGGCCTGTGCGGTATCGGAGTCGGGGTGGAGCAGCGCCTGCAGCTGCTGCTCTTTGTGCTGCAACTGCGTTTGGGCGGCGGTGGTGTCCAGGTCTTCGTACCGCAGTGCCTGGAGCGCGGCCCACAGCTGGCGCTGCTCCTGGGCGCGCCGCTGGGCGTGCAAAGTTTGGGTCTTTTTGGCCTCCAGCGCTTGGTATTCAAGCGCCAGCAGCTCCTTTTGTTGTAGCAAATGCACCAACCGGTCACGGTTGTCAAAACCCGTCATCCAGTCCTGGTCCAGCCGCTTCTGGTCTTGTTTGTCGAAGTGGCCGGATTGGCTGGACATCAGCCCCTGCGCCGTCATGGCGTGGGGCGTGCGCTCCAGGGTTTCTACGTCGGGCACGCAGTGGCGGTCCAGGCCGTGCAGCAAATGGTGCAGCGTGTTCAGGTGGGCCGTGGACGCTGCAGGCTTGAGGTTGAGCTTGCGTGCAAAGCCGTCGGCCAGGAAGGCCGCAGGCGTGGCATCGCGCACTTCCAGCAGGCGCACATGCAGCTTGTTGTGCCGCTGGTTGACCCACTGCAGCGCGGTGCGCATGTTGGCGTGGGGCACCAAAATGCGCAGCCGGTGGCTGCCCAGTGCGCGCTCAATGGCGCCGCGCCATGCCTGTTCGGCCTTGCGCACCTCCACCAGTTCGGCGGTGAAGGGCAGATCGCTTTCCGGCAAGCCCAGGTGGTCGGCCAGCTCGGCACGAAAGCGCTGGTGCTCCATCGGCAGGTTGGAGCCCGGGCGCTGGCGCACGGCGTCGTATTCGGCCTGGACCTCGTTCAGGCGGGTGTGGGCGTTGTGGGCCTGGGCGATGGCGCGTTCGGCGTCGGCCTGCAACCCGGCCTCTTGTGCGTCGATCTGCGCCATCGCCGCCTGGGCTTGGGCCTGGTGGCCGATCAGGTGGTCGGCCCCTGCGTGGTCCCCCAGCCCCAGGTTGCGCGCCAGTGCCTGGTATTGCGCCAGGTTGCTCTGGACGCGCGCCAGCTCCTTGCGTGCATGGTCAATGTTCTCGCGCAGCACATCAATGTTGGCGCCACCGGCTTGCAGGTATTGGCCGTGCAAGTCCTGTTCGACCTTTCGCGTGGTGTTGACGTGGTCCTGCGCGGCACGCAGTGCGTTACCCCGCGCCGCCATCTGGGCCTGCAGTTGCGTGATGCGTTCGCCCCACCATTGCACGCCCTGCGCCGCAAACCAGTGCGGCAGCTGTTGCTGCAGCGCCTGCAGGTGCGCCAGGTGCCGGGCCTGCTGCTGCTCGCGTGCAGCCAGATCGCGCAGCGGCAGCAACGACACATACTGCGCGTTGGCCAGCTCCAGGTCGGCGTGGATGGAAGCCAGTTCGGCAAATCCATCGACCACCTTCTGTGCATCGTCGAACGCCGAGTGGTCGTCCAGCACCAGCTCGCGAAAGATCTCGTCAATGCTGTTGAGCTGCTTGAGCCCCGCCGCGCGGTTGAGCAGCGTGAAGGCATTGGGCCCCACTTCAAAAAAGCTGTGCAGCTTGGCCAGATAGGGCGCCTTGCTGCTGAACATCTGCAAGCCATCGCTGTCCTTGGCCAGCCGCGTCAGCGCCCGTGCGCCGCCGCTGTGCTGCTCTTCCAGCCACAGGTCCAGGCTGTGGCCTGCGCCTTGCGCGAAGAACCAGCGCTTTTGCATGTCAGCGGCAGATTGGCTGCTGCCGTCAAACCACAGCAGCGCGCCGAGCCAGACCGATTCAGCCCCGCGCACCAGCCGTGCAGCGATGCCCGTGGCGCAGCGACCGGCCCGCGCAATGTGGTCGCCGCTGTCGTTGCCCTGGCCGCTGGCGCCACGCACGTAGCTCACCAGATCGCGGTCGCTCTCGTGCCCGCCGGTGGAGGCCAGGTTGTAGCGCGGGCTGGCGCACAGCAGTGTCATCAGCGCATCGACCAGCGTGGTCTTGCCGCTGCCCGTGGGGCCGATGAGGGCGCTGTTGCCGGGGTCGATGGCTACCTGGTGGCGGCCTGCAAACGCACCCCAGTTGTACAGGTGCAGCTCTTGCAGGATGAAGGAGGCGTCGGCGCTCATGGCGTGCCCTCCCCGTGGCCTGCGCCGCCCTTTTCCGCCACCGCACGCAGGCGCAGCAGCAGGGTTTGCAGATTCTCGGGGTTGAGCAGGTGCACGATGATGGGGCGGATGGTGATGCAGTCTTGCGCATCCACGTCCGAAACCATGCCGTGCGTGCGCAGGTTCTCCAGCAACTGGCCCAGGCGCTTGCGCTCCTGCATGTCGCTGCCGGTTGCGCCGAGGTAGGTTTCGAGCTGCGGCAGCAGGCTGTCCACGGTGACGCGCACCGCCGTGCCGGTGCCGCTTTCCTGCTCGCGCTGCAAGAACTCGCGCCGCAAAAGGGCCAGCAGCAGCGATTGCTCCAGCGTCAGCCGCTGGCGCTTCATCAGGGGGTGCGTCCAGTCGTCCTGTTCGCTCTCGTCGGTATCGTCGCCCGCGTAGTCGGGCACCACGGCCAGAAAGGCTAGGCCGCGTACATCGTCCACCACCACGCGCAGGTCCAGCGGCTCCAGCAGCGCATCGAGCAGCGTGGTTTGCGCCGCAATCAGGTTGAACAGCTTCGGCTTGGTGGCAGATTCGAGCCAGCCGTGCGCTAGCAAAAACTGTAGCGCCTGGCGCAAGTTTGGCGGCGTTCTTGAAGTGTTTTGTGTAGCAATGCGGCTTTCAATAAGCGCAGGCAGCTCTTCTTTTGATAGCGATTGTTCTGCTTGCGCACTCGCACCCTGTGCGGCCATGCGGTCAAAAATATCCGGCTCCTGCTGCATCACAGTTCCCACTCTTTTTGCGCCAGCTGCGCGCCATCCAGCGCCACGCGCGGCACGGTAAAGCGCCAGTGCTGTATGTCGTCTTGTGTGTCGATGTGCTCCTCGCCCGGCTGCAGCTCCACACCCGCCTCGCGCGCCATGGCCAGCCACAGCGCAAACGTCTCCAGGTCGTGCTCGCCCGGGGGCAGCGCGGCGGCCAGTTCGGCTAAGGTCATCGGGTGGCCCCGCTCGGCCAAGGTTTGCAAGGTGCGCTGCACCAGCGCGTCGCGGTCCAGCCCTTCAAACGCCTGCCAGAACTCACCGTCCATCTCGCCCAGGTCGGTGTATTGGGTGGTGAGCAGCAGCGCGGCCTGCTCGCCGCCGTCCAGCGACTTGGCGCGCAGCCGCTCCACCAGCGGCACGCTGCCCAGGGCCACACCCAGAGGCGGCAGCGGCGCGCTCTGGCGGCGCACCGCCTGGCGCTGCCAGTCGATGCGCAGGGCCTGCTCCAGCACCTCGTTCAGCAACTGGCCCACGCGCTGGTTCTCGGCCGCCTGGCCGGTTTTCATGAATTGGCTGACCTCGCGCTCGCTGCGCGCGCGCACGGCCTGCACCACCTTGGCTTCTTTGATGAGCTGCTGCACCAGCAGGTGCAGCGTGCTGCGCTGCAGGTGGTCGAGCGCCTGCTCCGTCGCCGGATGCGCCAGGATCTGGCGGATGCGCTGGCGCATCTCGGTCAGCTCCGTCTGGTGCGAGAGCTGCTGGTGGAAGCTGTCGAACACGCGGCCTTCCTGCGTGTTCAGCAGATTGGCATGGCCGTCCAGCAGCTGGTCCATCACCGCACCCCGGTGGTGGCGGGCGCTGATGATGGCCTCGCGCAGCGCCCGGTCGGCCTCGCGC
>JANJVX010000300.1 GCA_024709845.1 Burkholderiaceae bacterium | reverse complement strand
CCGTGGAACTGCTCGACGGCGGGGCCACCGTGCCCTTCATCGCGCGCTACCGCAAGGAAGTGACCGGCGGGCTGGACGACATCCAGCTGCGCGAACTCGAAGCGCGCCTGTCGTACCTGCGCGAACTGGAAGACCGCCGCGTCGCCGTGCTCAAGGCCATCGACGAGCAGGGCAAGCTCACCGATGCTTTGCGCGCGGCCATCGCCGCCGCGCCGACCAAGCAGGAGCTGGAAGATATCTACCTGCCCTTCAAGCAGAAGCGCCGCACCAAGGGCCAGATCGCCAAGGAGTTCGGCATCGAGCCGCTGGCCGACAAACTGTTCGCCGACCCCACGCTGGACCCCGCCGTGGAGGCGCAGACCTTCCTGCGCCCGCCCGAGGTGCTGGACGACGGCAAGCCCGGCGCCGATTTTTCCACCGTGCCCGCCGTGCTCGACGGTGTGCGCGACATCCTCTCCGAGCGCTGGGCGGAAGACCCGCAGCTCGTGCAGCAGCTGCGCGAATGGCTCTGGGCCGAGGGGCTGTTGCGCAGCAAGAAGGTGGAGAGCAAGAACGAGAACGACCCCGAGGTCTCCAAGTTCCGCGACTACTTCGACTATGACGAACCCATCGGCCGCGTGCCCTCGCACCGTGCGCTGGCGGTGTTCCGGGGGCGGGCGCTGGAGATTCTCGAAGCCAAGCTGGTGCAGCCCGTGGAACCCGAGCCGGGCAAGCCCAGCCTGGCAGAAGGCAAGATCGCGCTGCACCTGGGCTGGAGCCATGCGGGCCGTCCGGCCGACGACCTGTTGCGCAAGTGCGTGGCCTGGACCTGGCGCGTCAAGCTCAGCCTCTCCACCGAGCGCGACCTGTTTGCCCGCCTGCGCGAGGAGGCCGAGAAGGTGGCCATCAAGGTCTTTGCCGACAACCTGCGCGACCTGCTGCTGGCCGCTCCCGCCGGCCCCCGCGTGGTGATGGGGCTGGACCCCGGCATCCGCACCGGCGTGAAGGTGGCCGTGGTCGACGCTACCGGCAAGCTGGTGGAGACCGCCACGGTGTACCCGCACGAGCCCAAGCGCGACTGGGATGGATCGCTGTTCACCCTGGCCAAGCTGGTGGAAAAGCACGGCGTGAACCTGATTGCGATTGGCAACGGCACGGCCAGCCGCGAGACGGACAAGCTGGCGGCCGACCTGATCAAGATGGCCGCCAAGGCCGGGCGCACCATCGAGAAGGTGGTGGTCAGCGAAGCAGGCGCCTCGGTGTATTCCGCGAGCGAATACGCCAGCCAGGAGATGCCCGATGTGGACGTGAGCCTGCGCGGCGCCGCATCGATTGCGCGGCGCCTGCAGGACCCGCTGGCCGAGCTGGTGAAGATCGACCCCAAGAGCATCGGCGTGGGCCAGTACCAGCACGATGTGAACCAGAGCGAGCTGGCGCGCACCCTGGGCGCCGTGGTGGAGGACTGCGTGAACTCCGTGGGTGTGGACCTGAACACGGCCAGCGCGCCGCTGCTCTCGCGCGTGTCGGGCCTGTCGGGCAGCGTGGCCAAGGCGGTGGTGCGCTGGCGCGAGCAGAACGGCGCGTTCAGGAGCCGCCAGCAGCTGCTCGATGTGGCGGGCCTGGGGCCCAAGACGTTCGAGCAGGCGGCGGGCTTCCTGCGCATCCGGGGCGGCGACAACCCGCTCGACATGACGGGCGTGCACCCCGAAACCTACCCCGTGGTCGAGCAAATCATGGCGCAGACGGGCAAGCCCGTGGCCGAGCTCATGGGCCGCGCCGACATGCTCAAGACGCTGCGGCCCGAGCTGTTCGCCAACGAAAAATTTGGTGTCATCACCGTCAAGGACATCCTGGCCGAGCTGGAAAAGCCCGGCCGCGATCCGCGCCCGGATTTCAAGGTGGCGCGCTTCAACGACGGTGTGGAAGACATCAAGGACCTCAAGGAAGGCATGGTTCTGGAGGGCACCGTGAGCAACGTGGCGCAGTTTGGCGCCTTCGTGGACCTGGGCGTGCACCAGGATGGGCTGGTGCATGTGAGCCAGCTGGCGCACAAGTTCGTCAACGATGCCCGCGAGGTGGTCAAGACGGGCGATATCGTCAAGGTCAAGGTGCTGGAGGTGGACGCCGAGCGCAAGCGCATCAGCCTGTCGATGAAGCTGGGCGAGGCGCCGCGTCAGGCGGGCGACCGGGGGGCGTTGCAGGGCAACCGGTTCGAAGGTGCAGGGCGCCACCAGCAGCCCCCACGGCGCCAGAACGACCCGGCGCCGCAAAGCGCCATGGCCTCGGCGTTTGCAAAACTCCAACAGGGTAAAAACCGGTAACAAGTAAGTCCATAATTGGCAGCAACCTAACCCCGGCGCCGACCCCATGGATTTGAATGCACTGCTGGCCCTGCCTGCTGTTCTGCCCAGTCAGCCGCGTGCGGTGGCGGTGCTGATGAACGAGCTGGCCCACGACGAACCGAACCTGCGGCGCGTCAACCAGCTCTTCAGCACCGACCCGGCACTGGCTGCGCGCCTGCTGGAGATGGCCAACTCCGAGGCCTTCCAGGGGCCGCGCCAGGTGGCGGGCGTGCCCGAGGCGCTGGCCTTGCTGGGTACGCCGCACCTGCGCGATCTGGTGAGTTCGGCCACGCTGGGCACCACCTCGCGTTCGGTGCCGGGCATCAACCTGCAGCAGTTCTGGCGCTACAGCCTGCACACCGCCAAGTTCGCGCGCTCGCTGGCGGGCAGCGTGCACCAGAACCAGGTGGCGGCCTACACGGCAGGCCTGATCCATGGCCTGGGCGAACTGCTCATCCACCTGGCTGACCCTGAGCGCATGCAGTCGCTCAACACCCTGGTGCCACCGCTGGACATTCGCCGGGGCAAGATCGAGTCGCGCATCTTTGGCTACTGCTATGGCAGGGTGAGTGCCGCACTGGCCCGGCGCTGGCAATTTCCGGGGGTGGTGGTCGATGCCCTGAACTACCAGCACGCGCCCTTCGACAACCGCGCCTACGAGCCGCTGGCGGGCGTGATCCACCTGGCCGTCTGGCGCGTGCGCGCCCACGAATCGGGGCTGGTGGAAAAGGAAATGGTGGTCACCTTCCCCGACCAGGTGGGCCTGGCCCTAGGCCTGGACATCGACATGGTGCTGCGCCAGGACCCGATCGACTGGACCCCCAAGCCCGTCGAGTCCGACTTTGAGACGGCGACGGCCTACCTTGTCTGACCGGCCCAAAGCCCTGCACATTTACGCCGGCCCCCGGGCCATGGAGCATCTGGTGCGCCACGGGCTGCAACCCGAAGATGTGCAGACCATTCCCGCCGCGGCGGGCGGCCCCAAGGGGCTGATCCTCGGGCCACTGGACCGCTACATCTTTGGCGAGTGGCTGCCGCGGTCGGCGCAGGCGGTGCATCTGGTGGGCGCCTCCATCGGTGCCTGGCGCATGGCCACGGCCTGCCTGCCGGACAGCCGGGCCGCCTTCGAGCGGCTGGAGCACGACTACATCCACCAGCACTACGACCCGCCACCGGGCCGCAGCCGCCCCACGCCCCGGCATGTGAGCGAGCGCTTTGGCCAGACCCTGGAGGCGTTCTACGGCGGCAAGGTGCAGGCTTTGCTGCGGCACCCGCGCTTTCGCCTGCACATCGTCACTGCACGCGGGCGCCACCTGCTGGCGCGCGAGCACCGCCTGGGCACGCCATTGGGCTATCTGGGCGCCTTCCTGACCAATGCGGTGCACCGCAAGGCCATGGGCGCGTGGCTGGAGCGCGCCGTGTTCTCGTCGCCCGACCCCATGCAGCCGGGCAGCGCCTGTGCACCGCTGCCGTTTGGCACGCGCGACTACCGCACGCGCCAGGTGCCGCTCACGCAGGCCAACTTCATGCAGGCACTGCAGGCCAGTTGCTCGATTCCCTTTGTGCTGCAGGCCGTGCACCACATCGCGGGCGCGCCGCCCGGTGCCTACTGGGATGGTGGCATCACCGATTACCACATGCATCTGCAGTACGAGGGGGGCCAGAATGCTATTAATAGTGAAGCTGAAGGCGCTTGCCCAGTAAGCGCTGGAGGCAAAAATGACTTGAAATCATCCGGCCTGGTGCTGTACCCGCATTTCCAGCGCGAGGTGGTGCCCGGCTGGCTCGACAAGCAGCTCAAATGGCGCCACAAACCGACTGCGGCGCTCGATGGCATGGTGCTGCTGGCGCCCAATCCCGAATGGGTGCGCCAGCTGCCCAACGGCAAGCTGCCCGACCGCCAGGACTTTCTGCACTACGGCCTGGACACCGCCGCCCGTGCGCGCGCCTGGCAGGCGGCCGCAGCGGCCAGCCAGCAACTGGCAGAGGAGTTTGCCCAGTGGCTGGAGCGCCCCGATGGGGCGGTGGTGCGGCCCCTGGCACCCGGGTAGGCCAGCGTCAGATGTCGTCCCGCAGTGCGTAGGGCAGGGTGCCCAAGGTCAGGGCCGGGCCTTGCAGCGAGTCTGCATGCAGCGCGCCATGCTCTGCCGCCGTGATTTGCAGCGACACGATGGCATCCCAGCCGCCCGTGGGTGCCGGGGCCGTCTGCACCACGGTGCCGCAGGCCTGCTCAGGGTCCGTGGGGCTGAAGATGTCCGCGCCCACCGCCAACGCGGTATCTGCATGGGCGACATAGGCGCGGCGCTTGATGGCGCCCCGGAACTGGCTGCGCGCCACCACTTCCTGGCCCGGGTAGCAGCCCTTCTTGAAGCTCACGCCGTCGACCGACTCGTAGTTGAGCATCTGCGGCACGAAGGCGTCGACCAGGGGGGCGGTCAAAGTGGCCACGCCGCTCTGCACCTCGCCCCAGGCCCACAGGGCCGGATCGAGCGCGGGGCCGGTGGGGGCTGCTTCGCCCACCGGCGCCACCCAGAGGGCGCGCGGCTGACCGGCAGCCGTTGGCAGATGCACCACGGTTGCAGTGCCAAATTCGGCTTTTGACCAAGCAGGCTGTGCGCTACCAGCTATGGTTTCCATAGTGGCTCCGGCCAGGCCGAACACCTGGGTGTCGGCCGTGGCGTCGCTCAGCTTGCACTTGGCGCGCATCACGAACATGGACAGGCGCTTGAGCGTGGGCGCCAGCAGGTCGCGGCTGCACACCAGCCACACCTCGGTGGGGCTGCGCTTGAAGCCGATGAAGCTGGCCTGCATGCGGCCCTTGGCCGACAGGAAGGCGGTCAGGCGGGCATGGTCCAGGCCCAGCAGGGCGAAATCATGGGTGAGCTGGCCATGAAGGAACTTGACGGCGTCCTCGCCTTCGGCGCGGATCACGCCCAGGTGGTTCAAGGGGGCGATGCCCCGGAAATTCAAAGTCATCCCTGAATTATGATGCCCGCTCCCTTTCATACAGGCAGCAGGGTTGTGCGTCGTCTTCTGGCATGGTTTTTGTTTTTGGCGGTGGCGCTCGGCGGTGGGGCCGCCTGGTGGCTGCACGCCCCGCTGCCCATGGGCAGCGAGCCGCTGGAGCTGGCCATCGAGCCTGGCACGCTGCCGCGCGGCGTGGCCCAGGACGTGCAGGCCGCAGGGGTGCGCGTGGATGCGCGCATCCTCTTTGCCTTCTTCCGCCTCTCGGGGCGGGCGCGCGACATCCGCGCGGGCAATTACGAGATCCCGCCCGGCACGACGCCGCTGACGCTGCTCGACAAGCTGGTGCGCGGCGAGGAAACCCTGCGCACGCTGACACTGGTGGAGGGCTGGACCTTCCGCCAGGTCCGCGCGGCGCTGGCGCGCGAGGAGCTCCGGCACGACACGGCGGATCTTTCGGATGCGGCCGTGATGGAGCGCCTGGGCCGCCCCGGAGTGCACCCCGAGGGGCGTTTCTTCCCCGATACCTACACCTTCGCCAAAGGTTCGAGCGAGCTGGCGGTGCTGCGCCGGGCCCTGCATGCCATGGACCGGCGCCTGGAGGCAGCCTGGGCGCAGCGCGCCAGCGACACGCCGCTCAAGTCGGCCGACGAGGCGCTGATCCTTGCCAGCATCGTCGAGAAGGAGACTGGCCGCGCATCCGACCGCGCGCAGATTGCCGGCGTGTTCTCCAACCGCCTGCGCATTGGCATGCTGCTGCAGACCGACCCCACCGTCATTTATGGTCTGGGCGAGAAGTTCGATGGCAACCTGCGCCGCAGGGACCTGCAGACCGACACCCCCTGGAACACCTACACCCGTGCGGGCCTGCCGCCCACGCCCATTGCCATGCCCGGCAAGGCCTCGCTGATGGCGGCGGTGCAGCCCGAGGCGACCAGGGCGCTGTATTTCGTAGCGCGGGGCGACGGCAGCAGCCAGTTCAGCGCCTCGCTGGAAGAGCACAACCGCGCCGTCAACCGCTACCAGCGCGGGCAATAGGAGAGAGACACCGCATGGCATCCACAGGCCTGTTCATCAGCTTCGAGGGCATCGACGGCGCTGGCAAATCCTCGCACATCGAGGCCCTGGCCGCCGCCTTTCGCGCCCAGGGCCGCAGCGTGGTCAGCACGCGCGAGCCCGGCGGCACGCCGCTGGCGGAAAAGCTGCGCGCCATGCTGCTGCATGACAGCATGGATGCGCTGACCGAGGCGCTGCTCGTCTTTGCCGGTCGGCGCGACCATCTGCGCAACGTCATCGAGCCCGCGCTGGCGCGTGGCGATGTGGTGCTGTGCGACCGCTTCACCGACGCGACTTTCGCCTACCAGGGCGGTGGGCGCGGCTTCGACTGGAATGCGCTCTCTTTATTGGAGCGCCTTGCGCAGACGGGTCTTGCCCCGCAGGCCGATATGATGCGTGAACCCGACCTGACCCTGTGGTTCGATCTGGCACCCGCCGTGGCCGCCGCACGCCTGGCAGACGCCCGTGCACCCGACCGTTTCGAGGCGCTCGACGTGGCCTTTTTCGAGCGTGTGGCCCAGGCCTATGCGCGCCGTGCCGCCGAGGCGCCCAACCGTTTTGCCCGGCTTGACGCGGCGCAGGAGCGCGAACAGGTGTGGCGGCAATTGCATGCGGCGCTGGCCGGGCGCGGCTGGCTGCCCGCCAGCGGAGGCTTGGCTTGAGCATGGCGCCGCTCGCTCCCTGGCTTGCGGCCCAGCGCGACGCGCTGCTGGCCCAGCGCGGCCACGCCTGGCTGCTGCATGGCCCTTCGGGCCTGGGCCAGTACCGGCTGGGCCTGGAACTGGTGCGCGCCTGGCTGTGTGATTCATCCACCCCCCACGGCGCCTGCGGCCAGTGCGCCAGCTGCCATGCCATCGACGTGCACACCCATGCCGACCTGTGCGTGCTGATGCCCGAGGTGGACATGCTGGCCCTGGGCTGGCCGCTGCCGGAGAAGGCGCAGGCCGAAATCGACGACAAGACGCGCAAGCCCAGCCGCGAAATCCGCGTGGAGGCCATGCGCGCGGCCGTCGAGTTTGCCCAGCGCACCAGTGCGCGGGGCCGGGGCAAGGCGGTGCTGGTCTACCCGGCCGAACAGATGAACACCATCACCGCCAATGCGCTGCTCAAGACGCTGGAGGAGCCGCCGGGCGATGTGCGCTTCGTGCTGGCCAGCGAGGCCGCGCACCAGCTGCTGCCCACCATCCGCAGCCGCTGCCTGGGGCACACCATGGCCTGGCCCGCCCAGGACGCCATGCGGGAGTGGCTGGCCGGGCAGGGCGTGGCTGCAGACGCGGCGGAATCGTTCCTGCGTGCTGCCGGGGGGCGTCCGGACGACGCCCTGGCGCTGTCCCGCTCGGGCCCCGGGGCCGATGCCTGGGCGCAGTTTCCCAAGGCGGTGCTGCGCGGCAGCGCGGGCGTGCTGGCCGACGGGACGCCCGCGCAGGCTGTCGATGCGCTGCAAAAGCTCTGTCACGACCTGCTGGCGCTGCGCGTGGGCGCCCAGCCGCGCTACTTCGCCGCTGCCGATCTGCCGCCACCGCCCTCCATCGGCGCGCTGACCCGCTGGTCGCGGGCGCTGATGCAGGAAGCGCGCACGGCGGAACACCCGTTCAACGCCGGGCTGATGCTCGAAGCGCTTGTCGCTCAGGCGCGAAACGTCCTACACTCCTCCCAGTCTTCACCGTCCGCACGAACATGAGCAGCCCTCCCACCGCGCCCCGCCCCAGCGTCATGCAGCTGGCCATCAAGGAAAAGGCGGCTCTGCATGCGGCCTACATTCCGTTTTTTGTCGAAGGCGGCATCTTTGTCCCGACGCCGCGCGAATACAAGCTGGGCGACGACGTGTACGTGCTGCTGACCTTGCCCGACGACACGCAGCGCTACCCCGTGGCTGGCCGTGTGGCCTGGGTGACCCCGGCGCGCGCGGGCGGCAACCGCACGCAGGGCGTGGGCATCCAGTTCCCCAAGGACGAAAAATCACGCCAGCTCAAGGCCAAGATCGAGGAGTTGCTGGGCACCGCGCTGGGCTCGGACCGCCCCACGCAGACCATCTGAGCGGCCCTCGCTCCGGATGCCGATCCGCTGCGCGGGTCGGCTTTTTTACTTGATGACCATGTTCACCGATTCCCACTGCCACCTCACCTTCCCGGAACTGTCCAGCGAGCTGCCCGCCATCCGCGCAGCCATGCAGGCCGCACAGGTGGACCGCGCGCTGTGCATCTGCACCACCCTGGAGGAGTTCGGCGAGGTGCATGCCCTGGCCTTGGCCCATGACAACTTCTGGTGCTCCGTGGGCGTGCACCCCGACAACGAGGGGGTGATCGAGCCCTCGGTGCAGGACCTGCTGGACCGGGCCGCCCTTCCGCGCGTGGTGGCCATTGGCGAAACCGGTCTCGACTACTACGGCATGGACGAGCGCAAGGGAGGCCGCAGCATTGCCGATCTGGAGTGGCAGCGCGAGCGGTTCCGCACCCACATCCGCGCGGCGCGCGCCTGCGCCAAGCCGCTGGTGATCCACACGCGCAGCGCCTCCGCCGACACGCTGGCCATCCTGCGCGAGGAAGGCGAGGGCGGTGGCGCGGGTTGCGCGGGCGGGGTGTTTCACTGCTTCACCGAGACGGCCGAGGTGGCCCGCGCCGCGCTGGACATGGGTTTCTACATCTCGTTTTCCGGCATCATCACCTTCAAGAACGCACAGGATCTGCGCGATGTAGCGGCCTTCGTGCCGATCGACCGCCTGCTGATTGAAACCGACAGCCCTTATCTGGCCCCGGTGCCTTACCGGGGAAAGACCAACAACCCTTCCTATGTGCCCCATGTGGCGCGGCAGATCGCGGCCGTGCGCGGCCTGGATGTGGAAGCGGTGGCACAGGCCACCAGCCGCAACTTCGAAGCGTTGTTCACGGGAGTCCGCCCATGAAGCTCTTGCGCCGCAGTCTAGTGCTGCTGGCCCTGGCGGGGCCTGCTCTTGCGCGGGCTGGGTCGTATGAGGACTTTTTCGCGGCCATTGCGCGCGATGATGTCCGCACCATCACGACGCTGCTGCTGCGCGGCTTCGATGTCAATACGCGCGACCCCAAGGGCCAGGTCGGCTTGACGCTGGCGCTGCACGCCGGGTCGCTCAAGGTCTTCGATGTGTTGCTGCTGGGCAGCAACCTGCAGGCCGACGCCCGCAACGCACAGGACGAAAGCCCGCTCATGATCGCCGCGCTGCGCGGGCATGTGGGTGCCGTGCGGGCGCTCATCGCCCGCGAGGCCGACGTCAACAAGACGGGCTGGACGCCGCTGCACTACGCCGCCACCGGCACGCAGCCCCAGCAGCCGGAAATCATTTCGCTGTTGCTGGAGCACCATGCCTATGTCGATGCCGAGTCGCCCAACGGAACCACGCCGCTGATGATGGCCGCGCACTACGGCACGCGCGAATCGGTGCAGCTGCTGCTGCAGGAAGGGGCGGACCCTTCGCTCAAAAACCGCCTGGGCCTGACTGCAGCCGACTTTGCCTTGCGCGCCAGCCGCAAGGACATTGCCGATCTCATCGCCGGGGCGGCACGCAAGCGCCAGCCCAACAGGGGGCGCTGGTAGCGCTTTGGGGGTTTACGGCGCCGCCGGCCGCGCCTGCAGCCGGGCGTACAGGCCTCCCAGGGCCACCAGCTCGGCGTGCGTGCCCTGTTCCACGATGCGGCCGCGTTCCATCACCACCACGCGGTCGGCGTGCTCGATGGTGGAGAGGCGGTGGGCGATCACCAGCGTGGTGCGGCCCTGCATCAGGCGCTGCAGGGCCTCCTGCACCAGCCGCTCGGACTCGGTGTCCAGCGCCGAAGTGGCCTCGTCAAGGATGAGGATGGGCGCGTTCTTGTAGAGCGCCCGGGCAATGGCCAGCCGCTGGCGCTGCCCACCAGACAGCTGTGTGGCGTTGTGCCCCACCACGGTGTGGATGCCTTGCGGCAGCGCGGCCACATGCTCGGCCAGGTTGGCGGCGGCCAGGCACTCGTGCACGCGCCGCTCGTCCATGGTCTGGCCGAGTGCCACGTTGGCAGCGATGCTGACGTTGAACATCACCACATCCTGGCTCACCAGTGCGAACTGCGCGCGCAATGCGGCCAGGTCCCAGTCCTGCAGGGCGTGGCCATCGAGCAGCACCTGGCCGGAGGCATGCTGGACGAAGCGCGGCAGCAGGTTCACCAGCGTGGTCTTGCCCGCGCCGGATGGGCCGACCAGAGCGACCACCTCACCGGGCCGCACGTCCAGGCTCACGCGGTCCAGCGCGGGCGCCTGGTCGGCTGCAAAGGCCACGCTCACCTCGCGCAGCGAGAGCGCGCCTTGCACCTGGGCCGGTGCATGGGTGCCGCCGCGTTCGGCCGGGGTCTCGCCCAGCAGCGTCAGGCCGCGCTCCAGTGCCGCCACGCCGCGCGTGATGGGGCTGGCCACATCGGCCAGGCGGCGTATGGGGGCAATGAGCATCAGCATGGCCGTGATGAAGGCCACGAAGCCGCCCACGGTCACGTCGGCCGATCCGGCCGCGCGGCTTTGCCACAGTGCCACGCAGATCACTGCGGACAGCGCGGCGGCCGCCAGCAGCTGGGTGAGTGGCGTCATGGCCGACGAGGCAATGGTGGACTTGATGGCCAGACCGCGCAGGCGCCGGCTCAGGCTGTCGAAGCGCTTGGCCTGGGTCGGCTGTGCCGCATGCAGGCGCACCATGCGGTGCGCAAGCACGTTTTCCTCGACCACATAGGCCAGTTCATCCGTGGCCTGCTGGCCGCTCTTGGTGAGGTGGTAGAGGCGGCGCGAAAGCGTCTTCATGATCCACGCCACGCCCGGAACGACCACGGCCACGATCAGCGTGAGTTGCCAGTTCAGGTAGAGCAGGTAGGCGAGCAAAGCCACCAGGGTGAAGCCATCGCGTGAAATGCCCAGCAAGGCCTGCACCAGCAGCGTGGCGCCGGTCTGCACCTCGTACACCACGGTGTTGGAGAGGGTGCTGGCCGACTGGCGGGAAAAAAGCCCCATTTCTGCGGCCAGCAAGCGGTCGAACAGGGCGGTGCGCAGTGTGAGCATGCCTTCGTTGGCGATGCGTGCCAGTGCGTACTGGCCCACGAACTGGGCCAGGCCGCGAACCAGGAAGACGCCCATGATGGCCACGGGAACCATCCACAGCTGCAGCGAGCCGTCGGTGAAGCCCTTGTCCAGCAGCGGTTGCAACAGGGCGGGAATGAGGGGCTCGGTGATGGCTCCCACCAGCGTGGCGATGATGGCGGCCGTCCAGCCGAGCCGCTGACCGCCAAAATAGATGGAGAGCCGGGATAGCCGCACCGTCAGGCGCTCGGGTGGCGGGGCGGGGGAATCGCTGGGGGCTGGCGGAGTGCCAGTTTCTGGGGCATGCATGGAGGCGCGATTCTACTTTTTACGCCATGCCCCAACAGTTTGTGACATGGGGGCATTTTCCAGTGTGTAACATTCGGGCCTGACAACCGGCTGTTGCCCGGTTGCTCCTGGCTGAGAATGACTACCAACCGATCCCTTTCCTCCTCATTTTCCGCTGCGGCACTGTATCCCTCCCGCCGCCTCATGGTGGCATCCCTGGCTGCCTTGGCGGCTTCTCCGGCTCTGGCACAGTTCCGGGTCGAAGTCACCGGGGTGGGCATGACGCAGCTGCCCATTGCCATTGCGCCGTTCCGGGACGAAACGCAGTCACCCCAGAAAGTGTCTGCCATCGTCCAGGCCGACCTGGAGCGCAGCGGGCAGTTCCGTGGTGTCGATACGGCAGGTGCACGGCTCGATGAAACATCCCGCCCCGATGTAGCCCTTTGGCGCCAGAGGAGCGCCGACTCTCTTGTATCCGGCAGTATCACCCGCCTGGCCGATGGGCGTTTCGATGTGCGCTTTCGCTTGTGGGATGTGGTGCGCGGACAGGATCTGGGCGGGCAAAGCTACGTGGTGGTGCAAGCCGACCTGCGTCTCGTGGCGCACCGCATCGCTGACTTCGTGTACGAAAAACTCACCAGCGAGCGCGGTGTGTTCTCGACCCGTATTGCCTATGTCACCAAGGCCGGCGCACGCCACAGCCTGTGGGTGGCCGACGCCGATGGCGAAAACGCCCAGGCCGCCTTGTCCAGCCCCGAATCCATCATCTCGCCGGCCTGGTCGCCTTCGGGTGCGCAGCTGGCCTATGTGTCGTTCGAGTCGCGCAAGCCCGTGGTCTATGTGCACGATGTGGCCACGGGCCGCCGTCGTCTGGTGGCCAACTTCCGTGGGTCCAACAGCGCTCCGGCCTGGGCGCCCGATGGGCGCACTCTCGCCGTCACGCTGAGCCGTGATGGATCTTCCCAGCTCTACACCATCGATGCCAACGGAGGCGAGCCGAGGCGGCTCATGCAGAGTTCGGGCATTGACACCGAGCCCGCGTTCTCGCCCGACGGCCGCAGTATCTACTTTGTCAGCGACCGGGGGGGGGCGCCCCAGATTTACAAAGTGGCCAGCTCGGGAGGCAATGCCGAGCGTGTCACCTTCAGCGGCAACTACAACATCTCTCCCTGCCCCAGCCCCGATGGCCGATGGCTGGCCTACGTGGCACGTGTGGGTGGCGCGTTCAAGCTCCATGTGATGGAGCTGGCCACCGGCAATGTCACTGCCATCACCGACACCACGGCGGATGAACGGCCGAGTTTTGCACCCAACAGCCGCCTGATCGTGTACGCCACCCAATACCAGGGCCGGGAGTCACTCATGACCACGACCCTGGACGGAAAAATCAAGGCGCGGCTGGCCGGTCAGAGCGGAGATATTCGCGAGCCTGACTGGGGACCTTTCCAGGCGCAATGAACTTTTTCATTCCATCAGGTTCTGTATTTCAGGAGATTTTTTGATGTTTAAACGTATTTCTTTCGCCATTGCCATCACCGCACTTGTGGCGGGCTGCAGTTCAGGGGTGGACCTTGACAATGTGCCGGTCGAAGACAAGAGCGGTGCTCCGCTGTCCACCAACGGCGCCAGCGGCGCCAATTCCGGCAATACCGGGCAGAGCGGTGTGCGTGGCGTGGATCTGTCGCAGTCGGGTCAGGAGGGCGCTGGCCCGGTGGGTGTCGGCCGCATCGTCTATTTTGACTACGACAGCTACGTCATCAAGACGGACTACCAGTCGCTGATTGAAGCCCATGCACGTTTCATCAAATCCGGCAATACCCGCAAGGTCGTGATCGAAGGACATACCGATGAGCGCGGCGGCCGCGAATACAACCTTGCCCTTGGCCAGAAGCGCGCGGAGGCCGTGCGCCGTTCGTTGGGGCTGCTGGGGGTCTCTGACGGCCAGATGGAGGCCGTGAGTTTCGGCAAGGAAAAACTTGCTGCCCAGGGAAACAGTGAAGACGTTCACGCGCAGAACCGCCGGGCCGAACTGGCCTACCGCTGATGTACGGCATGCATTCCACGCATCCTGTCCGTTGCTTGTTGGCGGCGGTGCTACTGTGCACGCAGCTTGGGTCGGCGCAGGCGGCCCTCTTCGAGGACGGTGAAGCACGCCGCGCCATTCTCGAACTGCGCCAGCGTGTGGAGGCACTGCAGCAGTCCAGCCAACGTTCGGCAGACGAAACGCGCCGCGCCAGCGAGGATGGAACCCAGTTGCGCCGCAGTCTGCTTGACCTGCAGACGCAGATTGAAACCTTGCGCGTGGAAATGGCCAAGCTGCGCGGGCAGAACGAGCAACTGGCGCGGGAAGTGGCAGAACTTCAGCGCCACCAGAAGGACATGACCCGGAGCGTGGACGAACGCCTGCGGCAGTTTGAACCCGTCAAGGTCACGGTCGATGGGCTGGAGTTCCAGGCTGAACCCGATGAGCAGCGTGGTTTTGATGCTGCGCTGGCCCGTTTCCGTGAAGGAAAGTTCGCCGAGGCAGAGGCCGCTTTTTCGGCGTTTGTGCGTCAGTACCCCCGTAGCGGTTATTTGCCTTCGGCCCGGTTCTGGCTGGGAAATGCCCAATACGCCAACCGTGACTACAAGGAAGCGATTGGCCAGTTCAAGGCGCTCCTCGCGGTGGCGCCGAACCATGTCCGTGCGCCAGAGGCCGCATTGTCGATCGCCAACTGCCAGATCGAACTCAAGGAGACGCGAGGGGCCCGCAAGACCCTTGAAGACCTGTTGCGCGCCTATCCACAATCCGAGGCGGCGGCGGCGGCCAAAGAGCGCCTGTCACGGCTCAAATAGTGGACGCCCTGTTGCCCTTGTCCGCGCCTGCTTTTGAAGCATCCGCCCAGAACGAGGCCTTGCAGCGGCGCCGGTTCGGGGGGCTTGATCGTCTCTATGGCCGCGACGGTGCGGGCCGCATCCGTGCGGCCCATGTGGTGGTGGTCGGTGTTGGCGGCGTGGGATCCTGGGCCGCAGAGGCCTTGGCGCGCAGTGGGGTGGGGCGCCTGACGTTGATTGATCTGGACCATGTGGCCGAGTCGAATATCAACCGCCAGATTCATGCGCTCGAAAGCACGGTGGGTCAGGCCAAGGTGCTGGCCATGCGGGACCGGGTGGCGCAGATCAATCCGGAATGCGCGGTGACCTGCATTGAGGAGTTTGTTGAATCGGGCAACTGGCCTGCCTTGCTGCCCGTCCCCGTGGATGCCGTCATCGATGCCTGCGACCAGGTGCAGGCCAAGACCGCAATGGCGGCCTGGGCACGCAGCACCCGCGCACGGTTCATCAGTGTAGGCGCCGCAGGCGGCAAGCGCCTGGCCCACAAGGTGGACATTGACGACCTGGCCTGCACCACCCATGACCCGCTCCTGGCGCAGTTGCGCTACCGCCTGCGCAAGCACCATGGCGCGCCCCGTGACGGAAAGAAAATGGCAGTTGCCTGTGTGTTCAGCCGTGAATCCGTGGCGCCCCCCGATGCTTCCTGCGGTGTCGAGGGCGATGGTTCGCTCAACTGCCATGGCTATGGCTCGGTGGTGGCCGTGACCGCCACCTTTGGTCAATGCGCGGCGGGCTGGGTTCTTGATGCCATCGTAGCGGACTCCGGAAGACCGTCAAAAAACACGCTATAATGCAAGGCTTTCCGGAAAGTAAATTTCTGGAAGTGTGGGACGTTAGCTCAGTTGGTAGAGCAGCGGACTTTTAATCCGTTGGTCACAAGTTCGAATCTTGTACGTCCTACCAGATAAGCCTTGTAAAGGTTAAAAAGCCTGCTATCAATTTGATAGCAGGTTTTTTTGTTTATTGCTTCGTTGCCAGATTGTTGCCAGATTTCTTATTTCGTATTCTGGATGGTCTGAGCCAGTGCTCGTCTATGCTGCAGTGCAAATGGCAGTTCAGCTGCACTTCAGCGCAGATCAAACCGTTCGTTACTTGGCTACCTAACGGGAGCCAGCCTGGTCGACAGGCAAGCCAACACCGCTCAAGGTGGGTCTCCATTTGACTTCATGAAGTAGCTTGGAAGCGCCATGGCCGCAACCGGTGCTTATTGGGGCCACCCGTCGATGTTAGCTGGGTTGTGGCGCTGAGCTGCAGGTTCAGCCTGCCGATGAACTTCCCGGCTACCATGATGCGCATGGACCCGAATACCTTGGCCTACTACACCGAAAACGCGACCGAGATTGCACGGCGGTACGAGTCAGTGGTCAGTCCGGTCGAACGGTACTTTGCCTTGGCATTTACACTTGGCGCACGTGTACTCGACGTGGGTTGCGGGTCCGGGCGGGATGCCTCGCGTCTTCTGTGCAGTGGCTACGACGCCTACGGCATCGAACCAGTGGAGGCTTTGCGCCATGCAGCGATGGCAGCTCATCCGGAACTGGCCGGACGTATCGGCGAAGGCGGTTTGCCCCGTACCGGGGATGCCTTCGGCGGGGAATTTGACGGCATCCTGTGCAGTGCCGTTCTGATGCATGTGCCCGAGACAGATCTGCTCGATGCAGCATTGGCCATCCGCCAGCTGCTCAAGCCGGGAGGTCGACTTCTTCTCTCGATTCCGGCGTCTCGAGGGGACTTGCTGTCGGGTGACCGGGATACGAACGGGCGGCTGTTTTCGCCCTACTCAGCCGACGAGATTTCCCTTCTGCTGGAGCGGCTGGGCTTCGCGCCCATCTCGCGCTGGGAGAGCGACGACGTACTGGGCCGATCCGGTACCAGTTGGACAACGCTGCTACTGGAGCGCCGCTCAGGGGCGCAGCAAAGA
>JANJVX010000130.1 GCA_024709845.1 Burkholderiaceae bacterium | reverse complement strand
GAGGAAGCGGGCTTCAAGACCAAGCTGGACAAGCTGCGCGGCCTCTCGGGCACCTACAACAACTACATCCAGATCGTGGCCAACGCCGACTCGGGCATCAAGACCCTGGCCGACCTCAAGGGCAAGCGCATCTCGGTGGGCGCGGCGCGCTCGGGCACGGAGCTCAATGCCCGTGCCATCTTCAAGGCCGCCGGGCTGGCCTACGCCGACCTGGCCAAGGTGGAGTACCTGCCCTTTGGCGAGTCGGTCGAACTGATCAAGAACCGCCAGCTCGACGCCACGCTGCAATCGGCCGGCCTGGGTGTGGCCTCGATTCGCGACCTGGCCACCTCCATCAAGATCGTCGTGATCCCCGTGCCCGCCGACGTGGTGGCCAAGGTGGGCGACCCCGCCTACCAGGCGGCCGTGATCCCGGCCAACACCTACAACGGCCAGACGCAGGACGTGGCAACGGCTGCCATCCCGAACTTCCTGGTCACGCACTCGGGCGTGTCCGACGAACTGGCCTACCAGATGGCCAAGCAGATGTACGAGAACATCGACACCCTCTACGCCGCGCACAATGCCGCCAAGGCCATCAAGCGCGAGAACGCCATCAAGGGCATGCCCGTTCCCCTGCACCCCGGTGCCGAGCGCTATTACAAGGAAGTGGGCCTGATCAAGTAAGCAAACCCTGCGCGCACCCTGGCAGCCCCTGGGCCGGGGTGCCGCTGGACACGGCCCGCCCGGGGCCGTTTTTTGTCACTTTCGAGACACCCCATGACCACGACACAACCCGATGACCATGGCTCCCCACTGCGCGGCGCGCTGTTCTGGGTGGCCATTCTTTTTTCTACCTACCAGCTCTGGATGGCCTCCTTCCACCCGCTCTCGAGCCAGGTGATTCGCGCCATCCACGTGGGCTTCGTGCTGCTGATGGTGTTCGCGCTCTTCCCGCCGTTTGAAGACCGCTCGCCCGGGCTGGCCCGGTTGGGCCGCGTGCTGGGCTGGACGCTGGGGCTCACGGGCTTTGTCTTCAGTCTGTACCACTGGGTGTTCGAGTCCGACCTCACGGCCCGCGCAGGAGAACTCACCACCATGGACTGGGTGATCGGCGTCACCCTGGTTGCGCTGGTGTTCGACGCGGCCCGCCGCGTCATGGGCTGGGGCCTGCCGATCATCTGCGGCATCTTTCTGCTCTATGGCCTGTTCGGCCAGCACCTGCCCGGCGCGCTGGCGCACCGGGGTTTCGGTGTGGACCAGGTGGTGAGCACACTGGGCTTTGGCACCGAAGGCATCTACGGCACCCCCACCTACGTGTCGTCCACCTACATTTTCCTGTTCATCCTGTTCGGTGCTTTCCTGGAGCAGGCCGGAATGATCCGGCTGTTCAACGACTTTGCCATGGGCACCGTGGGCCACACGCGCGGCGGGCCGGCCAAGGTGTCGGTGATCTCATCGGGACTGATGGGCACCATCAACGGCTCCGGCGTGGCCAACGTGGTCACCACCGGGCAGTTCACCATTCCGCTGATGAAGCGCTTCGGCTACAGCCCGGCCTTCGCCGGGGGCGTGGAAGCCACATCGAGCATGGGCGGACAGATCATGCCGCCCGTGATGGGCGCGGTGGCCTTCATCATGGCCGAAACCATCAACGTGCCCTACATCGCCATCGTCAAGGCGGCGGTCATACCGGCCATCCTGTACTTCATCACCGCATTCTGGATGGTGCACCTCGAAGCAGGCCACAAGGGCCTGACCGGACTGCCCAAGGAAGAATGCCCCAACCCCTGGACGGCCGTGCGCGAGCGCTGGTACCTGCTGCTGCCCCTGGCCGGGCTGGTGACACTGCTGTTCTCGGGTTACACGCCCATGTTCTCGGGCACGGTGGGGCTGGCGCTGACGGTGATCCTGATCTTCGGCGCCGCCGTCATCAATGGCGTCAAGGGCCTGGCGCTGCGCGCGCTGTTCTGGGTGCTGCTGGGCTTTGCCTGTGCCGGATTCTTCCAGTTCGGGGTGGGCACCTTCATCGTCGTCAGCGCCCTGCTGATTGCGCTGACCTACATCCGCCGCACCGGGCAGGACGCCCGCCAGCTGGCCGTGCGCGCGCTCGTCGAGGGTGCGCGCCATGCCCTGCCCGTGGCCATTGCCTGCGCGCTGGTCGGTGTGATCATCGGCATCATCAATCTCACCGGCGTGGCGGCCGAACTGGGCGGACGCATCATCGCCGTGGGCGAGAAGAACCTGTTCCTCGCCCTGCTGCTGACCATGATCACCTGCCTGGTGCTGGGCATGGGCATTCCCACCATCCCCAACTACATCATCACCAGTTCGCTCGCCGCACCGGTGCTGCTGCAACTGGGCGTGCCGCTGATCGTCTCGCACATGTTCGTCTTCTACTTCGGCATCATGGCCGACCTGACACCGCCCGTGGCGCTGGCCGCCTTCGCGGCAGCGCCCATTGCGCGGGAGAAGGGGCTCAAGATCAGCCTGCAGGCCCTGCGCGTGGCCATTGCCGGGTTCATCGTGCCCTTCATGGCGGTGTACAGCCCGGCCCTGATGCTGCAGGGCGGCGACTGGCTGGACACCACCTGGGTCGTCTTCAAGGCGCTGGTGGCCATCGGCATGTGGGGGGCAGGCGCCATCGGCTACCTGTTCGGCCCGCTGAACTGGGTGGAGCGGATCGTGGCCATTGTCTCGGCCAGTTTCCTGGTGGTGGCCCTGCCCCTGACCGACGAAATCGGTCTGGGTACGATCGCGCTCTTCATGGCCTGGCATGTGTGGCGCAACCGCCAGCGTGCGGCCGCAGCGCAGGCCTGAGTACCGTGACGGCCCTGGGCCTTTGCCTGGTGCTGGCCGCCTCGGCAGCGGCCCCGGTGTTCGTGCCCGGCGAGCGTTTCACGCTGGCCTGGACGCACTCCATCGAAAAGGTACGCTGGGAAGAGGACTACACCGTGCAACCCGGTCCCTCGCCGGGCGCCGCCCCTGTTCTGCGGGCGCCGTCTGCGCGGGTGCGCGGCTCGGCCGCCGGAATGGAGCCGCCCGCCGACGCGCGGCTGCACGGGGGCTGGTACCACTACACGCCCCGGCAGGCCCGGCCCGAGGCGCTGCGCCTGACGCGCTCGGAATTCACCGCCGACTACGAACTGTGCACCGCGGGCCGCTGCCTGCCCCTGGCGCACTGGCTGCCCTCGGACGGCGGCATCACGCTGCTGACCGCCTGCCACGCCCCGATAGCCCCCCGCCAGCAACCTGGCCCAACGTCCGGTAATCTCAACGAGTGAACTACGCGCAACTGCTCTTCCCGGACTTCTCGCTCATCCTCTGCGGCTACGTGATCTGCCGCTACACCGCCCTCAACCGCACGGTCTGGCAGCCGGTGGAAAGCCTGGTGTACTACCTGCTCTTTCCGGTGCTGTTGTTCCAGTCCATCGTCAAGAGCCCGATCGACCTGAGCGCCGCCTCCGGCCTGATGGCTGCTGGCCTGATTTCGGGCCTGTGCGGCATCGGCCTGGCCTACGCCCTGCCCCACCTGCCCTGGCTGGGCAAACACCTTGATCCGCGCGACCACGCCGCGAGCGCGCAGGTGGCCTTCCGCTTCAACTCCTTCATCGGCCTGGCACTGGCCGAGCGCGTGGCGGGCAGCCAGGGCCTGCTGATGATCGCCGTGCTCATCGGCGTGTGCGTTCCGCTGTTCAACGTGGCCGCCGTCTGGCCCATGGCGCGCCAGGGCAAGCACAGCTTCGCGCGCGAGCTGCTGCGCAACCCGCTCATTCTGGCCACGGCCACGGGCCTGGTGGCCAACCTGCTGGGTTTTCGCATTCCGGACTGGATGGAGCCCACGGTGAACCGCATCGGCGCCGCCTCGCTGGCGCTGGGCCTGATGGCGGCGGGCGCGGGCATGCAGTTCGGGCTGCTCCAGCGCAGCAAGCTGCTGTCGCTCTCGGTGCTGTCCATCCGCCATCTGGTGCAGCCGCTCATTGCCCTGGGCGTGGCCCTGCTGCTGCGCCTGGACCCGGTGCAGACCACCGTGCTGCTGGCCTTCTCGGCCCTGCCCACGGCCTCCACCTGCTACGTGCTGGCCGCGCGCATGGGCTACAACGGGCCGTATGTGGCGGGGCTGGTGACGCTGTCCACGCTGCTGGGGCTGGTGAGCCTGCCGTTCGCGCTGGGGGTACTCCGATGAAGACAGCCCCGTTTTCAGCACCCGCCGTGCAGCGCCGAAAGTGGATCACCGCCAGTCTGCTGGCCGTAGCACTTGCGCCGCTGACCGCCTGCGGACGCAAGGCACCGCGCGCCCAGGCCGTGCCAGCGGGCGCCACGGTGCTCGCGCTGGGCGATTCACTGACCTCGGGCGTGGGGGCTTCGGCAGACACGGCCTACCCCGCCGTGCTGCAGCAACTGACTGACTGGAAAGTGGTGAACGGCGGCGTGTCGGGCGACACCTCAGCGCAGGCGCTGGCGCGGCTGCCGGGTCTGCTGCAGCGACACCAGCCCGCGCTGGTGATCGTCAGCATCGGCGGCAACGATTTTTTGCGCCGCCAGACCGCCAGCGATACGCGCACCCGGGTGCGCCAGATTTGCGAGCTGGCCCGCGCCAGCGGTGCCCAGGTGCTGCTGGTGGCCGTGCCCGAGCTGTCTTTGCTGGCCGCCGCAGGGCGGCTGAGCGACCATGCGCTGTACGAAGAAATTGCGGACGAGCTCCGGATTCCCCTGCACCGCAAGGGCTGGTCGACCGTGCTGGCCGACGCCCGCCTACGGTCCGACCAAATCCATGCCAATGCCGCAGGGTACGCACAGTTTGCGCAGGGGCTGGTGGACACGCTGCGCGACACCGGCCTTCTGGCACGCTGAAGAGCGCTCTTGTTTCAGTAGCTATCAGCGCTTGCCAGTAAAGCGCCAGAGGCCATTTTTATTCAAACTTTTCCTGGGCCAGCGCCCAGGCCACATGCTCGCGCACCAGGGCGCTCTCGTGCGCTGCGCGCGCCTGCAGCGCCGCGCGCACACCGGCATCGCCCGTGGCGCGCAGCGCGTTGCCCAGCGCCACGGCAATGTTGCGCAGCCAGCGCTCGTGGCCAATGCGGCGGATCGGGCCGCCCTCGGTCAGGCGCAGAAAGGTGGCCTCGTCCCAGGCAAACAGGTGCACCAGTTGCTGGCCCGTGAGGCCGGCGCGCGCGTCGAAGTCGGGCAGCTGGCTGGGCTGCGCGTATTTGTTCCAGGGGCAGACGAGCTGGCAGTCGTCGCAGCCGTAGATGCGGTTGGCCAGCAGCGGGCGCAGCTCCAGCGGGATGGGGCCGGAGTGCTCGATGGTGAGGTACGAGATGCAGCGCCGCGCGTCGAGCCGGTAGGGCGCGATGATGGCCTGCGTGGGGCACACGTCCATGCACGCCTGGCAAGTGCCGCAGTGCGCCGTGACGGGCTCACTGGGCACAAGCGGCATGTCCACGTAGATCTCGCCCAGGAAGAACATCGAGCCGCCTTCGCGGTTGAGCACCAGCGTGTGCTTGCCGCGCCAGCCCTGGCCGCTGCGCCGGGCCAGCTCGGCCTCCAGCACCGGGGCCGAGTCGGTGAACACGCGGTGCCCCAGCGGCCCCACGGCCTGAGCGATGCGGTCGCAGAGCTTTTGCAGGCGCGCGCGCAGCACCTTGTGGTAGTCGCGCCCCCGGGCATAGACCGAGACGATGGCCTCATCCGGGCGCCGCAGGCGCTCGAACTCGACGGCCTGCCAGCCTGGCGGCACATCGATGGGTGTGTCACGCGGCAGGTAGTCCATGCGCGCCGTGATCACG
>JANJVX010000124.1 GCA_024709845.1 Burkholderiaceae bacterium | reverse complement strand
TTCGCGGTACTTCAGCAGTACCTCATGCCACTTCTTGTAGACGTCGGAACCGGGCTTGCCGAAGGTGGAGGCCACGCCCACGGTCTGCACCGAGTATTCTTTCTGGAACTCCCACTTCAGGTCGTCGCAGGTGACGAAATTGCCCAGGCCGGGGTGGAACGGGCCGACGTGGTAGTCCTCCAGATAGACCTCGATGAAGGTCTTCCAGTTGTAGTTGCACTCGTGCAGCTCGATGCGGTCGAGCGCGAAGCCCTCGAAGGAGAGCTCGGCGCGCGGGCCCATGCCCGCGAGGTCGGCCTCGATGTCGCGGCCGTTGTCCTCGAACAGCAGGCCGTTCCACTCGCGCAGCTTGTAGTTGTTGAGGTTGAGGCAGGGGTCGTGCGCGAAGTGCGGCGCGCCCAGCAGCTCGCCGCTGGGGCTGTAGGTCCAGCGGTGCACGGGGCAGACGATGTTGCCGCCTGCGCTGCCTTTCTGGTTGTCCTGCAGCGAGCCACGGCCCTGCACCATGATGGCCTGGCGGTGGCGGCAGACGTTGGACACCAGCTCGACCCCGCCCTGGGCGTTGCGCACCAGTGCACGGCCCTCGCCCTCCTGGGGCAGGGCGTGGTAGTCGCCCACGTTGGGCACGCTCAGGCTGTGGCCCACGTAGCGGGGGCCTCGCTGGAACAGCACTTCCATCTCGCGCTGGAATAGCGCAGCGTCGAAGTAGCTGGAAACGGGAAGTTGGCTTGCGGCCTGCTGCAGTCGAAGACTTAAATCAGACATGAAAGACCTGACCTAAAGACTCCCCACAGGGAGAAAGGGCGCCAGGGCGCGGAGGAAAAAATAAACCGGCAGGGAGCCGGTTTGCAGGGAATGGGATTATAGGGCGTGGGGTTATTGGTGTCGCTGATTCCCGCAGCCTCCATGCGTGTATTCGCTCCGGCCCGCAGAGCGCGGCGGTGTCACGGCGCCAGGGCCCGCCCTTGCGGAATGGGCGGTGCGTGGTATCGGCCTAAAATCGAACGTTTCAGCTTCCGCAGCCGCCTTCTCCATGCCCAAACCCAAAAACGCCGATCCGGCCAGCTACGAAGCAGCCCTGGAAGAACTGGAGCAACTGGTCGGCCGCATCGAGTCGGGCCAGATGCCCCTGGACCAGCTGCTGGCGGGCTACCAGCGGGGCGCGGCCCTGCTGGCGTTCTGCCGTGACAGGCTGGAGGCCGTGCAGGAGCAGGTCCGGGTGCTCGATGAAGGCACGCTGCAACCATGGACACAGGAATGAACGGCATGGCGCAGTGGGACCTGCAGGGCTGGAGCGGCGGCCATCTGGAACGCGTGGAACAGGCGCTGTCGCGCTGGGTGGGCGTGGATGCGCCCGGCGGCCTGGGCGATGCCATGCGCTATGCCGTGCTGGACGGCGGCAAGCGCCTGCGCCCGCTGCTGGTGCTGGCGGCGCGCGCCGCCGTGGCGTCGGCCGACGGCGCGGGCCAGGCGGCCGGGCACGACGAGGCCGCGCTGCGTGCCGCCTGTGCGGTCGAGCTGATCCACGCCTATTCGCTGGTGCACGACGACATGCCGTGCATGGACAACGACGTGCTGCGCCGGGGCAAGCCCACGGTGCATGTGCAGTTCGGCGAGGCGCAGGCGCTGCTTGCGGGCGATGCGCTGCAGGCACTGGCCTTCGAACTGCTCACGCCCGAGGGCGCGGGCGTGCCCGAGCCGGTGCAGGCGCGCCTGTGCCGCCTGCTGGCGCATGCCGCTGGTGCGGCGGGCATGGCGGGCGGCCAGGCCATCGACCTGGCCAGCGTGGGCGTGGCGCTGGATGAGGCGCAACTGCGCCAGATGCACCGCCTCAAGACCGGCGCGCTCCTGCGGGGCAGCGTGATGATGGGCGCGGCCTGCGGCAGCGCCAGTGCTGCCGCGCTGGTGGGCCTGTCGCAGTATGGCGCCGCCGTGGGGCTGGCCTTCCAGGTGGTGGACGACATCCTCGACGTGACGCAGGACTCCGCTACCCTGGGCAAGACCGCCGGCAAGGATGCCGCCCAGGACAAGCCCACCTATGTCTCGCTGCTGGGCCTGGAGCGTGCGCAAGCCCATACCCGCGAACTGCTGGCCGAGGCCCATGCGGCGCTGGCCGCCAGCGGTCTGCCCGACACGCGCGCGCTGGCTGCGCTGGCGGACATGGTGGTGAGCCGTTCACACTGAAAGACTCTCAGCCTCTGACGCTGATGCGCCATTTGGTATAAATTAGGCCTCAAACGCTTGTCCAATAAGCGTAAAAAGCTACAAAAAACATAGCAATGTCCACCAACCCCTATCCCCTGCTCCAGAGCGTGAACGACCCGGCCGACCTGCGCCGCCTCTCGCGCGCCGAGCTCAAGGCGCTGTCCACGGAGCTGCGGGCCTTCGTGCTCGACAGCGTTTCCAAGACTGGCGGCCACCTCAGCTCCAACCTGGGCACCGTGGAACTCACCGTGGCGTTGCACCATGTCTTCGACACGCCCTACGACCGGCTGGTGTGGGACGTGGGCCACCAGACCTACCCGCACAAGATCCTGACCGGCCGGCGCGAGCGCATGCACACGCTGCGCCAGCTGGGCGGCATCTCGGGCTTCCCGCAGCGCGCCGAGAGCGAGTACGACACCTTCGGCACCGCGCATTCCAGCACCAGCATTTCGGCGGCGCTGGGCATGGCGCTGGCGGCCCAGCGCAAGGGCGAGAAACGCCATGCCGTGGCCATCATCGGCGACGGCGCCATGACGGCGGGCATGGCCTTCGAGGCGTTGAACAACGCGGGCGTGCAGGACTGCAACCTGCTCGTCATCCTCAACGACAACGACATGAGCATCAGCCCGCCCGTGGGCGCG
>JANJVX010000114.1 GCA_024709845.1 Burkholderiaceae bacterium | reverse complement strand
GCTGCAGCACCACTACTCCAAGGCCATTGCCTCGGGCCTGGTGGCGGCCTCGGGCACGCTGGGCATCCTGATTCCGCCCTCCATCATGCTGGTGCTCATGGCCGACCAGGTGTCGGTCTCGGTGGGCGACCTGTTCATGGGTGCGCTCATTCCCGGGCTGCTGCTGGGCGTGCTGTACATGGTGTTCATCGTGGTGGTGGGTTTCGTGCGGCCCGACCTCGTGCCCCCCCGCCCGGCCGACGCCGAAAAGCTGACCCTGCGCCAGGTGGGCATCGCCTTCCTGTCCACCCTGCCCACCTTCGGCCTGATCCTGGTGGTGCTGGGCTCCATCTTCTTCGGCATCGCCACGCCCACCGAGGCCTCGGGCCTGGGTGCGTTTGGGGCCATGCTGCTGGCAGCCATCAACCGCCAACTGAACTGGAAAGTGATCCGCCAGGTGGGCATCGACACCACCATCACCACCTGCTTCATCTTCGCCATCTTCATCGGCGCCACGGTGTTTGCCTACGTGCTGCGCATGATCGGCGGCGACGAACTCATCACCGAATTCTTCAAGGGCACGGGCCTGGGCCCCACGGGCCTGGTGATGCTGGTGCTGGCGGTGGTGTTCGTGGCCGGGTTCTTCCTCGACTGGTTCGAGATCGTGCTCATCATCCTGCCGCTGCTGGCCCCGGTCATCAAGCTCAGCGGGATCGACATGACCTGGTTCCTGATCCTGGTGGCGCTGATGCTGCAGACCTCCTTCCTCACCCCGCCGGTGGGCTTCTCGCTGTTCTATCTCAAGGGCGTGGTGCCCAAGAGCGTGACGATCCGCGACATCTACCTCGGCGTCATGCCCTTCGTGCTGCTGCAGATGGCCATGGTGGGGCTGTGCCTGCTGTTCCCGCAGCTGATCCTGTGGCTGCCGCAGCAGATGTACGGTTCGGGTGGATAGACCACGGCATGCAGCGCTATTTAAACAATAGCTATTAGCGCTTTCCCACACTGCCTTGAACGCCATTTTCATCATGAAAATGGCGTTTTGCATTCGGCCCCTGTGGCACGCCGCCATGCCTGCGCCAGGGCACCGGGCGGCGTGAGCGGGCACGGCCCAATCCCCTGCAGCGGGGTGGGAGATGGCACGGCGCGCAGCGCGAACCCCGCCATCGGCCCATGCTGGGGCCTGCCGCGTGCCGACACCACGAAGCCCTTGCCCGACCCGACGGCCCTGACCCCGCCCGATGAAAGCACCTCTCCGCGCCTATCTCCTGCTGCTGGTGGTTGCCCTGGTCATCCCGCTGATCGGGATGCTCGGCTTCAACGTGCTGCGCGACGCCGCGAACACGCTGGAGCAGGCACGGGCGGCCCAGCGCCCCCTGTCGGCCAGCATCGCGGCCGACATGTCGCACAAGATCGCGTCCACGCACGAGACCCTCCGCCTGATCGCCGAGCGCCCCCGGGTCCAGGCCATGGACCCCCAGCAGTGCGACACCGTGCTGGCGGACCTGCACACGCTGACGCCCGAGTACTCCAACATCGTCTACACCGACCGGGTGGGCAACACGCTGTGCTCGGCCATGCCCCTGCCCGCCGGCAGGCCGGTGAACGTGGGCGGCACCGACTGGTTCCAGAAGGTCATGGCCGAGCAGCGCTTCAGCGTCGGGCGGCCGCACATCGGTCCGATCACGGGCAAATGGGTTTCGGTGCTGAGCATGCCCGTGCGCGAGCCCGGCGGCGTGATCGTGGGCGCGGTGCACCTGCCCATGGACCTGCGCGCCTTTCGCCCCGGCCTGACGGCGCGGGACCTGCCCCCCGGAAGCCGCTTCGGCCTCATCGGCATCGACGGCACGCTGATCTGGCGCAACGAAGACCCTGGCGACCTCATCGGCACGCGGCCCGACTGGGCCACGGCCAGCAAGATCGCCGAGATGCAAAGCGGCGACTTCGCGCTGACCGGCATCGACGGCGTGGCCCGCTACTACTCCACCACCCCGGTTCCCGAGACCGACTGGGTGGCCTTCTATGGCGTGCCCAGCACCCCCATCACGGAGCACGCGCAGCGCAATGCCATGGCCAGCGCGGGCATGGGCATGGTCCTCATCCTGGGCCTGGCGCTGTTCGCCCTGGCACTGGCACGCCGCATCGAGCGCCCCATTGCCTCGCTGACGCAGGCCATTCACAGCTTCCGCCAGGGCATGCCGGGCGCGCTGGCCGAGCCCTCGGGCCCCGTGGAGCTGGCCGAACTGGCCACGGGCTTCAACACCATGGTGGCGGACCGGCTGCGCATCGAAGCCGAGCTCGACACCCGGCGCCGTGAACTGCAGGCCGCCAAGGACCGCCTCGACCTGGCCATGCAGATCGCCCAGATGGGCATGTGGAGCTGGGACCTGCGGACCGGGCTGGTGCACAGCGACGACATCCTGGCCCGCATCTTCGGCCATGCCCCCCAGGCGCTGGCCCAGGTTCCGGTCGCCACTTGGCGGGACTGGACGCACCGCGACGACCTGCACGCGCTGGACCTTGCCCTGCGGGCGTGCATGAAAGGCGCCACCGAGCAGTTCGAGGCCGCACAACGCATCCGCCACAAGGACGGCCACTGGATCTGGGGCCTGTGGCGCGGCCGCGTGACCGAACGCGATGCCCAGGGCCGGGTGCTGGCGATGGTGGGCTCGTTCCACGACGTGACCGAGCGCATGCACTCGCACGAGAAGCTGCAGCTGGCCGCCAGCGTGTTCACCCACGCGCGCGAAGGCATCATGATCACCGACCCGCGCGGCAACATCATCGACGTGAACGACACCTTCACGCAGATCACCGGCTACACCCGCGACGAGGTGCTGGGCAACAACCCGCGCATGCTCCAGTCCGGGCGGCAAAGCCCCGAGTTCTATGCCGGCCTCTGGCGCACCCTCAAGGCACAGGGCCACTGGACGGGCGAAATGTGGAACCGCCGCAAGGACGGCTCCCTGTTCGCCGAGATCATCACCATCAGCGCCGTGCACAGCGCCATCGGCGAGGTGCAGCACTACGTGTCGCTGTTCACCGACATCACCGGAATCAAGGAAAACGAACGCAAGCTTGAACGCGTGGCGCACTACGACGCACTCACCGGCCTGCCCAACCGTGTGCTGCTGGCCGACCGGCTGCAGCAGTCCATGCTGCGCTGCCAGCGCACGGGCCAGTCGCTGGCGGTGGCGTTTCTCGACCTGGACGGCTTCAAGGCGGTCAACGACCACCATGGCCACGAGCGCGGCGACGAGCTGCTGGTAGCACTGGCCCAGCGCCTCAAGGCCGCCCTGCGCGACGGGGACACGCTCTCGCGCATCGGCGGCGACGAGTTCGTGGCCGTGCTGGTCGACCTGGAGCATGCGCAGGACTGCGAGCCCGTGCTGGCGCGCATGCTGCACGCCGCCGCCGACCCGATCCCCGTGGGCGATGCCCTGCTGCAGGTGTCGGCCAGCATCGGCGTGACGCTGTACCCGGCCGACGGCGTCGCGCCCGACCTGCTGATCCGCCACGCCGACCAGGCCATGTACCAGGCCAAGCAGGCGGGCAAGAACCGCTACCAGATGTTCGACGTGGCCCACGACACGGCCGTGAAGACGCAGCGCGAGGAAATCGACCGCATCCGCAAGGCCCTGGCACGCGGGGAGTTCGTGCTGCACTACCAGCCCAAGGTGAACATGCGCACCGGCGTGGTGATCGGCGCGGAGGCCCTGATCCGCTGGCAGCACCCCGAGCGCGGGCTGCTCTCGCCCGCCAGTTTCCTGCCCGCCATGGCCGGCCACGCGCTCAGCATCGAGGTGGGCGAATGGGTGCTGGCCACGGCGCTGCACCAGATGGCGCAATGGCAGCCCCAGGGGCTGGACCTCACGGTAAGCGTGAACATCGATGCCCTGCAGCTGCAGAGCGAGGGTTTCGTGAAGCGCCTGGCGGAACTGCTGGCAGCGCAGCCCGACGTGCACCCCAGCCGCCTGGAGCTGGAAATCCTGGAGACCAGCGCGCTGGAGGACATCGCCCATGTCTCGGACATCATGCACCGCTGCCAGGCGCTGGGCGTGCGCGTCGCGCTCGACGATTTCGGCACCGGCTACTCCTCGCTCACCTACCTCAAGCGCCTGAACGCCGAAGTCATCAAGATCGACCAAAGCTTCGTGCGCGACATGCAGAGCGACCCCGACGACCTGGCCATCGTGCGGGGCGTGATCGGCCTGGCCGACGCCTTCCGCCGCGAGGTCATCGCCGAGGGGGTGGAAACCATCGCGCACGGCAGCCTGCTGATCCCCCTGGGCTGCGAGCAGGCACAAGGCTACGGCATTGCCCGCCCCATGGCCGCCAGCGAGCTGCCCGGCTGGGTGCGCAGCTGGAAACCCGACAGCACATGGTCCAGCCATGGCGGCCAGACCTGACCTCACTGCCCCGGCACCCCCTGGCAGCCATGCCCCATGGCGCCACCACGGGCAAACCCTATTGACAGTGCGCCTTTGATGGCGTTGCAAGCATTTTGCAAGCAAGCCATGAATAACATCCGGTTACATCCCTCGCACAGCCCCACCGGGCAGCCAGGCAGGGCGGCTCCCAGCCCTGCGCACCACCGGCCTACCGGCCGGTTCCACCTGTCCTGGAGACCCCATCATGAACATTTCCACCTGGAAGGTGCGCACGCGCCTGACCATCGGTTTCAGCGTGGTCTGTGCGTTGCTGTTGGCCTCGGTGCTCATGGGCCTGATGGCCATGGGCCGCATCGGAGCAGACCTCAACGCCGTGGTCAGCCACCATTTCCCACGCATCATGATGTCTGCCAACCTCGCCACGCAAACCGACGTGATTGCGATTGGGCTGCGCAACATGATGCTGACCTACGACGCAGGCGACCGCGAGCGCCAGGTCCAGGTCATCCAACAGGCTCGCCAGGAGTCCGTCAAGCTGCTGGACTCCCTCGACAAGGCACTGAGCGATCCCGCCTCCCGTGCCCTGCTGGAAAAAGTGAAAGCGCAGCGCGCGCTGTATCTGGCAGGACAGCAAGAACTGATCGACCTGATCCAGAGCGGCCACGCGGACCTGAGCCGCGAATACCTCACCAACAAGCTGCGCCCGGTACTGGGCAACTACAAGGCCGCCATTGGCGCACTGGTGGAAGAAGAAAAGAGCGCCATCGTGGGCGCAGGCACGAACGCCCAGGAAACAGCCCTCGGAGCACGCACGGCCCTGATCGGCCTGGGCGTAGTGGCCCTTTTGGTCGCGGCAGCCCTGGGTTGGCTGATCACCCGCAGTCTGCTGCGCGAGCTGGGCGGCGAGCCCCGCGCGGCGGCCGACCTGGCCCGCGCCGTGGCGGAAGGCGACTTCACGCGCACGGTGGCGGTGCAGGCCGGTGACACCCACAGCCTGCTGGCCCAGCTGGGCACGATGCAGGCCGGGCTGACCCAGGTTGTCGCCCGCGTGCGGCGCGGTTCCGAAAGCGTGGCCATGGCCAGCGCAGAGATCGCCCAAGGCAACCAGGACCTGTCGGCCCGCACCGAAAGCCAGGCCAGCGCCCTGGAAGAAACCGCCGCCTCCATGGAGCAGCTGGGTGCCACCGTGCGGCAGAACGCCGACAGTGCACGCCAGGCCAACGCGCTGGCGCGCAGCGCCTCGGATGTGGCCGTGCGCGGCGGTGAGGTGGTGGGCCAGGTGGTGCAGACCATGAAGGGCATCAACGAAAGCTCGCAGCGCATCGCCGACATCATCGGCGTGATCGACGGCATTGCCTTCCAGACCAACATCCTGGCGCTCAATGCCGCCGTGGAGGCCGCCCGCGCGGGGGATCAGGGCCGGGGTTTTGCCGTGGTGGCCAGCGAGGTGCGATCCCTGGCCGGGCGCAGCGCCGAGGCGGCCAAGGAGATCAAGCAGCTGATCAGCGCCAGCGTGGAACGCGTGGAACAGGGCAGCGCCATGGCCGACCAGGCCGGCGAGACCATGACCGAGGTGGTGCAGAGCATCCGCCGCGTGACCGACCTGATGGGCGAGATCAACGCCGCCAGTGCGGAGCAGGCCAGCGGCGTGGCCCAGGTGGGTGAGGCCGTGACGCAGATGGACCAGGCCACGCAGCAGAACGCCGCGCTGGTGGAGGAAATGGCCGCCGCCGCCAGCAGCCTGAGCAGCCAGGCCCAGGATCTGGTGCAGGCCGTGGCGGTGTTCAAGCTCGACGCGGGCCAAGGGGGCACGGCCGGTTACGGCGCCCCGGCCCCACGGCCGGCCCCGCGCCCGGAACCCGCCTCGCCGCGCAAGCCGGTGCCCCGGCCTGCCATGGCACGCCCGTCTGCCGCTCCCGCCAAGGCCGCTGGCACGCCCGCCGCCTTGCAGGCGCCCGCCGCGCCCAGGGCCGCCGCACGCAGCACCGCCGCAGCGTCCGGCGACGATTGGGAGTCGTTCTAATGCGTCAGGGCCAGCACCCCTCGAGCAGCTGTCCCGGGTTCAGCCCAACAGTGCAGGCAATTCGCCCATGTGTGCCATCACCTGCACCGCCCCGGCAGCGCGCAGCGCCTCGGGCGTGCCGTGGCCCACGGGCGAGGGGCTGTAGCCCACCACGGTGGCGCCCGCCGCCACGCCTGCGGCGACGCCGGTCACCGTGTCCTCCACCACCAGGCAGCGCTCGGGCGGCAGGCCCAGCGCGGCCGCCGCCGCCAGGTACACGTCGGGTGCAGGTTTGGTGCGCGGCATCTCGTGGCCGCTGAAGACGCGTCCGGCGAAGTACGGCGCCAGGCCCACCTTCTCCAACTGCATCTCGACCTTGAAGCGGTCGGCCCCCGAGGCGCAGGCGATGCGCCCGCCGAGCCGTGCGTGCACGGCGCGCACCGCCTCGACCGCGCCCTCGATGGCCTGCAGCTCGGCCTCCAGCCGCGCATTGCGGCGCGCGTAGAACGCCGCCATCCAGGCGTCGGTGAGGGGCTGCCCGGTGTGCGCCTCGATGCGCGCGGCCTCGCTGCGCACCGTCTTGCCGATGAACAGGCGCATGCACTCCTCGGACGACAGCGCCCAGCCCGCCTCGTTCAGCATGGCGCACAGCACGCCGTTGGTGATGGGTTCGCTGTCCACCAGGACACCGTCGCAGTCGAACAGGATTGCATCAAATTTCATAGCTTGTAGCGCTTATGGGGTGGGTGTTAGAGCCAGATTTGACTCATATTTTTAACGGATGTCGCCATCGACGTAGTACCAGCGCCCCGCTTCGCACACGAAGCGGCTGCACTCGTGCAGGCGCACGGCGCGCCCGCCCACGCGGTAGCGCGCCACAAACTCGACCTCGGCACTCTCGGGGCCGGTGCTGCGGTGCGCGCGCACCTCCAGCCCGAGCCAGCGCGCACCGGCATCGAAGTCCAGCGTGGCCGGGCGGGTGCTGGCGTGCCAGGTGGCCCGCAGGTAGCCGGCCTGTGCGCGCACGAAGGCGGTGTAGCGCGAGCGCATGAGGCTCTCGGCGTCGGGGGCGGGCGCGTCGTCCCAGTGGTCGATGTAGCGGCCGCAGCAGCCGGCATAGGCCAGGGGCGCGCTCCGCGCCGACAGACGGCCGCAAGGGCAGGCGCAGGGGGTGGTACTGGAGACGCTGGCCATCAGAATCCCTGCCGTGCCTACCGGAGCGCCCCGAACACCTTGCGGACGATGGCACTGCCCGCGCCCGCCGGGTTCTGGCGAATCTTCCGCTCCTCCTCGCCGATCATCAGGTACAGGCCGTCCAGCGTCTTGCCGGTGACGTACTGCTCCAGATTGGCATCCTCCTTGCGCAACAGGCCGAAGCCGGCCGCCTTGCCCGCGAAGGCGTTGTAGCGCTGCGCCAGGCCCACCTTTTCGGTGGCCCGGGTGACCACGGGCAGAAAGCGCTCGCCCAGGGGGGCGCGGGTCTTCTCGGCAAAAAACGCGGTGACCGAGGTATCGCCGCCCGTGAGGATGTTTTTGGCATCGGTCACCGTCATGTTCTGCACGGCGCTCACCAGCAGGTCCTTGCCCATGGGAACGGCCGCCTCGGCGGCACGGTTGATGGTGGTGACCAGTTCGTCGATGCGCTTGCCCTGGCCAAACTTGCGCAGCAGCTGGGCGGCATCGTCGAGATGCCCCGGCAGCGGAATGCGCACCTTCGGGTTGCCCAGGAAGCCATCGGTCTGCCCCAGCAGGGCCACGGCGGCTTGCGCGCCCTGGCCCAGGGCGGCCTTCAGCCCGTTGCTGGCGTCGGCCCCGGAGAGATCGCCCAGCGACAGGGCATGGGCCTGGCGGGCGGCCGCCAGCAGCAGAGCGCTGACGGTGGCCTGGTGGAACGTGCGGCGGAGCATGGCGGGACCCTTTCGGAGGAGCTGACAAGGCAGCCACGGCAAAGGCCGGGCATCCCCCGATTCTTGCAGATGCACCTGTCCGGACGACCCGCCAAGCCGTGTCAGAGAATGGCCCCGGACTTCTCGCCGCGCTCATAGACCACATGGGCGCGGCCCACGATCAGGGGGTCGAGCTTGCCGATGGTGTCGGCTGCCTTGTTGGCATAGGGCAGCTTGTGCAGCACGTAGCGCATGGCGTTGAGGCGCGCGCGCTTCTTGCAGTCGCTCTTGATCACGGTCCAGGGGGCGTCGGCCGTGTCGGTGTCGAAGAACATGGATTCTTTCGCGCGCGTGTAGTCCTCCCACTTGTCGAGCGAGGCCAGATCGACAGGGCTGAGCTTCCACTGCTTGAGCGGATGCACCTCGCGCTCCTTGAAGCGGCGGCGCTGCTCGGCGCGGCTCACCGAGAACCAGAACTTGATGAGGTGCACGCCGCTGCGCACCAGGTGGCGCTCGAACTCGGGGGCCTGGCGCATGAACTCGTGGTATTCGGCGTCGGAGCAAAAGCCCATGACGCGCTCGACGCCCGCGCGGTTGTACCAGCTGCGGTCGAACAGCGCGATCTCGCCGGCCGTGGGCAGGTGCTGGATGTAGCGCTGGAAGTACCACTGGCCGCGCTCGACATCGCTGGGCTTTTCCAGCGCCACCACGCGCGCGCCGCGCGGGTTGAGGTGCTCCATGAAGCGCTTGATGGCACCGCCCTTGCCGGCCGCGTCGCGCCCCTCGAACAGGATCACCACGCGCTGGCCGGTCTCCTTGACCCAAGCCTGGAGCTTGAGCAACTCCACCTGGAGCTGGTATTTCTGCGCCTCGTAGGTGCTGCGGCGCATCAGGTGCCGGTAGGGATAGCCGCCGTCGCGCCAGTCGGCGGCCAGTTCGTCGTCCGGGTGGCCCTTGCCGATGGGGGCGGCCTCTTGCGCGGTACCCGCCAGCAGTGCCTGGCGCAGCATGGCGCGGTCGTCCGGAGAAGCCCCTTCCAGCATGGCGCGCAGGGCCGCTGCCCGCTGGCGCGCCGCAATGTCGGTATTGGCTACCAGGTCCTGCACGGCGGCCAGCTGGCTGGCCTGCGCGGCCTGGGTGGCTTCGCTCTGCACATGGCGCGCCACGGCGGCCTGCGTCAGCGCGGGGGCGGTGTCGCCCTTGCGCGCGGCACGCGGTCGCGTGGCACGCGCCGCGCGGCGGCTGGGAGGTGTGGACGGGCTGGGTTCGGTGACCGTGGTGGCAACGGTCGGTGCGGTGTCTTTGGCGCTCATGGATACATTCTGTCACCAGGGAACAGGCGGCACCAGTGCGGCCCATGCCCTTGCTCAACTATCCACACCGCACGCAGGCACTGGCGCGGCCCAGAGGCCACCGCGCAAGGGCGGCGCAGGCGCTCAGGGGGTTGTCACCGCCTCACGCCAGCGCGCGCTGGATGATGATCTTCTGCACGTCGCTCGTGCCTTCGTAGATCTGGCACACGCGCACGTCGCGGTAGATGCGCTCGACCGGGAAGTCGTTGACCACGCCATAGCCCCCCAGCGTCTGGATGGCGGCGCTGCACACGCGCTCGGCCATCTCGCTGGCGAACAGCTTGGCCATGGCGGCCTCCTTCAGGCAGGGCCGACCCGCGTCGCGCAGTGCGGCGGCGTGCCAGATGAGCTGGCGCGCGGCCTCGATCTGCGTGGCGCAGTCGGCCAGGCGAAATCCCACGGCCTGGTGGTTGAAGATGGGCTGGCCGAAGCTCTCGCGCTCTTTCGAGTACGCCAGCGCCGCATCAAACGCGCTGCGCGCCATGCCCACGCTTTGCGCGGCGATACCGATGCGACCGCCTTCGAGCGCGCCCAGCGCGATCTTGTAGCCCTCGCCCTCCGCGCCAATGAGGTTCTCGGCCGGGATGCGGCAGTGGTCGAAGTTGATCTGCGCCGTGTCGCTGCTGTGCTGGCCCAGCTTGTCCTCCAGGCGCGCGACCACGTAGCCGGGCGTATTCGTGGGCACCAGGAACGCGCTCATGCCTTTCTTGCCCGCGCCCTTGTCGGTCACGGCAATCACGATGGCCACATGTCCATTTTTGCCGCTGGTGATGAACTGTTTGACGCCGTTGATGACGTACTCGTTGCCTTCTTTGACGGCCGTCGTGCGCAGGGCCGAAGCGTCGGAGCCCACATGCGGCTCGGTCAGGCAGAACGCGCCCAGCATCTCGCCGCGCGCCAGGGGCGTGAGCCAGTCGCGCTGCTGCTGCGCGTTGCCGTAGCGCATGAGGATGGCGTTGACCGGGCAGTTGGTCACGCTGATCGCGGTGCTCGTGCCACCGTCGCCGGCGGCGATTTC
>JANJVX010000083.1 GCA_024709845.1 Burkholderiaceae bacterium | reverse complement strand
CACCGCCAGCGGCCAGCGCGAAGTGCTGGTTCCCGCTCGGGAGTGAGCATCCCCCTGAGGCGCTGCGCGCCTTCCCCCTTCTCTGACATCGCTGCGCGATGTGGAAGGGGGACACCGCCAGCGCGGCGGGGCGGCCCTTGCGCGGCGGTCGCTGGTTTGGGCCGCGCCCGTCTCACGCACCGTGGGCTGCGCCAACCGTGTTGAAGGAACCCTTGTGAGAAAAGTCATTACTGCAATATTGATAGCTGCCAGCGCCCAGTGGTCCTGGGCTGATGGCCTGAAAAGCCTGGAATCCTTCATGAAGGGCACGCAGGCCGCGCGCGCCGACTTCACCCAGGTGGTCACCACGCCCGCCAAGGAGGGCCAGGCGGCGCGCCAGAAGACGTCCAGCGGCAGCTTCGAGTTCCAGCGGCCCGGGCGCTTCCGCTTCGTCTACAAGAAGCCCTTCGAGCAGACCATCGTGGCCGATGGTCAGACGCTGTGGTTCCATGACGTGGATCTGAACCAGGTCACCCAGCGCCCGCAGGCCCAGGCCCTGGGCGCTACGCCGGCGGCGCTGCTGGCTTCGGCGCCCGATCTGCAGGCGCTGCGCGCCGACTTCACGCTCGAATCCGTGCCCGCGCAGGACGGGCTGGAGTGGGTGCAGGCCATCCCGAAGGCCAAGGATGGGCAGTTGCAGAACGTGCGCGTGGGTTTCCGCGATGGACAGTTGGCGGTGCTGGAGATTCTGGACGGCTTCGGCCAGCGTTCCGCCATCCGCTTCGCCAACCTGCAGGCCAACCCGCAGCTGCCCGCAAGCACCTTCCAGTTCAAGCCCCCGACCGGGGCCGACGTGCTCAAGCAGTAGCGCGCTCAGGCCAGCAGCACCAGCGCCAGGCCGATGGCGGCCGGCACCGCCTGGATGAACAGGATCTTGCGGCTCGCCGTGGCAGCGCCGAACACGCCCGCCACCAGCACGCAGAGCAAGAAGAACACCTTTACCGACTGGCCTGCGTCGCCCAGCCACAGGCCCCAGAACAGGCCCGCCGCGAGGAAGCCGTTGTAGAGCCCCTGATTGGCCGCCAGCGTCTTGGTGGCCGTGGCCATCTCCTGCGTCATGCCAAAGGCGCGCCGCCCGGCGGGCTTGTCCCAGAGGAATATCTCCAGCACCAGGATGTAGACGTGGAGCAGGGCGATCAGCGCGACGACGGCGTTGGCGGCAAGGGACATGGTGGGAATCCGGGCAGGTTGGACAGGGTGCTCAGGATAGCCGCGCCAGCCAAAACGTGCTGACGCCTTGCTCAGGCCAGGGCTTGGGCCACCCGCACGCGCAGCTCGGGCAGCAGTTCGGTCTCGAACCAGGGGTTCTGGCGCAGCCAGCCGTTGTTGCGTGGGCTGGGGTGCGGCAGCACCCGCAGGGCGGGGCCGTGGTCGCGCCACTGGCGCACGGCGTCGGTGAGCGGGCCACGCTGCTGCGGCAGGTGCCAGGCCAGCGCATGCTGGCCCAGCACCAGGGTCAGGCGCAGGTGTGGCAAGTGGTCCAGCAGGGGCTGGCGCCAGGCCGGGGCGCATTCGGGGCGCGGCGGCAGGTCGCCCGAGCGGCCCGTGCCGGGGTAGCAGAAACCCATGGGCAGGATGGCCACCTGGCGCGGGTCGTAGAAGGTGTCGCGCCCGATGCCCAGCCAGGCGCGCAGGCGCTCGCCGCTGGCATCGTCGAACGGAATCCCCGAGGCGTGCACCTTGCGGCCCGGCGCCTGTCCGGCGATCAAGAGGCGCGCCTCGGCATGGGCCTGCAGTACCGGGCGTGGCCCGCACGGAAACTGCGCCGCGCAGAGCTGGCAGGCCCGCACGCGCGTGAGCAGGGCGTCGAGCGGTTCGCCCGGCATCACGGTGTGATCCGTGCCCCGGCCTCGGCCAGCAGCTCGCGCAGCACCGAGCGGTGGCAATGGGATTCGTCCTCGCAGTAGCAACCTACCGAGAAGTTCGCGTCTTGTGACATGCGGGCCAGCAGCGCCAGGGTGTGGCGGTTCTCGGGCGTGGCCATCTCGGCGCGGTATTTGCGCGCAAAGGCGGCCCATTCCTGCGGCGTGGCGGCGGCCTGGGCCTGTTTCACGGTCTCGGGGCTGGGCGCGAGGTTGGGGTACCAGACGTCGTACCAGTTCTGCGCCGCGAACTGCTCCTTGGGCACGCCGCGCGGCGGGCGGCGCACGGTGCCGATGCGGGTGCCTTCGTCGGGCGCACGCGGGCTGCCGAGTTGAACGATGCGGATTGCCATGGGAAACCTCCGTGGCGAGCATTCTGACCCATGGCAGACCCGGTCGGCTGGCATTTGCCCGCTACCATCGTGGCTACTGTGAAACCGTCCGTTGCACCCCACCAGCCCCTGGCCGAGCGCTTGCGTCCGCGCCGGCTTTCCGAAGTCATCGGCCAGCAGCATGTGCTGGGGCCGGGCATGCCGTTGCGCCTGGCATTCGAGTCAGGCCGACCGCACAGCTGCATCCTGTGGGGCCCGCCGGGCGTGGGCAAGACCACCATCGCGCGCCTCATGGCCGATGCGTTCGACGCGCAGTTCATCAGCATCAGTGCCGTGCTTGGCGGTGTGAAGGACATCCGTGACGCCGTGCAGCTGGCCGAAAGTGCGCGTGACGGGCTGATGCAGCAACGCACCCTGGTGTTCGTCGACGAAGTGCACCGTTTCAACAAGAGCCAGCAGGATGCTTTTTTGCCGCATGTGGAGAGCGGCCTGTTCACCTTCATCGGCGCGACCACCGAGAACCCGTCGTTCGAGGTCAACTCGGCGCTGCTGTCGCGCGCCGCGGTGTACGTGCTGCAGCCCTTGTCGGTCGATGATTTGAAGCAAATTGTGGCTCTGGCCCAATCACAGCAAGCGCTACGTGCTATAAAAAAAGAAGCAATCGAGCGCCTCGTGGCCTATGCCGATGGCGATGCCCGCCGCCTGCTCAACACGCTGGAGACGCTGGAGATGGCGGCGCAGCAGGAGGGCCTGGCTGAAATCACCGATGCCTGGTTGCTGAAAGTGCTGGGCGAGCGCATGCGCCGCTACGACAAGGGCGGCGAGCAGTTCTACGACACCATCAGCGCGCTGCACAAGTCGGTGCGCGGCTCTGACCCCGATGCGGCCTTGTACTGGCTGGTGCGCATGCTCGACGGCGGTGCCGACCCGCGCTACATGGCACGCCGTCTGGTGCGTATGGCGAGCGAGGACATCGGCCTGGCCGACCCGCGCGCGCTGCGCCTGGCGCTGGACGCCGCCGAGGTCTACGAGCGCCTGGGCAGCCCTGAGGGCGAACTGGCGCTGGCAGAGTGCGTGGTCTATCTGGCGGTGGCGCCCAAGTCCAACGCCGTCTACAAGGCCTACAACGCGGCCCGCGCCTTCGTGAAGCAGGATGGCACGCGGCCCGTGCCCATGCACCTGCGCAATGCGCCGACCAAGCTCATGAAAGAGCTGGACTACGGCAAGGGCTACCGCTACGCGCACGACGAGGAGGGCGGTTTTGCCGCAGGCGAGAACTACCTGCCCGAGGGGATGGCTGCGCCTGGGTTCTATCAGCCGGTGCGGCGCGGGCTGGAGATCCGCATCGCCGACAAGCTCGACGAACTGCGCACGCGCAACGCGGCGGCGCAGGCGCGGCAGGAAGCGGACCCGGGAGCGGGTTCCTGAATTTTCCTGCCGTTGCAGGGTGCGGGGTGGGGATGCTTCAGGGTTCCGAGCGGAGGGATTGATAAGTCTGCACACCAATAAACGCCAATGCATAACCTGTTCTTATGCATAACGAACCTCACTGATAGGCATAAAACCCAAGGGAAAACCCCTCCGTGCGCGCTGGGGGGTGTCCGTTTGCAAGTCGCTACAATTCCGACCTCAAACCCGCATGGCTGCATTCCCGGCGGGTTTTTTGCTAGATGGCAGGCGGGCTCAAAAGGCTGTACCGTTTCTGGTGCCTCCAGCGTATGCCCGTCACAAACGAAGGACTTTTCTTATGGAAATTTTGCTGCAGCAGATCATCAACGGTCTGGTTCTCGGCAGCATGTACGCCTTGATAGCCTTGGGCTACACCATGGTGTACGGCATTATTCAACTGATCAACTTCGCCCACGGCGAAGTGCTCATGATCGGTGCATTGACCAGCTGGAGTTGCATCGGAATGATGCAGGCCGCCATGCCTGGCGCGCCGGGGTGGTTGATCCTGCTGCTGGCCACGATCATCGCCTGCGTCGTTGCCGCCACGCTCAATTTCACGATCGAGAAGGTCGCGTACCGGCCGCTGCGCAACAGCCCGCGTCTGGCTCCCCTGATCACCGCCATCGGCATGTCGATCCTGCTGCAGACGCTGGCCATGATCATCTGGAAGCCCAACTACAAGCCCTATCCGACGCTGTTGTCCTCCACGCCGTTCGAGATCGGCGGCGCCTACATCACCCCCACGCAGGTCCTGATCCTGGGCGTGACGGCCGTGGCCCTGGCCTCGCTGATGTACCTGGTGAACCACACCAACCTGGGCCGCGCGATGCGTGCCACGGCAGAGAATCCGCGCGTGGCGGCCCTGATGGGCGTCAAGCCCGACATGGTGATTTCGGCCACCTTCATCATCGGCGCCGTTCTGGCGGCCGTGGCCGGCATCATGTATGCCTCCAACTACGGCACGGCCCAGCACACCATGGGTTTCCTGCCTGGTCTCAAGGCCTTCACGGCGGCCGTGTTCGGCGGCATCGGCAACCTGGCCGGCGCCGTGGTGGGCGGCATCCTGCTGGGCCTCATCGAAGCCATCGGCTCCGGCTACATCGGCGCACTCACGGGCGGCCTGCTCGGAAGCCACTACACCGACATCTTCGCGTTCATCGTGCTCATCATCATCCTGACGCTGCGCCCCTCGGGCCTGCTGGGTGAGCGTGTGGCCGATCGCGCCTGAGGAGCCCCACACCATGAAGAACACCAAAGTCAACTGGATCCTCGGCGGCCTGGCCCTGCTGATCCTCCCCCTGGTCCTGCAGTACTTCGGCAACGCCTGGGTGCGCATTGCCGACCTGGCGCTGCTGTATGTGCTGCTGGCCCTGGGCCTGAACATCGTCGTCGGCTACGCCGGCCTGCTGGACCTGGGCTACGTGGCGTTCTACGCCGTGGG
>JANJVX010000078.1 GCA_024709845.1 Burkholderiaceae bacterium | reverse complement strand
CCAAGAACTTCACCGCCATGCTGCGCCTGGACCACAACCGCGCTGCTTCGCAACTGGCTGCCAAGGCTGGTTTCAAGGTTGGCGACATCCGCAAGCTGACCGTGTGGGGCAACCACTCGCCCACGATGTACGCTGACTACCGCTTCGCCACCGTGAACGGCAAGTCCGTCAAGGACACCATCAACGACCAGGTCTGGAACGCTGAAGTGTTCCTGCCCACCGTGGGCAAGCGTGGTGCCGCCATCATCGCCGCCCGTGGCCTGTCCTCGGCTGCTTCGGCCGCCAACGCCGCCATCGACCACATGCGCGACTGGGCCCTGGGCACCAACGGCAAGTGGGTCACCATGGGTATCCCGTCCAACGGCGAATACGGCATTCCCAAGGATGTCATGTTCGGCTACCCCGTCACCTGCGAAGGCGGTGAGTACAAGATCGTCGAAGGTCTGCCGATCGACGCCTTCTCGCAAGAGTGCATCAACAAGACCCTGGCCGAACTGCAGGGTGAGCAGGACGGCGTCAAGCACCTGCTGTAAGCAGCGGCCATCATGACGACGCATCCGCGCGAAATCCTGCTGGGTGCCCAGGCGGCGGCGGGGCTGCTGCCGGTCTGTGACCACTACAGCGGCGCCCCTGCGCGGATGCGCAAAAGCCTGCAGTTGCAGGCCGAGATGATGAAGGAGTTCGGCGCCTGCGTCTTCGACGTGACGCTGGACTGCGAAGACGGCGCCCCCGTGGGCGCCGAGGCCGAGCACGCGGCGCTGGTCGCACAACTCGCCTGCGAAGCCGCACCCGGTGCCCGGGTCGCGGCACGCGTGCACCCGGTGGATCACCCGGCGTTCGCCAACGACATGGCGACCATCGCCAGCGAGGCCAGCCACCGGCTGTGCCACATCATGATTCCCAAGGTCGAGTCGGTGGACGACATCCTGGTGGCAGAGCGCGCGCTTGAGCTTGCAGGCGCGGCCCATCTGCCGCTGCATGCCCTGATCGAATCCCCGGGCGCGGGGCACCGCGCCTTCGACATTGCCGCACACCCGAGCGTGCAAAGTCTGAGCTTCGGGCTCATGGACTTTGTCTCGGCCCACGGCGGTGCCATTCCTGCGTCGGCCATGACCTCGGCCGGGCAGTTCACGCACCCGCTGGTGGTGCGTGCCAAGCTGGAGATCGCCTCGGCCTGCCACGCGTATGGCAAGGTGCCGTCGCATTGCGTGGTGACTGAATTCAGCGACATGGCCGCCATGCAGGCGGCCGCTGGCCGCGCCGCGCGCGAGCTGGGCTACACGCGCATGTGGAGCATCCACCCGGCGCAGATCCGTCCCATCCTCGACGCCCTGTCGCCTGCCCAGGATGAAGTGCTGGGTGCTTCAAAAATCATAGCTTCTGCCGCTTGTGCAGATTGGGCTCCGATCAGTTTTGATGGTGTGCTTCATGACCGTGCCAGTTACCGTTACTACTGGCAGGTGATCGAGCGCGCGCACCAGACAGGGCGGCCTTTGCCGCAGGATGTGCAACACTGGTTCACGTCACCCTGTACCTGAACCATTCCTACTGCTGGAGGTCTTCCATGAAAACGCTGCTTGTAACCGCCCTGATGGCTCTGATGCCCGGTCTGGCTCTGGCACAGGCGCAGACTGCGCCCGCCAAGCCGAAGGCCTCCACCAAGGCCTCCGTGGCCCAGAAGACCCCCGCCAAAAGCAGCGCCCCAACCGTGGTGGCGAAGGCCGAACCCACCAGCAGCCGCGTGCAGCTCAAGAGCACGGCCAACCAGCTCGCGGCGGGTTTCGTGGCGGCGCGGGCCGCGCTTTCCACCGAGGAGCTGGCCATCGCTGAACGGGTGCATGTGGGGCAGATTCCCTGCGAACTGGGCGCCACGGTCAGCATTGCTGCCGACCCCGATGCCCCGGGCCATTTCCATATTGGCGGCAAAGGCTTCCGCTACCACATGGCGCCGGTGACCACCACCACCGGCGCGGTGCGCCTGGAAGACCCCAAGGCCGGTGCCGTATGGCTGCAGATTGCCAACAAGTCCATGCTCATGGACCAGAAGAAAGGCCAGCGCCTGGCCGACGAATGCATGAGCCCCGAACAGGTCGCCGTGGCCGAGGCCATCAAGAAAACCCCCCCTCCCAGCCTGCTGGATGCACCACCTGCCAAGTGATGCACGCGCATGCCGTGAGATCCCCCTCGTTGAACTAGATCAAAGTAACCGGAGAAAGAACTAAATGCTGCAAGCCTATCGCGCCCACGTTGCCGAACGCGCTGCCCTGGGTATCCCGCCGCTGGCGTTGGATGCCAAGCAGGTCGAAGCGCTGATCGAGTTGATCAAGAACCCGCCCGCTGGTGAAGAGGCGTTCCTGATGGACTTGCTAACCCACCGCGTGCCCCCGGGCGTGGACGACGCCGCCAAGGTCAAGGCCAGCTTCCTGGCCGCCGTGGCGCACGGTGACATCAAGGTCGGCCTGATCTCCAAGGCCAAGGCCACCGAGCTGTTGGGCACCATGGTGGGTGGCTACAACGTCCACCCCCTGATCGAATTGCTGGACGACGCAGAAGTGGCTGGCGTTGCCGCCAATGCGCTCAAGAAGACGCTGTTGATGTTTGACTTCTTCAACGACGTGGCCGCCAAGGCCAAGGCCGGCAATGCCAAGGCCAAGGAAGTCATGCAAAGCTGGGCCGATGCCGAGTGGTTCACCAGCCGCCCCGAAGTCGAGAAGAAGATCACCGTCACCGTGTTCAAGGTGCCCGGCGAGACCAACACCGACGACCTGTCGCCCGCGCCTGACGCCTGGAGCCGCCCCGACATCCCCATGCACTACCTCGCCATGCTGAAGAACACGCGCCCCGACGCGGCCTTCAAGCCCGAGGAAGACGGCAAGCGCGGCCCGATGCAGTTCATTGAAGACCTGAAGAAGAAGGGCCACCTGGTCGCCTACGTGGGCGATGTGGTCGGCACCGGCTCCAGCCGCAAGTCCGCCACCAACTCCGTGATCTGGGCCACCGGCCAGGACATCCCCTTCGTGCCGAACAAGCGTTTCGGCGGCGTCACGCTGGGCGGCAAGATCGCCCCCATCTTCTTCAACACGCAGGAAGACTCGGGCTCGCTGCCTATCGAAGTGGACGTCTCCAAGCTCGAAATGGGTGACGTCATCGACGTCATGCCCTACGACGGCAAGATCGTCAAGAACGGCGAAACCGTGGCCGAGTTCGCACTCAAGAGCGACGTGCTGTTTGACGAAGTGCGCGCTGGTGGCCGTATCAACCTGATCATTGGCCGCAGCCTGACCGCCAAGGCCCGCGAGTTCCTGGGCCTGGGTGCCTCCACGCTGTTCCGCCTGCCCACGCCGCCCGTCGAGACCAAGGCCGGCTTCACGCTGGCGCAGAAGATGGTCGGCCGCGCCGTCGGCCTGCCCGAAGGCCAGGGCGTGCGCCCCGGTACCTACTGCGAGCCCAAGATGACCACCGTGGGTTCGCAAGACACCACCGGCCCCATGACCCGCGACGAGCTGAAAGACTTGGCCTGCCTGGGCTTCTCGGCCGACCTGGTCATGCAATCGTTCTGCCACACCGCCGCCTACCCCAAGTCGGTGGACGTGAAGACGCACCGCGAACTGCCCGCCTTCATCAGCAACCGCGGCGGCGTGGCCCTGCGTCCCGGCGACGGCGTGATCCACAGCTGGCTCAACCGCCTGCTGCTGCCCGACACCGTGGGCACTGGCGGTGACTCGCACACCCGCTTCCCCATCGGCATCTCCTTCCCCGCAGGCTCCGGCCTGGTGGCCTTCGGCGCCGCCACGGGCGTGATGCCGCTGGACATGCCTGAATCGGTGCTGGTGCGCTTCAAGGGCGAAATGCAGCCCGGCGTCACGCTGCGCGATCTGGTGCACGCGATTCCGCTGTACGCCATCAAGGCCGGCCTGCTGACGGTGGCCAAGGCTGGCAAGAAGAACATCTTCTCGGGCCGCATCCTGGAAATCGAAGGCCTGCCCGACCTGAAGGTCGAGCAAGCGTTTGAACTGTCCGACGCCTCCGCCGAGCGCTCGGCTGCCGGTTGCACCATCAAGCTGCCGGAAGACTCGATCGCCGAGTACCTGAAGTCCAACATCACCCTGCTGCGCTGGATGATCGGCGAAGGCTACGGTGATGCCCGCACCCTGGAGCGTCGCGCCCAGGCGATGGAA
>JANJVX010000072.1 GCA_024709845.1 Burkholderiaceae bacterium | reverse complement strand
CATGCCGTGGCCATCATCGGCGACGGCGCCATGACGGCGGGCATGGCCTTCGAGGCGTTGAACAACGCGGGCGTGCAGGACTGCAACCTGCTCGTCATCCTCAACGACAACGACATGAGCATCAGCCCGCCCGTGGGCGCGCTCAACCGCTACCTGGCCCAGCTCATGAGCGGCCAGTTCTACGCGGCGGCCAAGAACGTGGGCAAGAGCGTGCTCAAGAATGCGCCGCCGCTGCTCGAACTCGCCAAGCGCCTGGAACAGCAGGCCAAGGGCATGGTGGTGCCGGCCACGCTGTTCGAGAAGTTCGGCTTCAACTACATCGGCCCGATCGACGGCCACGACCTCGACTCGCTCATCCCCACGCTGGAGAACATCAAGGGCCTGGAAGGCCCGCAGTTCCTGCACGTGGTCACCAAGAAGGGCCAGGGCTACAAACTGGCCGAGGCCGACCCCGTGGCCTACCATGGCCCCGGCAAGTTCGACCCCAGCGTCGGCCTGACGCAGCCCGCCACGCCGCCGAAGCAGACCTTCACCCAGGTGTTCGGCCAGTGGCTGTGCGACATGGCCGGGCAGGACGAGCGCCTCGTGGGCATCACGCCCGCCATGCGCGAGGGCTCGGGCATGGTCGAATTCCACCAGCGCTTCCCGGACCGCTATTACGACGTGGGCATCGCCGAGCAGCATGCCGTGACTTTTGCCGCCGGCATGGCCTGCGAGGGCGCCAAGCCCGTGGTGGCGATTTACTCCACCTTCCTGCAGCGCGCCTACGACCAGATGATCCACGACGTGGCGCTGCAGAACCTGCCTGTGGTTTTCGCGCTCGACCGCGCGGGTCTGGTGGGCGCCGACGGCGCAACGCACGCGGGCGCCTACGACATTCCGTTCGTGCGCTGCGTCCCGAACATGAGCCTGGCCTGCCCGGCCGACGAGCGCGAGTGCCGCCAGCTGCTGTCCACCGCCTTTGCGCAAAACCACCCCGTGGCCGTGCGCTACCCGCGCGGTGCGGGCGTGGGCGTTTCGCCGCTGCCCGGGCTCGACATGCTGCCGTTCGGCAAGGGCGAAGTGCGGCGCGCGCGCCAGGGCGGCGCCGATGCTTCCGGCCCGCGCATCGCCATCCTGGCCTTTGGCGCGCTGCTCTACCCGGCGCTGGAGGCGGGCCAGGCGCTCGACGCCACCGTGGCCAACATGCGCTGGGCCAAGCCGCTCGACGTGGACCTGCTGCTCGAACTGGCGGCCAGCCACGATGCGCTGGTCACGGTGGAAGAGGGCGCCATTCTGGGCGGCGCGGGCAGTGCCGTGATGGAGGCCTTGAACGCTGCCGGCGTCGTGCGCCCGGTGCTCGCGCTGGGCCTGCCCGATGTGTTCATTGAGCACGGCGATCCGGCCAAGCTGCTGGCGCTTCAGGGGCTCGACGCGGCGGGCATCCAGCGCTCCATCGCCACCCGGTTTGGTACCGCTACGGCCTGATCGCGGCCACTGGCGGCGGCCTGCGCGCGCCAGCCTTTGCGGCCTTGCTTGCAGAACCCTGAAGCCCTCTCCTCCAGCCGCTGTTTTCGCGGGAAAACCCGTAAAAGACAGGGGGGGCATGTTCCTACAATGAACCCGGCTCAACAAGTCCTCGGCGGGCCTGCTCCATGCACGGACGCCGGGTTGTGCAATCAATATTTCGGAGAGAACCTCATGGATCGTCGTTCAATCATCAAGCATGCCGGTATCGCAGGCGTGCTCGCCGCTGGAGTGGCACCGGCCGTGCACGCCCAGGCCGCCATTCGCTGGCGCCTGGCATCGAGCTTCCCCAAGTCGCTCGACACCATTTATGGCGGAGCCGAGGTGTTCTCCAAGGCTGTCAAGGCCATGTCGGGCGGCAAGTTCGAGATTTCTGTCCACTCCGGCGGCGAACTGATGCCCCCGTTTGGTGTGCTTGACGGCGTGCAGAACGCCACCGTGGAGATGGCCCACACCGTGCCGTACTACTTCTACGGCAAGAACCCAGCCTTTGCGTTGGGCTCCGCGATTCCCTTTGGCTTCAACGCGCGCCAGATGAATGCCTGGATGATGCATGGCAATGGCCGCAAGCTGATGAACGAGTTCTACGCTAACTTCAACGCCATCAGCTTTGCTGGCGGCAACACGGGCACCCAGATGGGTGGCTGGTATCGCAAGGAAATCAAGGCTCCCGCGGACTTCAAGGGCCTGAAGATGCGCTTGGGTGGCGGCTTGGTGGGTGAAGTCATGCAGAAGATGGGTGCTGTGCCCCAGAGCATTCCTGGCGGCGAAATCTACCAGTCGCTGGAAAAAGGCACGCTCGATGCTTGCGAATGGGTGGGACCGTATGATGACCAGAAGCTGGGCTTCAACAAGGTGGCCCCGTTCTATTACTACCCTGGCTGGTGGGAAGGCGGTCCGGAGGTGGATTTCTTCATCAACAACAAGGCCTATGAAAGCCTGTCTGCGGATAACAAGGCCATCATCGACGCTGCTTCGGCGCTGGCCCACAACGACATGCTGGCCAAGTACGATGCGCTGAACCCACAGGCGCTCAAGCAGCTTGTTGGCGCCAAGACCAAAGTGCTGCCCTTCCCGCAAGCCGTTCTGGAAGCTTCGTTCAAGGCCTCCATGGAAGTCTTCGCCGAGAACGATGCCAAGAGCCCCGAGTGGAAGAAGATTTACGCCGACATGCGCAATTTCCAGCGCGACCAGATTCTCTGGTTCCGTTTTGCTGAATCGCGTTTCGACACCTTCATGTCGACCCGCAAGCTGTAATCGAAGGGTTGGGCAGCGCTTGGTGCGCTGCATTCCCCCCAGGCCCGCATGGCATATGCCCTGTGGGCTTTTTTGTTGCCTGGATGCGGGGCTATTGCGGAAGGTCCGCCGGTCAGTCCGCGTGTGCGGTGTCGCAGGTCGGCAATGCCGATGTCACCGTCGTTGGGCCGCCCGGGGGCCGATGCCAGCAAGGGCAGGCAAGCTTCGGGTGGTTGTTCCATACGCTGAGTTGAGCGGCCGCCAACGCGGCCACCCCAGATGTTGCTTCACGCGCAGCATGTCAGCGGCGGCTGCATCGGGTTGTGTTGCCCGAGTGGCCACCATCCAGTCTGCGCAAGCACGGCGCGATGGGTGTCTTACTTCAGGTCGTCGGCCAGCAGGCGCACGATGTTCTCGGCATTGGCCGAGGTCTCGGGCGCGCCAGCGGCATTGAGCACCGAGACCGTGGTGGCCTCGCCTTCGCTGCGCACGACGATGCGGTACTTGAGCGGCGGCACGGCCTTCTCGGAGCCGCTGAAGAGCCTGCCCAGGAAGCCGGGTTCCTTCTTGTCGGCCTTGGGCGCCACGTAGCGCACGAAATAGACGCCCTGGCTGCGGTCGCGGTCTTCCACGGTGAAGCCGGTGCGGTCCAGCGCCAGGCCGACGCGGCGCCAGGCGCGGTCGAAACCCTCGTCGATCTGCACCACGGGGACGTTGTTCACGCTGCCCACGCGCGCCACGGGGGGGCGCTGCGCCGAGGCGGCGGCCACGGCCTTGGCCTGTTCCTGGCTCACGCCCAGCTTGACCATCATGCGGCGCAGGAATTCGGTCTCCAGCTCGGGGTCGGCCGGGCGGGGCTGCCACACGGTGGATTCCTTGGTGCTGCTGCTGTAGACCTCGACCATGCCACGGTGGCTGACGTAGATCTCGGTGCCGCCCTGGGCGTTGCGCTCCATGCGCGTGCGGAATTTGTCGCGTTCGCCGGTGGAGTAGAGCGAGTCGAACACCTTGCCCAGCGTGCTGCGGATGATGTCCTGCGGAATCTTGGCGCGGTTCTCGGCCCAGTCGGTTTCCATGATGCCGATGTTGGCCTGGTCGGTCGCGAGCGTGAATCCGTTCTCCAGCCAGAACTCACGCACCGGCTCCCACAGCTTGTCGGCCGGGCGGCTTACCACCAGCCAGCGCTGGTTGCCGTTGCGTTCGATGCGCACGTCGCCCAGTCCCAGGGGCGCGGCTTGGGTGCCCGACGGTTGGGCCGCCTGGCCCGCCTGCAGGGCATTGGCCGAGACCACGCCGCCGGGCACGGCGTAGCGCGTGTCCCGCGAGAGCTGCTGGAGATCGGGCGGCACCTCCAGCGACGAGCCCTTGGAGGCACTCTTGTAGTCGATTTTTTCGCCTTCCAGCACCGAGCAGGCGGACAGGGCGATGGTCAGGCCGAGCAGGCCCAGTCGTGCGGTATGGTTCACGCGGAAATCCTTTGGAATCTCGGGGGGCGTATGGGGTTCAAAGCAGGCCGGCGGCGCGCAGTGCGCCTTCCACCACGGCCTCGTTGCCCTGGGAGAGCGGCGTCATGGGCAGGCGCAGCGTGCCGCCGCACAGGCCCATGCGGGCCATGGCCCATTTCACGGGGATGGGGTTGGCCTCGACGAACAGGTGCTTGTGCACGGGCATGAGCTGGAACTGGATCTCCATGGCGCGGCGCACGTCGCCCGCCAGAGCGGCCACGCACAGCGCGTGCATCAGGCGCGGGGCCACGTTGGCCGTCACGCTGATGTTGCCGTGGCCGCCGCAGAGCATCAGGGCAACGGCGGTCGGGTCGTCGCCCGAATACACAGCGAAGTTCTTCGGCAGGTCGCGGATCAGCCACTGCGCACGCTCGATGTTGCCCGTGGCTTCCTTGATGCCGATGATGCCCGGCACCTGCGCCAGGCGCAGCACGGTGTCGTGCAGCATGTCCGCCACCGAGCGGCCGGGCACGTTGTAGAGCACGATGGGCAGGTCGCCCGTGGCTTCGGCAATCGCCTTGAAGTGCTGGTACTGGCCCTCTTGCGTGGGCTTGTTGTAGTAGGGCACGACCTGCAACTGGCTGTCGGCGCCGACCTTCTTGGCGAACTTGGCCAACTCGATGGCTTCGGCCGTGGAATTGGCGCCGCAGCCGGCCATGATGGGCACGCGCTTGGCGGCCTGCTCCACGGCCACGCGGATGATCTCGCAATGCTCTTCCACGTTCACCGTGGGCGATTCGCCCGTGGTGCCCACCACGCCGATGCAGTCGGTGCCCTCCGCGATGTGCCAGTCGATCAGTTTGCGCAACGTGGGGTAGTCCACGCTGCCATCGGCGTGCATGGGGGTGACGAGGGCGACGATGCTGCCGGTCAGGGGGGCGGTGGGAGAGGTCATGTCCGCAGTCAAAAACGGTAAAAGAGCATTCTAACTAGGAGAGTGCGCACAAGGGATGGCGTGCCGGTGACAGCCCGTCCTCCGCCACGCGCACCGCCGTGATGCGTTGCACGAAGCGCGCCGGGGCATCGAGGAAACCGTCCTCGTAGGCCACCACGCGCAGCGCGGCGCAGGCCGTGAGCAGTTCCCCGGGGCGCAGCAGGAAGTCGGGCCGCGCGGGCCGGCCCACGGTTTCGTTGCCGCTGGCGAAGGTTTCATAGAGCAGCACGCCGCCGGGGGCCACGCTGTGCACGATGGTGGGCAGCAGCGGCCGCCACAGGTAGTTCGTCACCACCACGGCGCCGAACGCGCGGCCCTCCAGGGGCCAGGGGCCGTTTTCGATGTCGGCGGCGATGGCCTCGCCCACTGCGGCCGCTGCCTGCACGGCCAGCGGGTCGCGGTCGATGCCGGTCACGGCGTGGCCGCGCCCGTGGAACCAGCGCAGGTGGCGCCCCGCCCCGCAGGCCACGTCGAGCACCGCGGCGCCCGGCGGCACCAGGTGCGACCAGCGGCGCACCCATTCGGAAGGTGCCTCCGTGCCCCGGGCAGAGGAAATAGTTGCTTCAAAATTCATAGCTGCTTGCGCTTGATCTATAAGCGCTGGAGGCTGATTTTGCCTAAAAACAGGCCCACACCTGGTCGGCCAGCATGAGCATGAAGCCCGGGTCGCGGTAGAGCAGCAGCACCGCCAGCAGCGCGAGCAGCACCAGCGCCCAGCCCAGCCAGCGGCGCCAGGGGCGGAGGGTGGGGGGCGTGGTGGATGTCATGGCCGGATCAGGCAGGTTGGGGCGCCGTGCGTTGCAGCGGCTGCTCGCGCACCGGCAGGTTGACCAGGCAGGCCAGCACGCCCAGGCCGATGGAGATGTACCAGACGATGTCGTAGCTGCCCGTGCGGTCGTACAGCACGCCGCCCAGCCACACGCCCATGAAGCTGCCGATCTGGTGGCTGAAGTACACCAGGCCGCCCAGCATGGACAGGTGCTGCACGCCGAAGATCTGCGCGATGGTGGCATTGGTGGGCGGCACGGTGGAGAGCCACAGCATGCCCATCACGGCCGAGAACACGTACACCGACATCGGCGAGATCGGCACCAGCAGGAAGACCACGATGACCACCGAGCGCGCCAGATAGATGAAGGCCAGGATGAAGCGGCGCGGCATGCGCTGGCCCAGCGAGCCCGCGATGTAGGTGCCGAACACGTTGAACAGCCCGATCAGCGCCAGCGAGAAGCTCGCCACCTGGGGCGAGAGGCCCAGGTCCTTGATGTAGCTGGGCATGTGCACCGCGATGAACACCACCTGGAAGCCGCAGACGAAGTAGCCCAGCGTCAGCAGCGTGAAGCTGGGCGTGCGCACGGCCTCGGCCAGCGCCTGGCCCACGGTCTGGCTGCGCTGCGCCGGGGCCGCGCCCTGGAAGCCCGGCTCGCGCAGCCCGAAAGCCAGCGGAACGATCAGCAGCACCAGCAGCGACAGCGCCAGCAGCGCGTCCTGCCAGCCCAGGCTGGAGATCAGGAAACCCTCCACCGGCACCATGAGGAACTGGCCGAACGAACCCGCCGCCGCCGCCACGCCCATGGCCCAGGAGCGCTTCTCGGGTGCGATCTGGCGCCCCAGCACGCCATAGATCACGGCGTAGGTGGTGCCCGCCTGTGCTGCGCCGATGAGCAGGCCGGTGGTCAGGGCGAACAGCAGGGTGGTGGGCGAGAGCGCCATGCCCACCAGGCCCAGCCCGTAGAGGATGGCGCCCACGATGAGCACGCGGAAGGCGCCGAAGCGGTCGGCCGCCATGCCCGCGAACACGCCCACCAGGCCCCAGGCAATGTTCTGGATGGCGAGCGCTAGCGCGAAGGACTGGCGCGTCCAGCCCATCTCCTGCGTGATGGGCTGCAGCCACAGGCCGAAGCCATGGCGGATGCCCATGGACAGCGTCACGATGGCGGCGCCGCAGGCCAGCACCTGGAACATGGACAGTTTCGGGGGATTCGTATGCATACACTGCAATGTAGCGAGATTGCAGGAAATCTGCCTGCACACCGGCCACCGGTACAGACGCCGCAGGTGTCATGCCTGTGAATCCATACAGCACTACAATCCGCGCCCATGGCAGTCAAACCCGTTTCCGCATCCGAATACTCCGAAGGCTCGATCCGCGTGCTCAAGGGCCTGGAGCCTGTCAAGCAGCGCCCGGGCATGTACACCCGCACGGACAACCCCCTGCACATCATCCAGGAGGTGCTGGACAACGCCGCCGACGAGGCCCTGGCGGGCTTCGGCAAGAAGATCAAGGTCACGCTGCACCAGGACGGCTCGGTCAGCGTGGAGGACGACGGCCGGGGCATTCCCTTCGGCCTGCACCCCGAGGAAAAGGCCCCGGTGATCGAACTCGTGTTCACCCGCCTGCATGCCGGTGGCAAGTTCGACAAGGGCAAGGGCGGCGCCTATAGCTTCTCGGGCGGCCTGCACGGCGTGGGCGTGTCGGTCACCAACGCCCTGGCCACGCGCCTGGAGGCCACCAGCCACCGCGAGGGCCAGGCCGCGCGCCTGGTGTTTTCGGGGGGTGATGTGGTCGAGCCCCTGGTGGCGCGGCCGCTGGAGGGCGGCGAGCGCAAGCAGGGCACCACGGTGCGCGTGTGGCCCGATGCCAAGTATTTCGAGTCGAGCAGCCTGCCCATGGGCGAGCTCATGCACCTGTTGCGCAGCAAGGCCGTGCTGATGCCCGGCGTGTCGGTCACGCTCGCCAACGAGAAGACGCGCGACACCCAGACCTGGCAGTACAAGGGCGGCCTGCGCGACTACCTGATGCAGACGCTCAGCGCCGACCCGGTGATTCCGCTGTTCGAGGGCGAGGGCTTTGCCGACGCGGGCCACGACAGCTTCGCCGAGGGCGAGGGCGCCGCCTGGGCCGTGGCCTTCACCGAGGACGGCCAGCCGGTGCGCGAGAGCTACGTCAACCTCATCCCCACCAGCGCCGGTGGCACGCACGAGAGCGGCCTGCGCGATGGCCTGTTCCAGGCCGTCAAATCCTTCATCGAGCTGCACTCGCTGTTGCCCAAGGGCGTCAAGCTCCTGCCCGAGGACGTGTTCGCGCGCGCCAGCTATGTGCTGTCGGCCAAGGTGCTCGACCCGCAGTTCCAGGGCCAGATCAAGGAGCGCCTGAACTCGCGCGACGCCGTGCGCCTGGTGTCGAGCTTCGTGCGCCCCGCGCTCGAACTGTGGCTCAACCAGCATGTGGACTACGGCAAGAAGCTGGCCGAACTGGCCATCAAGGCCGCGCAGACGCGGCAGAAGGCCGGCCAGAAGGTGGAAAAGCGCAAGGGCTCGGGCGTGGCCGTGCTGCCCGGCAAGCTGACCGATTGCGAAAGCCGCGACATCAGCCACAACGAGGTCTTCCTGGTCGAGGGCGACTCGGCCGGCGGCAGCGCCAAGATGGGACGCGACAAGGAAAGCCAGGCCATCCTGCCGCTGCGCGGCAAGGTGCTCAACACCTGGGAGGTGGACCGCGACCGCTTGTTCGCCAACAACGAGATCCATGACATCTCGGTGGCCATCGGCGTCGATCCGCACGGCCCCGATGACTCGCCCGACCTCTCGGGCCTGCGCTACGGCAAGGTCTGCATCCTGTCGGACGCCGACGTGGACGGCTCGCACATCCAGGTGCTGCTGCTCACGCTGTTCTTCCGCCATTTCCCCAAGCTCATCGAGACTGGCCATATCTACGTGGCGCGCCCGCCGCTGTTCCGCGTGGATGTACCGGCGCGCGGCAAGAAGCCCGCCGCCAAGATGTATGCGCTGGACGAGGGTGAGCTGACCGCCATCCTCGACAAGGCCGAAAAAGACGGCGTGCCGCGCGAGAAGTGCCAGATCAGCCGCTTCAAGGGCTTGGGCGAGATGAACGCCGAGCAGCTCTGGGAAACCACGCTCAACCCCGATACCCGGCGCCTGCTCCCCGTGCAGCTGGGTGGCATGGATTTCGCCGCCACCGAGGGCCTCATCACCAAGCTCATGGGCAAGGGCGAGGCCGCCGCGCGGCGCGAGCTCATGGAGCTGCATGGCGATGCGGTCGAGATCGACATCTGATTTCGCCATGGGCATGGTTCAAAGGGTTTTTGGTCTCCTGCGCTTGTTGGCCGTGCCCTGCGTGCTATTGTTTTCGCAGCATGCGGCCCACGCAGACCTCTGGGCCTACGTGGACGAGCGCGGCGTGGCGCATTTCGCTGCCGAGCAGGCCGATGCGCGCTACCAGTTGTTCTTCCGCGGCGCTGCGTTCGACAGTGCGCACCCGCTTTCCGAGGGGGCGCCGCCGCCGTCAGGCGCCTTGCCCGCCACGGGTGCGCGCCTGCTGGCTTTCTTCGAAATCTCGCCCGATTACCAGCGCGTGCGCCACCATCTGCGCGCGGCCGCGCGCCGCCATGGTGTGGAGTACGCACTGCTCCAGGCCCTGATCGCCGCCGAATCAGGCTTTGACGCGGCCGCCGTCTCGCCCCGGGGCGCCATCGGCCTGATGCAACTCATGCCCGCCACGGCCAGCCGCTTCGGCGTGGTGGCCGATGCCCGGCGCACCGTGGAGCAAAAACTGGCAGATCCTGCCGTGAACGTGCCTGTGGGCACCCGCTACCTGCGGTACCTGCTCGACCTTTTTCCGGGCCGCATGGACCTGGCCCTGGCGGCCTACAACGCGGGCGAGGGGGCCGTGCAGCGTGCGGGCCGCCAGATTCCGCCGTTCAAGGAAACCCGCAACTATGTGCGCACCGTGATGGGCCTGTATGCCCAGCTCCAACCCCCGGCCCCCGTGCTGGCGCACCGCGCCGCGCCGGGCCGTAGGCAATTCCCGCCGGGGGGCGATGCCCTCCCCGCGAGCCCGCTGCCGCCTGTGCGTGTGGCGCAGACCCTGAACCTGATTGCAACCGAAGCCAACGAATGAGCGACCAACCCACCCTCGATTTCACGACCTCCGGTGACGGGGACGACGCCCTGGGCCTGGCGGGCTACGCCCAGCGCGCCTACCTGGAATACGCGCTGTCCGTCGTCAAGGGCCGCGCGCTGCCCGACGTGTGTGACGGCCTCAAGCCCGTGCAGCGCCGCATCCTCTACGCCATGGACCAGATGGGCCTGGGCTACAGCGGCCCCAACCGCAATGTGGCGGCCAAGCCGGTCAAGAGTGCCCGCGTGGTGGGCGATGTGCTGGGGCGCTTTCACCCGCACGGCGACCAGTCCGCCTACGACGCGCTCGTGCGGCTGGCGCAGGACTTTTCGCAGCGCTACCCGTTGATCGACGGCCAGGGCAACTTCGGCAGCCGCGACGGCGACGGCGCCGCCGCCATGCGCTACACCGAGGCGCGCCTGGCCAAGATCACCAGCCTGCTGCTCGACGAGATCGGCGAGGGCACGGTCGATTTCATGCCCAACTACGACGGCAGCACGCAGGAGCCGTGCCAGCTGCCCGCGCGCCTGCCGTTCGCGCTGCTCAACGGCGCCAGCGGCATCGCCGTGGGCCTGGCCACCGAAATCCCCAGCCACAACCTGCGCGAGGTGGCCGACGCCTGCGTGGCCCTGGTGAAGAACCCGCAACTGCCCGATGCCGACCTGCAGATGCTGATCCCGGGGCCCGACTACCCGGGCGGCGGCCAGATTATCAGCACGGCCGCCGACATCCAGGATGCCTACCGCACCGGGCGCGGCAGCCTCAAGGTGCGTGCGCGCTGGAAGATCGAGGACCTGGCGCGCGGCCAGTGGCAGTTGGTGGTGACCGAACTGCCGCCCGGCGTGAGCAGCCAGAAGGTGCTCGAAGAGATCGAGGAAATCACCAACCCCAAGGTCAAGGCGGGCAAGAAGGCCCTGAGCCAGGAGCAGAACCAGCTCAAGGCCAGCATGCTGGCCGTGCTCGACGGCGTGCGCGACGAGTCCAGCAAGGACGCGCCCGTGCGTATGGTGTTCGAGCCCAAGACCGGCAAGGTGCCGCAGCAGGAGCTGACCACCGCGCTGCTGGCGCACACCAGCCTGGAGACCTCGGCGCCCATCAACCTCACCATGGTGGGCCTGGACGGCAAGCCGGTGCAGAAGTCACTGCGCCAGATGCTGGAGGAGTGGATCGCCTTCCGCCAGACCACCATCACGCGGCGCAGCCAGCACCGGCTGGACAAGGTGCTGGACCGCATCCACATCCTTGAAGGGCGGCAGATGGTGCTGCTCAACATCGACGAGGTGATCGCCATCATCCGCCAGTCGGACGAGCCCAAGGCCGCGTTGATCGCGCGCTTCAAACTGAGCGACCGGCAGGCCGAGGATATCCTGGAGATCCGTCTGCGCCAGCTCGCACGCCTGGAAGCCATCAAGATCGAGCAGGAGCTCAAGGAGCTGCGAGAAAACCAGGGCAAGCTGGAGGAAATCCTCGGCAACCCGGCTGCGCTGCGCCGCCTGATGGTCAAGGAGATCGAGCAGGACGCCAAGCAGTTTGCCGACGCACGCCGTACCCTGATCCAGGCCGAGAAAAAAGCCGTGGTCGAAGTGAAAGTGGTGGACGAGCCTGTCACCGTGGTGGTGTCGCAGAAAGGCTGGGTGCGCGCACGCACCGGCCATGGTCACGAGGCCGCGAGCTTTGCCTTCAAGGCGGGCGACGGGCTCTACGGCACGTTCGAGTGCCGCACGGTCGATACCTTTCTCGTCTTCGGCCACAACGGCCGTATCTATTCGGTGCCCGTGGCACAGCTGCCTGGCGCGCGCGGCGACGGCCAGCCCGTCACCACGCTGATCGACCTGGAGCCCGGCAGCGCCATTGCCCACTACTTCGCCGGCCCCGCCACGGCGCAGCTGCTGCTGGCCAGCACGGGTGGCTACGGCTTCCTGGCCATGGTGGAGAACATGGTTTCACGCCAGCGCGGCGGCAAGGCCTTCATCACCGTGGGCGAGGGCGAGGCCATCTGCGCGCCCTCGCATGCCGCGCACACCAGCGGCAGCCTGCCGCTGGCACCGGCCACGCATGTGGCCTGCGCCTCGGCGGGTGGGCGCATCCTCACTTTCGAGATCGGCGAGCTCAAGCTGATGGAGAAGGGCGGGCGCGGACTGATGCTGATTGACCTAGAAGACAAGGACCAGCTCGCCGGTGCAGCCGCCTACACGCGCAGCGTCCGCATCGAGGGGCTGGGGCGTGGCGGCAAGGCGCGTGACGAAACGCTGGAGATCCGCTCGCTCAATAACGCCCGTGCCGCGCGCGGCCGCAAGGGCAAGGCGGCCGACCTGGGGTTCAAGCCATCGTCCGTCACGCGGGTGGAGTAGGCCAGCCCATCAGCGCCATCGGCGGTACGCCGGTGTCCCGCAGAGCGGTTGTAAAAATGTGAAAAAACGCGCACCATGATCGTGCATCTGATCGTTTGATAAGCAAAAAAAGGGGGCGCGCATGGTGAAACAGTTGCGAATGGCACACAAACTGTGGGTGGCTGTGGTGGTCATCGTGGTGATGCTGGTGGCCGTGGTCGGTTTCTCGGGCTACCGCTCTGCCAAGGTGCAGGCGCAGGCCGATGCCGTCATCCAGGATGCCACCGCCCGTGTCGAGGCGGCCATCCGCTGGACTGGCCTGACCGAGACCAATGCCGCCCGCACCCAGGCGCTGATCGTCAGCAGCGACCCGGCGGTGGAGGTGGAGTTCAAGGATGCGATCGCCGCCACTTCCGCGCAGATCAGCGAGGTGCAGAAGTCGCTCGAAGCCATGGCCCTGTCCGATGCCGACAAGGTGCAGATGGGCAAGATCGCCGCCGCCCGCAAAGCCATGATCGATCTGCGCGGGCAGGCGCGCAAGCTCAAGGAAGACGGCCAGCATGACCAGGCGGTCATCCTGGTCGGGCAGCAGTACAACCCGGCCGTCGCCGCCTATCTGCAGACACTGCGGGACTTCGTCAAGATGCAGCAGCAAAGCTCGCTGGAGCGGCAGCAGCAGCTTGCAGGCGAGCGCATGCTGACGGTGCAGCTGGCGGGCGCCATGGTGCTGCTGGTGCTGGTGAGCATCGGGCTGGGGGCGTACTACCTCATCGGAAACATCCAGCGCCCGCTGAACGAGGCGGGTGCCCTGGCGCAACGCATTGCGGGCGGTGATCTCAGTGCCCAGGGAACCGTCACCCGCAGCGACGAATTCGGCGACCTGCTGCGCTCGCTCTATGCCATGAGCGAGGCCCTGGGCCGCATGGTGCACCAGGTGCGCCAGAGCACCGACAGCATTGCCACGGCCAGCGCAGAGATTGCCACGGGTAACCACGACCTGTCGGCCCGCACCGAGCAGACCGCGAGCAACCTGCAGCAAACCGCTGCCGCCATGGAGCAGTTCACCAGCACCATCCAGCAAAGCGCGGCCAGTGCGCAGCAGGCCAGCGCCCTGGCGTCCGGGGCCTCGGGCGTGGCGCGCCGGGGCGGCGACGTGGTCAAGCAGGTGGTGGCCACGATGGAGGACATCCACCAGAGCAGCCAGAAAATCGCTGACATCATCGGCGTGATCGACGGCATTGCCTTCCAGACCAATATCCTGGCGCTCAATGCCGCGGTGGAGGCCGCGCGCGCGGGGGATCAGGGCCGGGGTTTTGCCGTGGTGGCGAGCGAGGTGCGCAGCCTGGCCGGACGCAGCGCCGAGGCGGCCAAGGAGATCAAGCAGCTCATTGGCGCCTCGGTCGAGAAAGTGGCGCTGGGTTCGAGCCTGGTGCAGGATGCCGGCACCACCATGCAGGACATCGTGCAGTCGGTGCAGCGTGTCACCGACATGATTGGCGAAGTCACCGCCGCCAGCACCGAGCAGAGCACGGGCATTGGTCAGGTCAACCAGGCCGTGGTCAACCTGGACCAGATGACGCAGCAGAACGCCGCGCTGGTGGAACAAAGCACCGCCGCCGCGCAAAGCCTGCGCGAACAGGCGCAGCAGCTGGCGCAGGCGGTGTCGGTGTTCAAGGTTCAGGGCGGTGGCCCGCAGTTTGCGGCCCCTGCGGCGCGCAGCGCTCCGGCCAGCGCGGCCCCCGTGGCGGCCGCGGCGCCCCGCAAGCCCGCCGTCCGCGCGCAGGCCCCCCAGGCCGCAGCGCGGCTGGCCCGCTCCGAAGGCCCGGCCGCGCCGTCGCGGCCAGCCCGGGCGCAGCCTGCGGCCAAACCGGCGGCAGCCGCGCCCCGCGTGGCACCCGCCGGAGGCGAGGACGACTGGGAATCCTTCTGACACTGCCCGCCCGTGAGGGCGGTGCGGGCGGGGATCAGGCCAGTTCGGCGATCAGTTCGATTTCCACGCAGGCGCCCAGGGGAATCTGTGCCACGCCGAAAGCGCTGCGCGCATGCAGGCCCGCTTCGCCGAACACTTCGCCCAGCAGTTCGCTGGCGCCGTTGGTCACGAGGTGCTGCTCGGTGTAGTCGCCCGTGGAGTTCACCAGGCTCATCAACTTGACAATGCGCTTGACGCGGTTCAGGTCGCCGCCGCAGGCTGCGTGCAGCGTGCCCATGAGGTCGATGGCCACGGCACGCGCGGCCAGCTTGCCTTCTTCGGTGGTGATGTTGCGGCCAAATTGCGCGGCCCAGGGCTTGCCATCCTTGCGGGCGATGTGGCCGCTCAGAAACACCAGGTTGCCGGTCTGCACGAAGGGCACGTAGGCGGCCGCAGGCACAGCCACGGGTGGCAGGGTGATGTTGAGGGCGGAAAGCTTGTCGTAAACGCTCATGGTGTTCCTTGTGAAAACGGTTGTCCGGCCGGAAGGAGCGGGACGCTCCGGCATGCCGCCGGGTGTGGCATGCGGGCCAAGGCCTCGCATGTTACACAGGCGGCCTGGTGGCGGGTTGTCCGGCCCCAGGAGCGGGTGGCCTTCCCGCGCGCGAGGGTTGCCATGGCGGTGTTGCCGGGCTGGTTCCGGGCTGCCGTAGCATCGGCCCATGCCGCACGCCGCCAGCATGCCCTCCTGCCCGCCGCCCGCACGGCCGGTGGGGTGGTGGCCGCTGGTGCTGTCGGGGGCCGTGGCGGGCGCCGCGCTGCAGCTCCAGCAGCCGGCGCTGTGGCCCGTGGGGGCCTATGCGGCGCTGGGTTTGCTGGCGGGCGTGCTGGCATGGGTTGCCGGGCGTGCTCGGCGGTGGCCCGCGCCAGTGCGTGGCGCGGCCATGGCATGCGCGGCCGTGCTGGCGGTGCTGGCCCTCACCGGTCTGCGGGCGGGCCACTTTGCCGCAGGGGCGCTGAACCCTGCGCTGGAGGGTCAGGACATCCAGGTCACCGGCGTTGTCGCCGCCATGCCGCAACCCATTGACGCCGGGTTGCGGCTGCGCCTGGCGGTGGAGTCGGCCACCCGGGACAGCGTGCCGGTGCACCTGCCTGCGCTGATCGACCTGGGCTGGTACCGGGGGCTGTTGCAGGAGGCGCCGGACCAGGCGCAGCCGCAGCGCCAGCCGCTGCCGCTGCGCGCCGGGGAGCGCTGGGCGATGACGGTGCGCCTGAAAGCGCCGCATGGCGCGCGCAACCCGCATGGTTTCGACTACGAGCTGTGGCTCTGGGAGCAGGG
>JANJVX010000059.1 GCA_024709845.1 Burkholderiaceae bacterium | reverse complement strand
CCGACCTTTTCCAGCGCCTGGTAGATCGGCACGGTGCCGATGGGCACGGGCGAGTTGCGCACGATCCAGTCGCGCGTGGTGTGGATGTTCTTGCCGGTGGACAGGTCCATCACGTTGTCAGCGCCCCAGCGGATGGCCCAGACGAGCTTCTCCACCTCTTCCTCGATGCTCGACGTGACGGCCGAGTTGCCGATGTTGGCGTTGATCTTGACCAGGAAGTTGCGCCCGATGGCCATGGGCTCGACCTCGGGGTGGTTGATGTTGGCGGGGATGATGGCGCGGCCGCGCGCCACTTCGTCGCGCACAAATTCGGGCGTGATGATCTTCGGGATGCTCGCACCCAGCGGGTTGCCCATCAGGCGCTGCTCGCGCCCAGCGTCGTGCTGGTACTGCGCCATCCACTCGCGGCGGCCGTTCTCGCGGATCGCCACGTATTCCATCTCGGGCGTGATGATGCCTTTGCGGGCGTAGTGCATCTGCGTGACATTGGCGCCGCTCTTGGCGCGCAGGGGCTTGCGTTGCAAGGCGGCGGCCTCCAGGCGCAGCTGCGCCAGGCGCGCAGCGTCCTCGCTCTTCTGGCCGTCGTCCAGCGCCACGGGCGGGCGGCCCGCGTAGGCCTCGGTGTCGCCGCGCGCGCCAATCCAGGCGCCGCGCACGCTGGGCAGGCCGCGCCGCACGTCGATCACGGCCTGCGGGTCGGTGTAGGGGCCCGAAGTGTCATAGACGCTGACCACCTCGCCATTGGTGAGCTGGATGTCGCGCACCGGCACCTGCAGGCCTGCATGCAGCTGGCCCGGAAGATAGGCCTTGCGCGAGGCAGGAAAAGGCTCGCGGGCGCGCGCCAGCTGGGCGGCGAAGGATTCACGGGTGAGGGGGTCGGGGGCGTTCATGGTCAGGTCTCCTGGGTCCGGATGGTGGGGTGCTCCGGACTGGACCTGCGCCCGCCGCAGGCACGGTTTGCGCCTGCGGTGCGGCGTGTCTGCCGGATAGGCAGCCACGCAAACGGGGAGGGTCGGCTCTTCTTCCGCCGGTATGAACCGGATCAAGTTCGTCGGGTTCGCAGCAGGCCTGTATCACAGGCCGTTTGCATCTCAGCGCATCAGCACACCCCGGAGCAGGCGCGAGTATAGGCCAGCTTGGAAAACCGCGTCAGAACCCGCGCTCCAGTATCAGGACAGCGAAAAAGACGCTGGCAGCAATGATCGTCCACTTGAGGACAATGAACCCCAGCCGCTTGTAGCGCGCCTGCCCGGTGCCTGCATAGAAGGCAAAGCACAGCGCCGCCACGAACAGCAGCAGCATGACGATCCAGCGGAACAGCAGCATGGGCAGGCTACCAGGCGCGTGCCGGCTGCGCGAAGCCGGTGGGTGCGAGGCGCTCGTTGTCGAAGGTGACGATCTCCCAGGCCTCCGGGTGCGCCTCCAGCTCCCTCAGCAGCAGGTTGTTGAGCGCATGGCCTGAGCGGAAGGCGCTGTAGGCCGCCAGCAGGGGCTTGCCGACGAGGTACAGGTCGCCCATGGCGTCCAGGATCTTGTGCTTTACGAACTCGTCGTCGTAGCGCAGTCCATCGGCATTGAGCACCTTGTAGTCGTCCATGACGATGGCGTTGTCCAGCCCGCCGCCCAGCGCCAGGCCGCTGGAGCGCATCATCTCCACGTCCTTGGTGAAGCCGAAGGTGCGGGCGCGGGCGATGTCGCGGCTGTAGTTTCCGGTGCCGAGGTCGAACTCCACGCACTGCCCCGTGGAATCGACCGCCGGATGGGCGAAGTCGATCTCGAAGCGCAGCTTGTAGCCATGGTAGGGGTCGAGCCGCGCCCACTTGGCCTGCGCGCCCTCGCCCTGGCGCACCTCCACCGGGGCCTTGACGCGGATGAAGCGCTTGGGGGCGTTCTGCAACGCAATGCCGGCACTTTGCAGCAGGAAGACGAACGACGACGACGAGCCATCGAGGATGGGCACTTCCTCGGCCGTGATGTCCACATACAGGTTGTCCACCCCCAGACCGGCGCAGGCCGACATGAGATGCTCGACCGTGTGCACCCGGGCGTTGCCCGCCGAGATAGTCGAGGCCATGCGGGTATCGGTCACCGCCAGGGTGGAGACCGGAATATCCACCGGTTCCGGCAGGTCGATGCGCCGGAAGACGATGCCGGTGTCGGGCTGGGCCGGCCGCAGGGTCAGCTCCACGCGCTGACCGCTGTGCAGGCCCACGCCCACCGCGCGGGTGAGGGACTTGAGGGTACGTTGCGCAAGCATCCTGCGATTTTAGTCGGCCAACCCCCATGCCACAGCACTAACGTCGCTATGGCCTTCATAGAAAACAGGCCCTCCTGGCGCCCGTGGCGCGCACGGCCCCAACCAGCGGACACCGCGCAAGGGCCGCCCCGCCGCGCTGGTGTCGTCCCCCTTCCCGCATCGCGCAGCGAGGCGAGAGAAGGGGGAAGGCGCGCAGCGCCACAGGGGGTTGCTCCCTGTCAATCAGCCTGCTTGCGCAGGAAGGCCGGAATCTCCAGGTCGTCCATGCCGCCCGAGGACAGGGCATCGACGCGCGCGGCTGCCTGCGTGCGGTTCGTGCGCCAGACGCTGGGCACGGCCATGTTGCCGTAGTCGGTGGCGGGCGCGGCGGTGGAGCCCATCGCGCTTGCCACACCCGCGCCCACCATGGGGTAGGCCATGTTGTCGGTGCCCGTGCGCAGGCCGCCCTGCACCACCGAAATGGGCTGGCGGCGTGCGCCAGCACGCGACAGGCCTGTGGCCAGCACGGTCACGCGGATTTCGTCGCCCAGACTTTCATCGTAGGCGGCACCAAAAATGACATGGGCATCGGTCGAGGCGTAGGCGTTGATGGTGGTCATGGCCAGACGCGACTCGGACAGCTTCAGGCTGCCCTTGCTGGCCGTCACCAGCACCAGCACGCCCTTAGCGCCGGACAGGTCGATGCCTTCGAGCAGCGGGCAGGCGATGGCCTGCTCTGCGGCGATGCGCGCGCGGTCCGGGCCGCTGGCGGTGGCCGTGCCCATCATCGCCTTGCCGGGCTCGCCCATGATGGTGCACACGTCTTCGAAGTCGACGTTCACCTGGCCGAACTCGTTGATGATCTCGGAGATGCCGCCCACGGCGTTTTTCAGCACGTCATTGGCGTGGGCAAAGGCTTCGTCCTGGGTGATGTCATCGCCCAGCACTTCGAGCAGCTTTTCGTTGAGCACGACGATCAGCGAATCGACGTTGGCTTCGAGTTCGGCCAGCCCTGCGTCGGCGTTCTGCATGCGGCGGCCGCCTTCCCAGTCGAACGGCTTGGTCACCACGCCCACGGTGAGAATGCCCATTTCCTTGGCCACGCGCGCGATCACGGGCGCTGCGCCCGTGCCCGTGCCGCCACCCATGCCGGCGGTGATGAACAGCATGTTCGCGCCTGCGATGGCCTCGCGGATGTTGTCCACGGCGGCCTCGGCGGCCTCACGGGCCTTCTCGGGCTTGCTGCCTGCGCCCAGACCGCTGTGGCCGAGCTGGATCACGCGGTGCGCCGCGCTGCGCGCGAGTGCCTGCGCATCGGTGTTGGCGCTGACGAACTCCACGCCCTGCACGTTGTGCGCGACCATATGGTCCACGGCATTGCCGCCGCCGCCGCCCACGCCGATGACCTTGATCCGGGTACCCTGGTTGAATTCTTCGACTTCGATCATTTCGATGGTCATGCTGAAGCTCCTCTTGCTGTTGTATTTGCGATGAATGGTGAAAATTGGTTGCAGTGCGTGGCCTCAGGCCATCGTCGGTGCACGCGGGGTGGGCCGGTGCACCGCCATCGTTTTCGGGGCGGCGGGTGGGGCAGGACATGCCAGGGTTGGCTGAACATGGTCAGAAGTTCCCCACGATGAAATCTTTGAAGCGGCTGAAGGCGGACTGCACCGAGCCGCTCTTGTGCGCCACCTTGAAACCACGCATGCGCGCCAGGCGCGCCTCTTCAAGCAGCCCCATGACGGTGGCTGCACGCGGCTGGGCCACCATGTCGGCCAGCGCGCTGGAAGACTTTGGAATGCCCCGGCGCACGGGCTTGAGGAAGATGTCCTCGCCCAGTTCCACCATGCCTGGCATGACCACGCTGCCGCCCGTGAGCACGATGCCCGACGACAGCACCTCCTCGTAGCCCGACTCGCGGATGACCTGCTGCACGAGCGAAAAAATCTCTTCCACGCGCGGCTCGATCACGCCGGCCAGCGCCTGCTTGCTGAGCATGCGCGGCCCCCGGTCGCCTAGGCCCGGCACTTCCACCTGGGCTTCCGGGTCGGCCAGCAGCTGCTTGGCGTAGCCGCTCTCGACCTTGATGTCT
>JANJVX010000012.1 GCA_024709845.1 Burkholderiaceae bacterium | reverse complement strand
TTTTTGCGGCCAATAGCTCGGCTATTGGCAAGAAAAACAACGCTGTGGACCGCCCGAGGCCGCGCTATCACAGACCGCAGGGAGTTATGCAGGTCGTCCCACGAGTGCGGAATACAGAAGAATCATCATAGAAGGAAAAGTTCTCGTTCTCGTGGCACCAGCCCGGTATCCCCATGACGGGCAAAGGAACGAAGGGCTTGCACGCCCACGGCCCTGGCTGCAGTTCATGGGCGAGCCAGGCATCCAGATTTGCTATTGATTCAATAGCTGCTGGCGCTTGATATACGTGCGCCGTGATGCTTTTTCGTGCATAAACCAGTTTCTCCATCAGCGCATGCCCCACCAGCACCAGCCGGGCCTGCGCCCACAGCGGCCGCAGGTCGATGAAGAGACTGCGCCAGTCCCGCGCGCGCAGTGCCTGCCACAGCGGCGCGGGGGCATCGAGCACGGCGCCGTTCTCGTCGAACAGCGTGAGCGCATCGCGCAGCGGACCGCGCACCGCCCCCACGCCCTGGGCCGCGATGGCCTGGCCCTGCAGCTGGTTCATGCGCCGCTTGGCCTGCGGCAGATGCAGCCAGACCAGGCCGTTGAAAAAATCGTGCAGGTTGTCGCGCGTGGGGACCTGGCCGGTGGCGAAGATGAACTGCTCGTAGGCCTGGCCCGGGGGCAGCGTCTCCTGCGGCACGAAGCGCATGGGCGCTGCAGCAGCGCCATTGAGCGCCTGGCAGACCGGCATTCCATCGGCCATCCGCCGGGTCAGCGCAAGCCCATGCGCTTTCCAGGGAGCGAGCCAGGGTGCCTGCCAGTCGATGGCCGCTGGGCCTACACCAGGCGCCACGGCAGCGCTTCGCCCGCGCGCAGGGGTTTGAGTTCTGCCTCGCCAAAGGCAAAGCTGTCGGGCGGCGTCCAGGATTCGCGGCGCAGGGTGATGGTTCCGGTGTTGCGAGGCAGGCCGTAGAAGGCCGGGCCGTGGAAGCTGGCAAAGGCTTCGAGCTTGTCGAGCGCGCCGGCGTTGTCAAAGGCTTCGGCGTACATCTCGATGGCCGCGTGCGCGGTGTAGCAGCCCGCGCAGCCGCTGGCGTGCTCCTTGAGGTGCGCGGGGTGCGGCGCGCTGTCGGTGCCGAGGAAGAATTTCGGGCTTCCGCTGGTGGCGGCCTGCACCAGGGCCTGGCGGTGGGTTTCGCGCTTGAGCACCGGCAGGCAGTAGTAATGGGGGCGGATGCCGCCGGTGAAGATGGCGTTGCGGTTGTAGAGCAGGTGATGGGCCGTGAGCGTGGCGGCGGTGAAGCGGTCGGCCTCCTGCACGTACTGCGCGGCTTCCTGGGTGGTGATGTGCTCGAAAACGATTTTCAGCTCGGGGAAGTCGCGGCGCAGCGGAATGAGCTGCTGCTCGATGAACACGGCCTCGCGGTCGAACAGGTCGATGTCGGGGCTGGTGACCTCGCCATGCACCAGCAGCAGCAGACCGGCCTTCTGCATGGCCTCCAGAGTCTTGTAGGTCTTGCGCAGGTCGGTCACGCCCGCGTCGCTGTTCGTCGTGGCGCCAGCCGGGTAGAGCTTGCAGGCGACCACGCCGGCCGCCTTGGCGCGCGCGATTTCCTCGGGCGGCAGGTTGTCGGTCAGGTAGAGCGTCATCAGCGGCTCGAACGCGACGCCTGCGGGCACGGCCGCAAGGATGCGCTGCCTGTATGCCAGCGCCTGCTGCGCCGTGGTCACGGGCGGGCGCAGGTTGGGCATGATGATGGCGCGGCCGAACTGGGCAGCGGTGTGCGGCACGACAGTGTGCAGCGGGTCGCCGTCGCGCACGTGCAGGTGCCAGTCGTCGGGGCGGGTGATCGTGAGGGTGTCGGGGGAGGCAGTCATGGGCTGCATTGTCCCATCCGCCCGGCGACTTCCAAAACCATAGCACTCCGCGCTTTCCACATGCGCCCTGGAGTCCCAAAAAACATAAAAAAAGCGCCCCATGGACGCTCGAATGCGCTAGCAGGTGCCGCGATGGACTGCGCCGCGCGCAGCACATGCAACCGGCGCGCCCCAGGCCAGGGCCACCGCGCAAGGGCCGCCCCGCCGCGCTGGTGGCGTCCCCCTTCCCGGCGAAGCCGAGAGAAGGGGGAAGGCGCGCAGCGCCTCAGGGGGATGACCCCTTTCCTCAATGCTGCAGGATCTTGTTCAGGAAATCCTTGGTGCGTGGCTGGCGCGCGTCGGGGTTGTTGAAGAACTCCTCCTTCGAGCAGTCTTCCAGGATCTTGCCACCCACATCCATGAAGATCACGCGGTGGCTGACCTTGCGCGCAAAACCCATTTCGTGGGTCACGCACATCATGGTCATGCCTTCATTCGCCAGGCCGACCATCACGTCCAGCACTTCGCCGACCATTTCAGGGTCGAGCGCCGAGGTGGGCTCGTCGAACAGCATGACGATGGGGTCCATCGACAGTGCGCGCGCAATGGCCACGCGCTGCTGCTGACCGCCCGAGAGCTGGCCGGGGAACTTGTCCTTGTGGGCGATCAGGCCCACGCGCTCCAGCATTTTCAGGCCACGCTTCTTCGCGTCGTCGGGGTTGCGGCCCAGCACCTTGATCTGCGCGATGGTGAGGTTGTCCGTCACCGACAGGTGCGGAAACAGCTCGAAGTGCTGGAACACCATGCCCACGCGCGAGCGCAGCTTGGGCAGGTCGGTCTTGGGGTCGTGCACGGCCACGCCATCCACAAAGATCTCACCCTTCTGGAAGGGTTCGAGGGCGTTGATGGTCTTGATCAGCGTGGACTTGCCCGAGCCCGAGGGGCCGCACACCACCACCACCTCGCCCTTCTGGATGCTGGTGGAGCAGTCGGTCAGCACCTGCACGGGGCCATACCACTTGGATACGTTCTTGAGTTCAATCATTTCTGGTTCCTCGGTGTCTTGTGCTTCAGCGGATGATGGCGATCTTCTGGTGCAGGCGTTTGACCATCCAGGAGAGGGCATAGCACATGACGAAATAGATCACTGCGGCGGCCAGGTAGGCCTCGATGGGACGGCCATAGTTCTTGCCCGCCACCTCAAAGCCCTTGAGCATGTCGTAGGCGCCGATGGCATACACAAGCGAGGTGTCCTGGAACAGGATGATGGTCTGCGTGAGCAGCACCGGCAGCATGTTGCGGAAGGCCTGGGGCAGGATCACCAGCTTCATGTTCTGGCCATAGGTCATGCCCAGGGCCTGCCCTGCGAACACCTGGCCGCGCGGGATGGACTGGATGCCCGCGCGCATGATCTCGCTGAAGTACGCGGCCTCGAAAGCGATGAAGGTGATCACCGCCGACATCTCCGCGCCAATGGGCCGCCCGATGATGGCGGGCACCAGCAGGAAGAACCACAGGATCACCATCACCAGCGGAATGCTGCGCATGCCGTTGACGTAGATGGTGGCGGGCACCACCAGCCATTTTTTGCCCGACAGGCGCATGAGCGCCAGCACGGTGCCGAACAGAATGCCGCCGATCGTGGCCACCACCGTGAGCATGAGGCTGAAGTACAGCCCCTTGAGCACAAAGTTGCTGATCAGGTCCCAGTTGTAGAAGGAAAAGTCGAGATTCATACCAGGCCTCCCGCCGGGCCGCCGCAAGGCAGGCCTGCGCCCCCCTCGGGGGGCAGCGAATACACGAAGTGATGAGCGTGGGGGTACGTCATGTCAGTGCCCTCCTCCGGCGGAACCCGCCACGATCATGCCGGGCACCCGGGCACGTTTCTCGACGAACGCCATGATGCGGTTGATGGCGAAGGCCGAAACGATGTACAGCCCCGTGACGGCCAGATAGACCTCGATGCCGCGCGAGGTTTCTTCCTGCGCCTGCATGGCGAACATGGTGAGTTCGGCCACGGACACGGCAAATGCCACGGACGAGTTCTTGAAGATGTTCATGGTCTCGCTGGTCAACGGCGGAATGACGATACGAAACGCCATGGGCAGCAACACGTAGCGGTAGGTCTGGAAGGTGGTGAACCCCATGGCCATGCCCGCATAGCGCTGGCCGCGCGGCAGGGCCTGGATGCCCGAACGCACCTGCTCGGCGATCCGCGCCGAGGTGAAAAAGCCCAGAGCCAGCACCACCAGCACGAAGCCGGGCACGCCCTTCATCACCGGGAACAATGTGGGCACGACGTGGTACCACAGAAAAATCTGCACCAGCAACGGAATGTTGCGGAACAGCTCCACCCAGGCGTTGCCCAGGCGCACCACCATCGGCCGCCCCTGCAGGGTGCGCAGCGTGCCGATGACGGACCCCAGCACCAGCGCCAACACCAGCGCCAGCACCGATACGGACACCGTCCAGCCCCAGGCTGACAGCATCCAGTCCAGATAGGTGATGTCGCCGCCCTTGCCAAAGCAACCCTGCACCACCTCGCGATCCATGGTGTCTTCGCAGAACACCTGCCAATCCCAGCTCATAGGATCGTTCCTTTTCCAAATGGATGGCATCGGGCGCCGCCAAAGGCGCCCAACAAAAAAGCCCCTTCAAACCCGCGGCTTGAAGGGGCGGCCTGGTACGCAGTTACTTCTTGGCGTAGTCTTCCATGGGCTTGTCGTTGGGATTGGCCCAGGCGGCCTTGGTGGCTTCAGACAGTGGCAGGCCGATGGCCGTGTTGGTGGGTGGCACGGGCTGCATGAACCACTTGTCGTACAGCTTGGCCAGCGAGCCATCGGCAATCTGGCGCTTGATGGAATCGTCCACGGCCTTCTTGAAGGCCGGGTCGTCCTTGCGCAGCATGCAGGCGATGGGCTCCACGCTCAGCACTTCGCCGACGATCTTGAAGTCGGCAGGGTTCTTGGACTTGGAGATGTTGGCGGCCAGGATGGAGCCGTCCATCACGAAGGCGTCGGCACGGCCGGTTTCGAGCAGCAGGAAGCTGTCGGCGTGGTCCTTGCCATAGACTTCCTTGAAGTCGATGCCGCCGGCGCGCTCGTTCTTGCGCAGGGTCTGCACCGAGGTCGTGCCCGTGGTGGTGGCCACGCTGCGTCCGTTCAGATCCTTGATCGAGGTGATGCCCGAATTGGCCTTGACGACCATGCGCACTTCTTCGACGTAGGTGGTGACGGCGAAGGCCACGTCCTTCTGGCGGGCGGCGTTGTTGGTGGTGGAGCCACACTCCAGGTCCACGGTACCGTTGGTCACCAGCGGAATGCGGTTCTGCGAGGTGACGGGCTGGTACTTGGTTTCCAGCTTGGCCAGGCCGAGCTGCTTTTGCAGGTCGGCGATGATGACCTCGGCCATTTCGGTGTGGAAGCCGACGTACTTGCCGCCGCCCAGGGTGTAGGACAGGCCCGAGGACTCGCGCACGCCCAGCGTGATGCTGCCCGAGGACTTGATCTTGGCCAGCGTGTCACCAGCCTGCGCGAAGGCGCTGCTTGCGGCCAGGAAGGTAACGGCGGCTGCCAGCAAATGTTTTTTCATGGTTGTCTCCTTGTGGGTAAAACGGAAAACTTGCATTCTAGGGATTCATGCGCCAGACGCTGACGCCCGGCTGAAACCCCTGGAACACGGCATTGTGCAGCGCGCGGGGCGCTCTGCTCAAAAGGGCACCTGGTCGGTGGGGTACTTCCAGAAATCGCGCAGCAAATAGCTTACCGGCAGATTCAATACCGTGCCATGGGGCGCAATGGGTTGGGCGAACCACCGGTCATAGATGGAATAGATCTCCCGGCTGGCAATCAGACGGCGCATTTCCTCATCGACCAGTTTCTTGAATTCGGGGTCGTTCTTCGGCAGCATGATGGCCAGCGCCTCGGTGGTCAGGAAACGCCCCACCACCTTGAGCGCACGGGGGTCGGGCCGCCCCGCCGCCAGCCCATAGAGCAGCACGTCGTCCATCGCGAAGGCATCGGCTTCGCCCTGCTCCACCATCTCCAGTGCGCGGGCGTGGTCGGGCGCCTCGACGATGGTGATGCCCATCAGCCGCTCCCGGTTGGCCTGCTGGGCGGCATTGAGCGGCGTCGTGCCCTTCGTGGACACCAGCTTGCGGCCCATGAGGTCGTCCATGCGGTCGATCGGGCTCGTGGCCTTGACCAGCAGGCGCGCGCCGGTGATGAAGTGCGGAATGGTGAACGCCACCTTCTGGCGCCGCTCGGCGTTGTTGGTGGTGGAGCCGCATTCGAGGTCTGCCTTGCCCTGCTCGATCATGTCGATGCGGTTGGCGGGCGTGACCTGCAGGAACTGCACCGGCATGTCCTTCATGCCGGTCTTGCGGCGCACCACCTCGGCCAGGCGCAGGCACAGGTCCAGCGCGTACCCCACGGGTTTGCCGGTCTGGGCATCCACATACGAGAAAGGAACCGACGATTCGCGGTGCGCGATGACCAGCGCCCCACCCGCTCTGACACGGTCCAGCACGGTCTCGGCCCATGCCGTGCTGGCGCAGCACGCCAGGGCAAGGCTCCATGCACAGTTCCAAAGTACTCTCATGCGGGTTCTCGGCAAGTTCACGGGGGTGGAGCGGCCCCTGGGCCGCACCGGAGGGGCGCGGCACCTGGTGGCGCACTGCGAATGTCCATTCCATATTCCGGGAATTCTGGACACCAAGGCGCCGAATGGTACGTTTCGTCACCCCGCATTTCCAATGCTGAATGCGCGCAGGGTTATGCGAAATATTTATGGCCTCCCGATACGGGGGCCACAGGCCCGGGTTGCCCCTATCAGGCTAGACCAGCATGGCGCCCGGATTGGCGCCCGCTTGTGCCAGCAGGTACTCCCACAGTGCCTGCGCCGTGCCCTTGGCGGCTTCCTTGGCGGTGGGTTTTTCGCGGTAGGCGCGCACGTCCATCACCATCTGCAGGTCTTGCGCTCCCGGTGCAACCGCGCTGACCAGGCGGCGTGCACGCAGGTCTTTTTTCACGGCGCTGTGCGGCAGGAAGGCCACGCCCTGCCCCTCCAGCGCCATGGCCTTGAGGCCTTCGGCCATGTCGGTCTCGTACACGCGGTCGAGGTGGATGGCGGTGCCCGATTGCTTGAGGATGAGTTCGGTCACGCGGCCCAGATAGGCCCCCGGCGCGTAGCCCAGGTAGGGCAAGGGCTGGCCCGGTTTGCCCGGCAGGCAATGCAGGGGCTGGCCCGCTGCGTCGGGTTTGCTGTAGGGCGAGAGCACCTCCTTGCCCAGACTGACCATTTCATAGCGGTCGGTATCGATCTGGAAGGGCTGCGAATCGTGGTGGTAGGTGATGAGCAGGTCGCAACTGCCCTCGATCAGACGCATCAGGGCGTCGTGCACGTTGAGGGCGATGAGGCGGCTCTTGAATGGCCCGAACTTGGTGCGCAGGCTCGACACCCAGGCCGGAAAAAAGGTGAAGGCCAGCGTGTGCGGCACGGCGAACTCGATCATGTCCTGGCTCGACGTGCTGTGCGCGCGCAGCATGGCGCGCGTGTTCTGCAGGGCCTGCAGCACTTCGAGCGACTGGTCGTAGAGCGTCTTGCCCGCGGCGGTCAGGCGCGTGGGGTAGGAACTGCGGTCCACCAGATCCGTGCCCGCCCAGGCCTCCAGCGCCTGGATGCGGCGCGAAAACGCAGGCTGCGTCACATGGCGCAATTGCGCCGAGCGGCTGAAACTGCGCGTTTCAGCCAGACTGACAAAATCTTCGAGCCACTTGGTTTCCATGGCGCGCATTATCCGCCCGCGATGGTGCTGCGCCGATTGCCACGGGCTCCCATGCCCGATGCTCTGTATGCATATCAATACGCCCGCATAATGCTGCGCAGCGCCTGCCGTGCATGAGCGCCCGCCTGTCGCAGGCAGGAGCGCCACCACCGCTGAACCCGCCGAACCCGACTGCCCGACTGCCGCCATGTCCCTCCCCCCCGAAACCGCGCCAGAGACCACAGCCACGCCCCCCCATACCGCCTCCAGTGAGCAGCCCCGCGCCCTGGGCCTGGAGGATTGGCTCACGGTCATCGTGATGGCCTCCCTGGCACTGATCACCTTCGCCAACGTGCTGGTGCGCTACTTCACCAGCTCATCCTTTGCCTGGACCGAAGAGATCTCGGTGTTCCTGATGATCGTGCTGGCCATGGTGGGGGGCTCGGCCGCCGTCGCGCGGGACCGCCACATCCGCATCGAATACTTTGCCGAAGGCGGCTCCCCGGCACGGCGCCAGCGGCTGGCACAGCTCGGCGCCCTGCTGGTGGCGCTGCTGTTCGGCGTGATGGCGGTGCTGAGCATGCGCGTGGTGTGGGATGACTACCGCTTCGAGGAAACCTCCCCCGGCATCGGCGTGCCGCAGTGGTGGTATTCGGTCTGGCTCCCGGTGTTCTCCACGCTGATTGCGTTGCGCGCCCTCGGGCATTTCGTGCGCAGCGGACGCAAGGCCCGCGCAGGGGCGGCGCAATGACCGCCACGCTGCTGTTCGTCGCCTTTGCGGCCCTGATGCTGGCGGGCGTTCCCATTGGCGCCGCACTCGGTCTGGCCGGCGCCACAGCGATTGCCGTGGCCAACGCGGATTCGCAGTGGTTCGGTCTGCTGGCCGTGCCACAGAACTTCTACGCCGGCCTGGGCAAATACCCGCTGCTGGCGATTCCCATGTTCGTGCTCGTGGGCTCCATCTTTGACCGCTCGGGCGTGGCGTTGCGGCTGGTGAACCTGGCGGTCGCCATCGTCGGGCGCGGCCCGGGCATGCTGCCCCTGGTGGCCGTCGCCGTGGCCATGTTCCTGGGGGGCATCTCCGGCTCCGGGCCGGCCACCGCTGCGGCCGTGGGCGGCGTGATGATCGTTGCCATGCAGCGCGCGGGCTATCCCGGCCCGTTTTCGGCGGCCGTGGTGGGTGCTGCGGCATCCATCGACATCCTCATCCCCCCCTCGGTGGCCTTCATCGTCTACTCGGTGCTGGTGCCGGGCGCCTCGGTGCCCGCGCTGTTCGCCGCGGGCATGATTCCGGGCATTCTGGCGGGCCTGGCACTCATCGTGCCCTCGGTGTGGCTGGCACGGCGCCACGGCATGGGCGCCCAGGAAGCCCATCTGCCCCGCCCCGCTTTCTGGAAAAGCCTGCGCGAAGCCTCGTGGGGCCTGGCCGCCCCCGTGCTCATCCTGGGCGGCATGCGGGCGGGCTGGTTCACACCGACCGAGGCGGCCGTCGTGGCCGTGTTCTACGGCCTGTTCATCGGCATGGTGGTGCACCGAACGATCCAGGTGCGCGACCTGTTCCATATCCTGCGGGAGTCGGGCGAACTGTCGGCGGTGATCCTGCTGGTGGTGTCGCTGGCGGGCATCTTCGCGTTCTCGCTGTCCACACTGGGGGTGATCGACCCCATCACGCGCGCCATCGTCGGTTCGGGCCTGGGCGAATATGGGGTGCTGGCCTTGCTGGTGCTGCTGCTCATCGTCACCGGCATGTTCCTCGATGGCATCTCCATCTTTCTGATCTTCGTGCCGCTGATGGTGCCCATCATGCAGCACTACCAGTGGGACCCTGTGTGGTTCGGCGTGCTGCTCACGCTGAACGTGGCACTGGGCCAGTTCACCCCCCCCATGGCCGTGAACCTGATGGTCTCCAGCCGCATCGCGGGGGTGCGCATCGAGGAGACCTCGCGCTGGGTGGGCTGGCTGCTGGTGGCCATGTGCACCGTGATGCTGGCCGTGGTGCTGTGGCCCGGGCTGGCGCTGTGGCTCCCGGCACGGCTGGGCTACTGATTTTTTCCAAGGAGACTGAAACCATGAAACTGCGTACTTTCCTCACCTCTGCCGTGGCCGCTGCCGCCACCCTGGCCTTCGCCACGCCTGCGGCCATCGCACAAACCGCCTACAAGAGCGAATACCGCATGTCGCTGGTGCTGGGCACGGCCTTTCCCTGGGGCAAGGGCGGCGAGCTGTGGGCCAACAAGGTGCGCGAGCGCACACAGGGCCGCATCAACATCAAGCTCTACCCCGGCGTCTCGCTGATCCAGGGCGACCAGACGCGCGAGTTCTCGGCGCTGCGCCAGGGCGTGATCGACATGGCCGTGGGCTCGACCATCAACTGGTCACCCCAGGTCAAGCAGCTCAACCTGTTCTCGCTGCCCTTCCTGATGCCCGACTACGCCGCCATTGACGCCCTGACCCAGGGCGAGGTCGGCAAGAGCCTGTTCCAGACGCTGGACAAGGCTGGCGTGGTGCCCCTGGCCTGGGGCGAGAACGGCTACCGCGAGATCTCCAACTCCAAGAAGCCGATCAAGTCCCCCGCCGACCTCAAGGGCATGAAGATCCGCGTGGTGGGCTCGCCGCTGTTTCTCGACACCTTCACCGCGCTGGGCGCCAACCCCACGCAGATGAGCTGGTCCGACGCCCAGCCCGCCATGGCCAGCGGCGCCGTGGACGGTCAGGAAAACCCCCTGGCCATCTTCACCGCCGCCAAGCTGCACAGCGTGGCGCAGAAGTACCTGACGCTGTGGGGCTACATTGCCGATCCGCTGATCTTCGTGGTGAACAAGGAGATCTGGAACAGCTGGACGCCTGCCGACCGCGAGATCGTCAGGCAGGCCGCCATTGACGCCGGCAAGGAGCAGATCGCCATTGCCCGCCAGGGCGTGATCGAGGCCGACAAGCCCCTGCTCAAGCAGATCGAAGGCCTGGGCGTGACCGTGACCCAGCTGACCCCCGCCGAGCGCGAGGAGTTCGTCAGGGCTACGCGGCCGGTGGTCGCCAAGTGGAAGGGCCAGATCGGCGCCGACCTGGTGAATGCGGCCGAAAAGGCGATTGCCGCACGCAAGCCCTGAGCCCGTCGCACAGGCAAGAAGCCCCGCACTGCGGGGCTTCTTTTTGCTCATATTTTCATAGCTTTCAGCGCTTATTCAACGGGCGCTTATGGCAAAAATTCCTCAAACCACTCCAACCTCCCCCGCCTGCTGCAGCGCCCACATGCGCGCATAGCGCCCGCCCGCCGCGAGCAGCTCGGCGTGCGTGCCGCGCTCGGCGATGCGGCCCGCGTCCATGACCAGGATCTCGTGCGCATCAACCACCGTGGACAGCCGGTGCGCGATCACCAGCGTGGTCTTGCCCTGGGCCACCTGGCGCAGCTCGGCCTGGATGGCCCGCTCGTTCTGCGAATCGAGCGCCGAGGTGGCCTCGTCAAAGATCAGGATGGGCGGGTTCTTGAGCAGCGTGCGCGCGATGGCCACGCGCTGCTTCTCGCCGCCCGAGAGCTTGAGCCCGCGCTCGCCCACCATGGTGGCGTAGCCCTTGGGCGTGCCGGCGATGAAGCCGTGGATGTGCGCCGCGCGCGCGGCCTGCTCCACCACGTCCTGCGTGGCCCCGGGACCGCCGTAGGCGATGTTGTAGGCCACGGTGTCGTTGAACAGCACCGTGTCCTGCGGCACGATGCCGATGGCCTGGCGCACGCTGGCCTGGGTCACGTCGCGCAGCTCCTGCCCGGCGATGGTGATGCGCCCCTGCTGGATGTCGTAGAAGCGGTAGAGCAGGCGCGAAAGCGTGCTCTTGCCCGCGCCCGAGGGGCCGACCACGGCCACCGTCTGGCCCGCCGGGATCTCGAAGCTCACGCCCTGCAGGATGGGGCGGCCGCTCTCGTAGGCAAAGTGCACGTCCTCGAAACGCACCGTGGGCTGGCCCAGGCCCGCCAGGTCCACCGCGCCGGGCGCGTCGGCCACCTCGCGCTCACGGTCCATGAGGGTGAACATCTTGTCCAGATCGGTCAGGCTCTGCTTGATCTCGCGGTAGATCACGCCCAGGAAATTGAGCGGAATGTAGAGCTGGATCATGAAGGCGTTGACCATGACCAGGTCACCCAGCGTCATGCGCCCGTCGGCCACGCCCTGCGTGGCGCGCCAGAGCATGGCCACCAGCCCGGTGGCGATGATGAGCTGCTGCCCGGTGTTGAGCATGGACAGCGTGGTCTGGCTCTTGAGGCGCGCGCGGCGCAGGCGCTCCAGGCTCTCGTCGTAGCGCCGTGCCTCGAACTGCTCGTTGTTGAAGTACTTGACCGTCTCGTAGTTGAGCAGGGAATCCACCGCCTTGGTGTGCGCGGCCGAGTCGAACTCGTTGGCCTCGCGCCGGAACTTGGTGCGCCATTCGGTCACGAGCACGGTGTAGGTGATGTAGAGCACCAGCGCCGTCAGCGTGATCCAGGCGAACCAGACGTCGAACTTCACCGCCAGCACACTGAGCACCAGCACCACCTCGATCAGCGTGGCAAACACGTTGAACAGCGAGAACGAGATCAGCGACTCGATGCCGCGCACGCCGCGTTCGATGTCACGCGTCATGCCCCCGGTCTGGCGCTCCAGGTGAAAGCGCAGGCTCAGGGAGTGCAGATGCCGGAAGGTCTCCAGCGCGATGGAGCGCGCCGCGCCCTGCGTGGCCTTGGCGAAGACCAGTTCGCGCAGCTCGGTGAACAGCGAGGTCGAGAGCCGCAAGGCCCCGTAGGCCAGCAGCAGCCCCACGGGCACCACCAGCAGCGCAGTGGCATCGCCGGGCGGCAGATTCATGGTGTCCACCAGCTGCTTGAGCAGCAGCGGCACGCCCACATTGGCCAGTTTGGCACCCACCATGAAGGCGATGGCCGCGACCACGCGCCATTTGTATTGCCACAGGTAGGGCAGGAGGCGGCCGAGCGTGGCCCAGTCGGAGTGGCTGCGCGCGTTGGCGCCGGGGGCATTGGAGGGGGCGGATTCGCCGTGGCGGCGCATGGGTGAGAATGCAGGGAGTTACCAAGACAGAGATTGTGCCCATGTCCCAGGATTCCAACCGCCCCGCCACCCCATTACCCACCGGCAAGGAACTGGTGCTCAAGGTCATCCCCATGCCGGCGGACACCAACGGCAACGGCGACATCTTTGGCGGCTGGGTCATGGCCCAGGTCGACCTGGCCGGCTCGGTGCTGCCCGCGCGCTATGTGCAGGGCCGCATGGCCACCGTCGCGGTGAACGAGTTCATTTTCAAGCAGCCCGTGCGCGTAGGCGACATTCTGTCGTTCTACTCCAGCGTCACGCGCATCGGCCGCACCTCGATCACCGTGGACGTGGAGGTGTTCGCCGAGCGCTTCAGCGACCAGGGCCGCTACGTGAAGGTGACCGAGGCGCTGCTGACCTATGTCGCCATCGACGCCGAAGGCCGCCCGCGACCCCTGCCCGTGAAGGCCAGCTGAACGCCAGGGCGGCCCTTGCGCGGCGGCCGCGGGTCTGGGCCGCGCGAATCGCGTGTTGCCTCAGAAGCGCGAGAAATCCGGCGCGCGCTTTTCAATGAACGCCGTCACCGCCTCGGCCAGTTCGGGGGACTGCACGCTTTCCTGCAATGCCTGGCCTTCGGCGGCCAGGGCGGCGTCCAGCGCGGCCTGGTGGCCCTGGCGCAGCAACTGCTTGGCGCGGCGTATCGGGCCCGGGGCCATCTGTGCCAGGGTGTCGGCGGTTTCTCGTGCGCGCGCCAGCAGGGCCTCTCGCGGCACCACCGCGGTGACCAGGCCCGCGCGCAGCGCGGTTTCGGGATCGAAGGGCTCGCCCAGCAACACCAGCTGGCTGGCCAGACGCATGCCCGCGTTCAGGGGCAGCAGGTAGCTGGAGCCGAACTCGGGCACCAGTCCGAGCCTGGCGAATGGCAACTGAAAGCGCGTGCCCTCGGCCGCGTAGACGAAGTCGCAGTGCAGCAGCAGCGTGGTGCCGCCACCGATCGCCAGACCGTGCACCGCCGCGACGATGGGTTTGTCGAACGACGTCAGCCGCCGCACCAGCCGCGCCAGCGCTGACTGCGCGTAGCCCTCGGCCAGCAGGCCATGCTGCACGCTCTTGAGGTTGGCACCCGAGCAAAATGCATCCCCTTCGGCGCTGAGCAGCACCACGCGCACGGCGGGATCGCCAGCGGCCGCCGCCAGATGCGCCTCCAGGGTGTCGAACCAGACGTCGTCCATGAGGTTGCGCACGCCGGGCTGGCCGAAGCGCAGGTGCAGCACTTTGTGCTCGGTGGTGGCGGTGAAGTGGACGTCCATGGTGGCTCCGCGAAAGCGTTGAAAAGGGGGGAAGTGGACAGGCTCAGTGGCCACTGATGAACAGGCCCAGCGCCTGCTCCGCGAGCGCATCGAGCGACAGGCGCCCTTCAGGCTGGTACCACTGCACCGCCCAGTTGAGCGCACCGAGAATCAGCAGGCGCGCCACGGCGGGGTCGGCGCGCAGCTGTCCGTTGGCCTGCAGCGCCTGCAGCACCGGCATCCACTGCGCCTCGTAGACGGCCTTGGTGCGTGCGATGGATGCGCGCTGCGGCGGCGTGAGCGAGCGCCACTCGTAGAGCATGACCGGGATGAAATCGCCATCGGGCCCGAATAGGACCTCGAAATGGTGGCGCACCAGCGCCGCCAGGCGCGCGCGTGGCGGCGCCTCGGGCGGCAGGCAGGCCAGGGCCTGCTGCTGGCTCTGCACGGCGCGCTCCAGGCCTTCCTGCATGACGGCGTGCAGCAGCGCGTTCTTGCTCTCGAAATGGTAAAACGGCGAGCCGCTGCGCATGCCTGCGGCCGCCGCGATGTCGCGCGTGCTGGCGCCCTCGTAGCCCTTGGCGCGGAACAACCGCGCCGCGCCGTCAATGATGAGGCGGCGGCGGTTGCCTTCGTCGCGCTCGTCCGGCGTCTTGGGCGGACGGCCCCGGGGCCGGGCGGGGCTGCCGGTGCCGGACGGGGGCGGGGCCATGGGAGATGCGGGCATGGCCGGGACGATAGCCCGGATCGATTATTGAAGCAATCGTTTGCTTGGGTGAATTCCTCGGGGAAAGCCCCGATGCCCGCACCCGCACACACCGCTCAGGCCGCCTGCTGCGCCGTCGCCGCCGGACGCACGGCCGGTGCCTGCGGCGCCATGCCCACGCCGATCTCGCCCGAGAGCTGACCACCCTCCTCGATAACCAGCTTGCCGTAACGGATCTTGCCGCTGACCTTGCCGGTGTTGAAGATCACGAGCTTCTGGCGCACGGTGAGCGTGCCGTCGAACGCGCCCCGGATTTCGGCGATGTCGATCTCGGCCGAGCCCCGGAAGGCGCCCTGCTCGGCGATCTGGATCACGCGCGAATCCATGGTGGCCTCCACCGTGCCCTCGACCACAAGGGTATCGCAGTCGGTGATCTCCACGCCCTTGAGCTTGATGTTGGGGCCCACGGTGAGCTTGCTGCCCGCGCCCTCGGGCGCCACGGGCTTGGGCTGCACGGCGGACGGCGCGCCTGCGGCCGCTGCTGCAGGCGGTGCCACGGGCGGCTGGCGCAGGGGAAAGGCTTCGGTTTCACGCTTGCCAAAGAACGGGTTTTGCACGGCCATCGGATCTCCTTGATAAAAGGCCATCCTAGGCAGCGCATGCCGCGCAGTCCCCACACATCGCGCAAGTTCGGTAACCAGGTGGTTCAACCGTTGCATGCGCTTGCAGCACTTGCAGCGGCACACGGCCGCGCAACATCAGGAAACGATGTAGGCCGCCGCGCCGGACGACATGAGCTTGCCGTCGGGCCCAAGGAATTCCATGCGTGTGGTGGCCACGCGCGAGCCCAGGCGCAGCACCTCGGCGCGCAGCTCGAAGTGCGTGCCGATGCCGGGGCGCAGGTAGTCGATCCGCAGGTCGATGGTGCCCAGCTTGGCGAAACGGTGCAGGCGCTGCAGGGGCTCCTCGTCCATGTGGCGCGCGCCGATGGCGGCCATCACGGCCAGACCGCCCAGGGCGTCCAGCGCGGCGCTGATCACGCCGCCGTGGATGCGGTTGTGCGCGAAATGCCCGATCAGCTCGGGCTTCATCTCGATGCGGCCGGTGACGCGCTCGGCCTCCATGCTGACGATCTTGAGCCCCAGCACCTGGTTGAACACGATGCGTTCCTCGAAGATCGTCTTGAGCCCGGCGATGAACTCGGGCTCGAAGGGCTTGACTGGTGCGGCGGGTTTGCTCATGGGTTTCCCTCGGAGCGTGCCTGCCTGCAGGACGCTATTGTTTTCATAGCTACTAGCGCTTGATGGTAAAGCACTGGAGGCCTATTCCCTCTCAATCTCAGCACTGGCTGAAATCAGGCCTTCTCTTTTAGCGAAAGCGGCTGATGCCCGGAAATCCGGGCCCCCCCTGCGGGGGCCCTGACTTCAGCAGTTGCTGAAGTCAGGGCGCCGCTTTTCCATGAACGCCGTGAAGGCTTCGCGGGCGGCGGGCTCGCGCAGCATGCGGCCGAAGCTCTCGCCCTCCTCGGCCATGCGTTCGAGCACGGTGGCGGTCTGGCCCTTTTTCAAGAGGCGCTTGGTTTCGACCAGGGCCGACAGCGGCTTGGCCGCCAGCTTCTTCGCCTGGGCCTGGGCCACGGCGTTGCATTCGGTGGGGGGCACGACGCGGTTGACCAGGCCCACCTCCAGCGCGGCCTCGGCCAGGAAGGGTTCGCCCAGCAACAGCGCCTCGGCGGCGCGGTGGTAGCCCAGCATCTGCGGCACCAGCAGGCTGGAGGCGGCCTCAGGGCACAGACCCAGGTTCACGAAGGGCATGGAGAACGCGGCGTTGTCGCCCGCGTAGACCAGGTCGCAGTGCAGCAGCATGGTGGTGCCGATGCCCACGGCCGGGCCGCACACGGCCGCCACCACGGGCTTGGGGAAGGTGGCGATGGCACGCAGGAAGCGGAACACGGGCGAGTCCTGCGAGGCCGGGGGCTGCTGCAGGAAGTCACCGATGTCGTTGCCGGCGCTGAAGATGGCCAGGTCGCCCTGCAGCACCACCACGCGCACCTCGGTGCCCTGGGCGGCGGCCTCGAAGGTGTCGGCCAGGGCGGCGTACATGGCGCGGGTCAAGGAATTTTTTTTGTCCACCCGGTTAAAGGTGATGGTGGTGACACCGGCTTCGGTGTGCACCAGGATGTCGTTCTGGGTTTCGCTCATGGAATGCTTTCAGGAAAGAGCGGAGCGAGGCGGGCGCGGCGTGGCGCCCGGCCTCATTCCTTGTAGTAAACGATCTGGTGGCTGGTGGCGAGCAGGGTGCCGGCCTCGTTCCAGAGCTGCACCGCCTGGTCGAAAAAGCCGTTGCGGAACTCCTGCGCACGCGCCTGCCCGAGCAGGAAGCCGGTGCCGGTCTCCTGCAGTTGCCCGCTGCTGGCGTGGAAGTACACCGTGATCGACACCGTGCCGGCCGGCACATGCACGGCGCGGCGCAGCCAGACGCGGGGGAAGAACACATCCGCCAGCGCGGCCAGGGAGCAGAAGTCGAGCGGCCGCTCGGGCGTGTCGCGCATCCACAGCTGCGTGAGGCTGCTGTCGCCCTGGCCATTCCACTGGCGGGGAATGGCGCCGGTGACGGGACGGATGTCGTAGCGGTTGAACCACTCGACACCGCTGACCGAGCCAACCGCCTCCAGCGTATCGGGGCGCGGCACCTCGGGCATGGGTGTGTCGGCCATGCTCCAGGTCTCGCGCCGCGCCGCCGTCACGGCCGTGGCCGTGGTGGTGACCACCGGCTCGCCCTGCGCATCCGTCTGCAGGATGGAGACGTTCCAGTGCTGCGTCGATCGGTTGGTGCGCACGGGCGTGGCCTGCACCGTGAAGGGGCCTGTGGACAGCGCCCCGGCGTAGTTGACGGTGAGCGACAGCGGCTCGCCGAGCAGGTCGGGGTGCAGCAGGATGGCGCGCAGCACCGTGGCGGCCGTGATGCCGCCGAACGGCCCGACCATGTTCCAGTACGCCGGGTGGGTCTGCCCCCGGTAGTGGCCCGGGGCCGTGCTGTCGAGCACGAGGGCCTGATCAAAAGGATGATGCGTCGTCATAGCATCTAGTGTGCCGCGAAATCGGTACTCATGCCGTCGTGCCCGCGACTGGCAACTCAAACTCTTCCGCGCCCAGCCCCAGCAGCTGCGCCGCCGCGCGCGGCCACAGGCTCTGGCGGAACTGCTCGCGAAAGAAGCCGAAATGCCCGATGCGCAGCGCCTGGATGTCCTGCGGCGCGATACGCTCGACACGCGTGGGGGCGTTGGTGTAGAGGTTGACGAGGTTGTGCGTGCCGCGCAGCGTCATCAGCTCGTCGTCGCTCATCGACAGCGCCAGCACCGGAAAGCGCACAGCCGCATAGCCCTGCGCCACGGCGGGCCCCTCGGCGCCCACGCTGTAGGTGGGGCTGAGACACCAGCGGCGCCACTGCAGGATCACGCCCGCAGGCAGGTCGCCCACCTTGCGCAGCTTGCGGCCGGGGAAGTAGCCGCACAGGCGCGTGGCCAGCGGCACCAGCACCCACCAGAAGTACGGCACCATGCGCTTGAGGCGCGGCGCGTTGTCGCGCCAGTAGCCACTGCCCGCCGCCACGCTGAGCAGGCCGTCCACCTGGCCGGGGTTGCGCAGCAGGCCGGGCAGCTGCGCGCCCAGGCTGTGGCCCAGCAGGTACAGGGGCTGCCCGGGCAGTGCGGCACGCGCGGCCGAGATCACAGCCTCGTAATCACGTGCCCAGTCGAACAAATTGGCGCGCACCTCGCGCATGGGGCCGACGAGCGAGTCGCCATGCCCCCGGTAATCGAACGTGGTGACGCGAAAGCCCTGCTGCGCCAGCCACTGCGCGAACGCCGCGTAGTAGTCCTGCCGCACCCCCATGGCCCCGCCGATGACCACGCTGGCGCGCGGCGCGCCCTCTGGCTCGAAGGTGCACAGCGCGACGCTGGCGCCCTCATCGACCCGCAAGGTCTGCTTGTTCATGCTGTGTCTCCTGTCGATCACGCTGATCTGCGCCAGCTTGAGTTTCAGAACACTCCGCCCTCAAGAAAGGGCCTACACCCCACCCTCAAGGGCGTAGCGAGCGGGATCAGCTGCTAGGCGGACGGAGCGGAGCCACCGGAACGTACTTAAGGTACGTGAGGATGGCGAGCACCGCCCAACGACGCAGATGACCCGCGCAGTAGCCTCACACAGACTCAAAGATGCCGGCGGCGCCTTGGCCTGTGCCCACGCACATCGTCACCATGCCGTACTTCAGCTTGTGGCGGCGCAGCGCGTGCACCACGGTGGCGGCGCGGATGGCGCCCGTGGCGCCCAGCGGGTGGCCCAGGGCGATGGCGCCGCCCATGGGGTTGACCTTGGACGGGTCCAGGCCCAGGGTGTTCATGACGGCGAGCGACTGGGCCGCGAAGGCCTCGTTCAGCTCGTACCAGCCGATGTCATCACTCTTCAGACCGGCGTAGCGCAGCGCGGCGGGGATGGCCTCGATCGGGCCGATGCCCATGATTTCGGGTGGCACGCCGCGCGCGGCGTAGCTCACGAAGCGCGCCAGCGGCGTCAGGCCGAACTGCTTGACGGCCTTTTCGCTGGCCAGGATCAGCGCGCCCGCGCCGTCGCTGGTCTGCGAGCTGTTGCCCGCCGTGACCGTGCCACGCGCGGCGAACACCGTGCGCAGCTTGGCCAGGCCTTCGAGCGTGGTGTCGGGGCGCGGGCCTTCGTCCAGATTCACGGTGCGGGTCTTGAGGGTGACTTCGCCGGTGGCCAGGTCGGGCGTGCGCTCGATGACGTCGATGGGGGTGATTTCATCGCTGAACTCGCCCGCCTGCTGGGCCTTGATGGCGCGCAGGTGCGACTCCAGCGCAAAGGCGTCCTGCGCCTCGCGGCTCACCTTCCACTGCTGGGCCACCTTCTCGGCCGTCAGGCCCATGCCGTAGGCAATGCCGACGTCTTCGTCACGGGCAAACACCTCGGGGTTGAAGGAGGGCTTGCCGCCACCCATGGGCACCATGCTCATGGACTCGGCGCCGCCGGCGATCAGCACGTCGGCCTCGCCCACGCGGATGCGGTCGGCGGCCATCTGGATGGCCGTCACGCCCGAGGCGCAGAAGCGGTTGACGGTGACGCCACCCACGGGGTGGCTGAACGCCAGGCCCATGGCGATGCGCGCCATGTTCATGCCCTGCTCGCCTTCGGGGAAGGAGCAGCCGATGATGGCGTCTTCAATCGCCTTGGGGTCGAGCGTGGGCACCTGCAGCATGGCGCTCTTGATGGCGGCGACCAGCAGGTCATCGGGGCGGGTGTTGCGGAAGTAGCCGCGGCCCGAGCGCCCGATGGGCGTGCGCGTGGCGGCAACGATATAGGCTTCCTGGACTTGTTTTGCCATGGGGTACTCCTTCAGTTCTTGGGGCGGCTGGAGGGAATCCAGGCCCAGGTAAATTCACATTGCACCGGCTCGGCGCCGGTTTCGTCGGTCACGGTGACCTGCACCTGCACCTCGCCCTTGTCGCTTTGCTGCATCAGCGCGCGCTGGTCGTCGGTGAGGGTGGCCACGGCGCGCAGGGCGCCCTGGGCGCGTTTTTTGAACGCCACCTTGAGTTCTTTGGCCAGCGGCAGACAGTCGTCACGCACGTTCATGCCCACCACCATGCCGGTGGCCGTTTCGGCCAGCAGCGTCATGGCGGCGGCGTGCACGCCGTGGATGTGGTTCTGCACGCGGCGCTGGTTGGCCACGGCCACTTCCACACGCTGCGGCGTCATTTCCACATACTGCAGCCCGGCCGTGCCGGTGAAGGGCACGGCGCGGCGCAGCACCAGATTGCGCGCCCAGGGGCGGGCCACAGCGGGCACCCGGTCGAGCTGGCCCAGGGTGCGGGCCAGCCGGTTGGGGCGTGTGGCCGCGAGGGTGGCGGCAGCGCGGCCCATGTCAGTTACGAACCGGCTTGCCGGTGCTGAGCATGCCCATGATGCGTTCCTGCGTCTTGGGGTGGGTGATGAGGCTGCAGAAGGCCTTGCGCTCCAGGGCCATGAGGTATTCCTCGCTCACCAGCGTACCGGCGTCCACGTCGCCACCGCAGACCACGCCTGCGATCAGGGCGGAGATGTGGAAGTCGTGCTGGCTGATGAAACCGCCGTCGCGCATGTTGACCAGCTGCGCCTTGATGGTGGCGATGCCGCTGCGGCCCGCCACGGGGAACAGGCGCTTGTGCGGGGCACGCCAGCCGCCGTTGGCCAGGGCCTTGGCTTCGTTCAGCGCGACGAACAGCAGCTCGTCCTTGTGCGCCACGATGATGTCGCTCTCCAGCACATAGCCCAGCTTGCGCGATTCCAGCGCGCTGGTGCCCACCTTGGCCATGGCGGCGGCGGTGAATCCTTCGGTCAGGAAGGGCAGCACGTCCTTGGAGGTGGACATGGCCATGTTCTCGGCGGCGCGGCGCGCGATGTAGGTCAGGCCGCCGGCGCCGGGCACCAGGCCCACGCCCACCTCGACCAGGCCGATGTAGCTTTCCATGTGCACCACGCGGCGGGCCGAGTGCACGGCCAGCTCACAACCGCCGCCCAGCGCCAGGCCCCGGATGGCCGAGACCACGGGCACGTTGGCGTAGCGCAGGCGCAGCATGGTGTCCTGCAGGGCCTTCTCGGCACCCTCGATAGCGCTCACGCCGGCGATCATGAAGGCGGGCAGCATGGCCTGCAGGTCGGCACCGGCGCTGAAGGGCTCGTCGCCCGACCACACCACCACGGCCTTGTAGTCCTTCTCGGCGATGTCCACCGCCATGGCCAGGCCCTCGGCCACGTCGGGGCTGATGGCGTGCATCTTGGTCTTGATGCTGGCGATGACGACCTCGTCGTCCAGCGTCCACAGACGGATGGCGTCGTCTTCGTGCAGCGTCTTGCCGGCCGTCTTGTAGTCGGGCAGCGCCTC
>JANJVX010000288.1 GCA_024709845.1 Burkholderiaceae bacterium | reverse complement strand
CTGCGGGCAGGGGGACGCTCCCGGCGCGGCGGGGCGGCCCTTGCACGGGAGCCCTGGCCTGGGGCGCGCCCGTTGCATGCGCCGTGGGTGGCGCGTGCACCATACAAAACCAGAAAGGAGACACCATGGCCGTCGAACCTGTCGTCTATGGCGCCAGCGAACGCCCGCCGCGCGGCGACTATGCGCGCGCCAACGCGGACTACACCTGCGCCCAGGACTGGGCCGCCTACACCGCCCAGGACCACGATACCTACCGGCGCCTGTACGAGCGCCAGAGCGCGCAGTTGCCCGGGCTGGCGAGCGAGGCCTTCATCGCCGCCCTGCCCTCGCTGGGCGTCAAGGACCATATCCCGCGCTTCGAGGAGATCAACGAGCGCCTGTACCGCGCCACGCGCTGGGAGATCGTGGCCGTGCCGGGGTTGATCCCCGAAGTGCCGTTCTTCACGCTGCTGGCCAACCGCAAGTTCCCGGTGACGGACTGGATCCGCACGCCGCAGGAGTTCGACTACATCGTCGAGCCCGACATCTTCCACGACCTGTTCGGCCATGTGCCGCTGCTGTTCAACCCGGTGTTCGCCGACTACGTGCAGCGCTACGGCCAGGGCGGCCTCAAGGCGCATGCCCTGGGTGCCTGCGAGATGCTGGCGCGCCTGTACTGGTACACCATCGAGTTCGGACTGATCCGCGAACCCGGTGGCCTGCGCGCCTATGGCGCCGGCATCCTGAGCTCGTCGGGCGAACTGCCGTATTCGGTGCAAAGCCCCGAACCGCAGCGCCTGCCGCTGCAACTGGAGCGCACCATGCGCACGCGCTACAAGATCGACAGCTACCAGCAGACCTATTTCGTGATCGACAGCTTCGAGCAGCTGTTCCAGCTGACCGAGCCCGACTTCACGCCGGTCTACGAGCGCCTGCGTGGCCTGCCCGAGTTCGCGGCGCATGGGCCGCTGGCACAGGCGGCGTGAAACCTCCCCCTGCCCGCACCAGAATACTATGATAATGATAGCTTACAGCGCTTGCCCATCAAGCGCTTGATGCCATTTTTATCCAATTTTCTGGGTACCCACCGAAGCGGCCAGCGCCTCCAGGCAGGCCTGCACCACCACGGGGTGGCAGGCCATGTCCACATGCGGCACACCTTCAATGAAACGGTGCGCCGCCCCGGGCAGCGCCGCCGTGCTCGCCGGAAAGACAATGTTGTCGCAGTTCGAATACCAGCAGGTGAACAGGCCAGCGCGCGCGCGCGGTTCGTCCGCCTGCAGCCGCCGCACCCAGCCACTGCCCAGCCGCATCTGCTGGCCGTTGGCCGTGTGGCTGTAGCGGCCCAGCCAGGTGCCGCCGTGCGGCGTGCCCAGGGTGATGACGTGCTGCACGCGCGCGTCGGCCCCGTAGGCACGCAGCCAGGCACGCGTGGCCAGCCCGCCCATGCTGTGACCGATGACCACCGGCGCCATGCCGGTGGCCTGCGTCACGCGGCGCACAGCCTCCTCGATGAGGGGCGGATAGTCGTCGATCGAGCCGAACACGGGCTCCAGGTTCACCGCCACATAGGCATGGCCGCCCGCGCGCAGCCGCTGCATCCACGGCAGCCACAGCCCCCGGTTGCATAGAAAACCGTGCACCAGCACCACGCCACGCTGGCCCGTGGGGGCGTCCGGCAGCCAGTCGGGGGTGGCGCGGCTGCGAAACGGCTGGCGCCAGCAAAACACGGCCAGTGCCACGCCCATCTCGCGCCACCAGGCACGCCAGACCTGGCCCGGGGGCGCGCGCGGCGCCGGGTCGGCGCGGTTGGCGCGGTGCATCAGCACGAACTGCAGACCCATCACCAGCGCAAAGACCACCCAGCCCGCCACCACGCCAGCCCACGCCCAGGCGGGCGAGTGCGGCCACACGGCGAGCAGCCAGGCGAGCGGCCCCAGCACAAGGGCCAGGGTCCAGAGGGTTTGCATGCGGGCGATCATGGCGGTGCGAAGGTGGGTCGTGTGGACAAAGCGGGCTCCGTGGCAGCGTAACCCATGGCCGAGCCTGTTCATTCGAGTGACCTGTCGAAAGAAGATGCGCTGCCCGCGATGGTTTTTGGGTCTAATGGCTGGCATTGTGCAACCCCACCGGAGCCCATGGACGCCGCCGACACCATCCGCAACTGCATCGCCGACGTGACGGCCCTGCGCATGCACCGCACGGGCGACCCGGCCCTGGCCCAGGCCGTGCTGGAGGTCAAGACGCTGCAGTCGCGCCGCTTCACCGGCACCTATGCCGACCTGATGGCCGACCCGTCGGTCCAGCCCGCCACGCGTTTCTTCCTGGACGAGCTCTACAGCCCGGGCGACTTCTCCGACCGCGACGACCAGTTCGGCCGCATCGCTGGCACGCTGCAGACGGTGTTTCCCAAGCCCGTGGTGCAGACCGCCGTGTCGCTGGCGGTGCTCCATGCCCAGACCGAGGAACTCGACCAGGCCATGGGCCGCGCCTGGCTGGCCCTCGCCCCCGCGCCGGGCGAAGCCGCGCGCTACACCGGCGCCTGGCGCGCCGTGGGCGAGCGCCACGCACGCCACCAGCAACTTGCCAGCGTCATCGCCATCGGCCAGGACCTCACGCGCCTCACGCGCATGCCCGGCCTGCGCACCATGCTGCGCATGATGCGCAGACCCGCCCAGGCGGCAGGCCTGGGCGCGCTGCAGCATTTTCTGGAATCGGGCTTCGACACCTTTGGCGAACTGGCGCGCCAGCGCGGCGCCGTCGAGCGCTTTCTGGCCACGGTGCATGAGCGCGAATCGCACCTGATGCAGATCATGTTCGACGCCTCCGCTGTCGCCTGCGAGACGGAACTGGCCCAGACCCTAGGACAAGCCCGATAACACCAAGCATCTGCTTGCTTGGACAATCGTGCCCCACCCCTTTCCACCTTTTTGACTGCAGAACATCGCATGGACAAGATCTGGCTGAAGAACTACCCCGCTGGCGTGCCGCACGACGTGGACCCCGAGCAATACCGCTCGGCCGCGCACCTGCTGGAAGAAGCGATGCGCAAGCACGCATCCAGCCCCTTCTCGGTGTGCATGGAACGCTGGATGAGCTACGGCGAGCTCGACCGCTACTCGGCCGCCCTGGGGGCCTGGCTGCAGGGCCAGGGGCTGGAGCCCGGCGCCCGAGTGGCCATCATGCTGCCCAACGTGCCGCAGTTCGCCGTGACCATGGCCGCCGTGCTGCGCGCGGGCTACACCTGCGTGAACGTCAACCCGCTCTACACCGCGCGCGAGCTGGAGCACCAGCTCAAGGACTCCGGCGCCACCGCCATCGTCATCCTGGAGAACTTCGCCCACACGCTGGCCGAAGTCATCGATCACACCAGCGTCAAGCACGTCGTCATGGCCTCCATGGGCGACATGCTGGGCTTCTGGTACGGCCGGTGGATCTCCTTCGCCGTGCGCCACCTCGCCAAGATGGTGCCCGCCTATGAGCTGCCGCTCACCGGTGGCCGCCAGGTCACCAGCTTCAAGAAGGCCCTGGCCCTGGGCGCGCGCCGCAGCCTGCAGCCCAGCCAGGCCAACCACGACTCCATTGCCTTCCTGCAGTACACGGGCGGGACCACGGGCCTGTCCAAGGGCGCGGTGCTCACCCACCGCAACATCATCGCCGCCACGCTGCAGGCCGAGGCCTGGTTCACCCCGGCGCTGGCCAAAATTGGCGACCTGAGCAAGGCCAACAGCATCGCCGCGCTGCCGCTGTACCACATCTTCGCGCTCACGCTGTGCCTGCTGGCCATCCGCCAGGGCTCGCGCCTGACGCTGATCCCCAACCCGCGCGACATTCCGAAGTTCGTCGAGGTGCTGAAAAAGCGCCCCTTCCACATGCTGCCGGCCGTGAACACGCTGTTCAACGCGCTCTTGCAGAACCCGCAGTTCCGCACGCTCGATTTTTCGCACCTGTGCGTCTCGCAAGCCGGGGGTATGGCGGCGTCCGAGGGCACGGCCAAACAGTGGCAGAAGGTCACCGGCAGCACCATGATCGAAGGCTGGGGCATGAGCGAGACCTGCGCCATCGGCACCAACAACCCGGTCAACAACACCACGTTCACCGGCACCATCGGCCTGCCGCTGCCGGGCATCGAGATCGCCATCAAGGACGATGACGGCAACAGCGTGCCACAGGGTGAATCGGGCGAGATCTGCATCCGCGGCCCCAACGTCATGCCGGGCTCCTACAACCAGCCCGAGGAAAACGCCAAGGCCTTCACGCCCGACGGCTTCATGCGCACGGGCGACATCGGCATCATGGACGCCGAGGGCTACACGCGCATCATCGACCGCAAGAAGGACATGATCCTGGTCAGCGGCTTCAACGTCTTCCCCAACGAGATCGAGAACGTCATCTCCACCTGCCCTGGCGTGCTCGAATGCGCCGCCGTCGGTATTCCCGACGAAAAGCAGGGCGAGGCCGTCAAGGTGTTCGTGGTGCGCAGCGACGCCGCGCTGGACGAAGACGCCGTTGTGCGCTTCTGCCATGACAACCTCACCGGCTACAAGCGGCCCAAGTACATTGAGTTCCGCGACGACCTGCCCAAGACCAATGTGGGCAAGATCCTGCGGCGGGAGTTGAGGACAACCCCCTGAGCGGCTGCGCCGCTTCCCCCCGCTCCCGGCTTCGCCGGGAAGGGGGACACCGCCAGCGCGGCGGGGCGGCCCTTGCGCGGCGGTCGCTGGCTCGGGCCGCGCCCATGAATTTGCTCTTTTTTCAATAGCATATGACGCTTGATGCCCTTGCCCTTCCGCCCGAAATCACCGTATTCGAGCGCGGCTGGCTCTCGTCCAACAACATCCTGTTCGTGGGCGAGCGCTCGGGCGCCGCGCTGGTGGACACGGGCTACTGCACGCACGGTGCGCAGACCCTGGCCCTGGTGCAATCGGCGCTGGGCAGGCGGCCACTCGACCGCATCCTCAACACCCATCTGCACAGCGACCACTGCGGCGGCAACGCCGCACTGCAGCAGGCCTGGCCGAACGTGCAAACCGCCATCCCGCCCGGACAGGCCGCGCATGTGCGCGACTGGGACCCCTACGCCCTGAGCTACACGCCCACCGGGCAGGAGTGCCCGCGCTTTCGCTGCGACGCGCTGCTGCAACCCGGCACCGAGGAACTGCTGGGCGACCGCCCCTGGCAGGTGCACGCGGCGCCGGGGCACGACCCGCACTCGGTGGTGCTGTTCGAGCCACAGGACCGCATCCTCATCTCCGCCGACGCGCTGTGGGAGAACGGCTTCGGCGTGGTCTTCCCCGAACTGGAGGGCGAAGACGCCTTCGCCGAAGTGGCCGCCACGCTCGACCTGATCGAGCGCCTGGCCCCGCACAGCGTGATCCCCGGCCACGGCCCGGTGTTCCACGACGCCCCGCGCGCACTGGCCGTGGCACGCAAGCGCCTCGACGGTTTCGCCAGCAACCCCGGCAAACACGCGCTGTATGCCGCCAAGGTCTTGCTCAAGTACAAGCTGCTGGAGTGGCAGCGCATCCGCCTGTCCGACCTGCGCGCCTGGACCGACGCCACCCCCTACTTCGGCGCCATGCACCAGCGGCATTTCAGCGACCGAGGCCAAGCGGAATGGCTGGAGGGGCTGATGGACGATCTGGTGCGCTCGGGGGCGGCGCGGCGCGAGGGGGAATGGCTGGTTAATCTTTGACCTCTGGGCTCTTGAGATTGCCCGGGTTACGTCATGCGCTCATTTTTTGCATGCTGACTGACTTGACGGCGGGAGCCGGGTCTCGCCCCGGCAGGCGACTCACTTTCTTTCGCTTCGCCGAAAGAAAGTAAGCAAAGAAAGGGCGACCCTGCTGTCTGCGTCCCTCCGCTTCGCTGCGGGCAACCTGCGGTGCTCGTTCGCGGGGTGCGCCGCGTAACTCACTGCGCTGCTGCGCAGCTCCGTTCGGACAAACGCGGCGAGTCAGTTCACGAAACGGGTGTGTCCTGCGGCACACCCGCCACCCCGCCCCCTGCGCTCCTCGGCGCATACAGAAGGGAGGGTGGCAGCCCAACAGCCATACAGGCCATCGCTGCGCTCGGCCCCCAAGGGCGCAGGCGCTCGCGCCGCGCACGCCAGGCC
>JANJVX010000274.1 GCA_024709845.1 Burkholderiaceae bacterium | reverse complement strand
AGGAAATGGTGATGCCTGGCGACAACGTGTCGATCACCGTCAAGCTGATCAACCCCATCGCCATGGAAGAAGGTCTGCGCTTCGCCATCCGTGAAGGCGGCCGTACCGTCGGCGCTGGCGTCGTGGCCAAGATCATTGCTTGATTGGTTCATAGGGGTATAGCTCAATTGGCAGAGCGTCGGTCTCCAAAACCGAAGGTTGTAGGTTCGATTCCTACTGCCCCTGCCACCTAAGTGGCAAAAACAAAGCCCGCCAGACCCTGGCGGGCTTCGGTGTCTTGTGTAGACACCAGTTCATGAAGCAGGAAACAGCCAAAAATGGCCACTTCACAGATAGAGACAGTCAGTTCGGGTGCAGACAAAGCCAAGCTCGCGGCAGCGGTGGCGTTGGTCGTTGGCTCGGTGGCTGCGTTTTACTTGCTCGGCAAGCAGGGAGCGGTTGCCCAGTGGGGTGCGCTTCTGATCGGTTTGGTTGCGGCGGCTGGCGTGTTTCTGGTTTCCGAGTCTGGCCGCAGGCTGGTTGCGTTCGGACGCGATGCATGGCGCGAAGTCAAGAAAGTGGTTTGGCCGACGCGCAAGGAAACCATGCAGATGACGGCCTACGTGTTTGCTTTTGTCGTGGTCATGGCGCTGTTTCTCTGGCTCACCGACAAGACCCTTGAATGGGTGTTTTACGACCTGATTCTGGGCTGGAGAAAATAAATGACTGCGACTGTCGAAACGGGCGGAACGGCTGCTCCCGAGAGCGTGGCAGCTGCCAACCCTGATCTGCGCTGGTACATCGTGCATGCCTATTCCGGCATGGAGAAGGCGGTGGAGCGCAACATTGCCGAACGCATTGCGCGTTCGGGCATGCAGGCCAAGTTCGGTCGCATTCTGGTCCCCACCGAAGAGGTTGTGGAGATGAAGAATGGCAGCCGCAAGACGACGGAGCGTCGGCTGTTTCCAGGTTATGTGTTCGTCGAAATGGTGATGGACGATGACACATGGCATCTGGTCAAGCACACCAACAAGGTGACGGGTTTCGTGGGGGGTGCCAAGAACCGCCCAGCGCCGATCTCCGAGGAAGAGGTGCAGAAAATCGTCAGTCAGATGCAGGAAGGCACCGACAAACCGCGCCACAAGATCGAATTCATGGTGGGCGAGATGGTGCGTGTCAAGGAAGGCCCGTTCACCGACTTCAACGGTTCGGTGGAAGATGTCAATTACGAGAAGAGCCGCGTACGGGTGTCTGTCATGATTTTTGGCCGCTCTACCCCTGTGGAACTCGAATTCAGTCAGATCGAAAAGACCTGACCTTTTACGGTATTCGCACTTTTCGACTCGGTGCGATGAAAGTCAGTGAGTCGTTAACCCCGGGGAGCTGTGTTTCGCCAGTGCGACGCCAGCGTCAATACCCGTAAGGAGCAAACCATGGCGAAGAAAATCGTCGGTTTTATCAAGCTGCAAGTGCCTGCTGGTAAAGCCAATCCATCCCCACCGATCGGCCCTGCGCTGGGTCAGCGTGGCCTCAACATCATGGAGTTCTGCAAGGCATTCAATGCGCAGACCCAGGGTGTCGAGCCCGGTCTGCCGCTGCCGGTGGTCATCACCGCTTTTGCCGACAAGAGCTTCACCTTCATCATCAAGACGCCTCCGGCGACGACCCTGATCAAGAAGGCGATCAAGCTGGACAAGGGTTCTGCCAACGCCTTGAAAACCAAGGTAGGCAAGATCACGCGTGAGCAGCTCGAAGAGATCGCGAAGACCAAGATGAAGGACATGAACGCTGCCAGCATCGATGCGGCCGTTCGTACCATTGCTGGTTCGGCCCGTTCCATGGGCGTGACGGTGGAGGGTTTGTAAATGGCCAAGCTGACCAAAAAACAAAAAGCCCTGCAGGGCAAGGTTGACAGCACCAAGCTGTACTCGTTCGCAGAAGCTGTGGCACTTGTGAAAGAGGCCGCCACCGCCAAGTTTGACGAATCCATCGACGTCGCGGTGCAGTTGGGCGTGGACGCCAAGAAGTCGGACCAGGTGGTTCGCGGCGCTGTCGTGCTGCCCAACGGTACCGGCAAGACCACGCGCGTCGCCGTGTTCGCCCAGGGTGCCAAGGCCGAAGAAGCCAAGGCGGCTGGTGCTGACGTGGTCGGCATGGACGATCTGGCGGCCATGGTCAAGGCGGGTGACATGCCCTTTGATGTGGTGATCGCCGCGCCCGACGCCATGCGTGTCGTGGGTACGCTGGGCCAGATCCTCGGTCCGCGCGGTCTGATGCCCAACCCCAAGGTGGGTACGGTCACTCCCGACGTCGCCACGGCCGTGAAGAACGCCAAGGCAGGCCAGGTGCAGTTCCGCGTCGACAAGGCCGGCATCGTGCACAGCACGATCGGCCGCCGTTCGTTCGACAACGAAAAGCTGCAAGGCAACCTTGCTGCGCTGATCGATGCACTGAGCAAAGCCAAGCCGGCAACCAGCAAGGGTTTGTACCTGCGCAAGGTGGCAATTTCTTCCACGATGGGCCTGGGTGTCCGCGTGGATACGCAATCCATCGCAGCGTAATTGCGAGAAATCTTGAGGTGCTGAAAAGTGCCTCGGTGGTGGGCTGGCACAGCGATGTGCCGGGCCATCCAAGACCGCTGGTGTGCCGGTTTCGGCTCGCACTTAATCCGTCAAGGGCCAGCGCAGATGGCGATCCCGCTGCAGATGGAATCCGTTCCTCAACAGTTGGTCGCTGCAACAAGAGCGTGCGTAAGGGGTCCAGCCCTGAGCGCACATTTTAAGGAGTAGACCTTGAGTCTTAATCGCAGTGAGAAAGAAGCGGTCATCAATGAAGTGACCAGCCTCGCCGCTAAAGCTCAAACGCTTGTGATTGCGGAATACCGTGGCATCACGGTCGCCGACATGACCAAACTGCGCGTTGATGCACGCAGCAAGGGTGTGAGCCTGAGTGTTCTGAAGAACACCCTGGCACGCCGTGCTGTGGCAGGCAGCCAGTTTGACGTGGTCGCCGACCAGATGACCGGTCCGCTGATCTATGGCTTCTCTGAAGACGCCGTGTCTGCAGCCAAGGTGGTGGCAGATTTCGCGAAAACCAACGACAAGCTGGTGATTCGCGGCGGTGCCTTCGGCGGCAAGGCCCTGGATGTCAACGGCGTTAAGCAACTGGCCAACATTCCTTCCAAGGAAGTGCTGCTGGCCCAGCTGTGTGGCTTGCTGATGTCGCCAATGTCCCGCACCGCCGTGGTGCTGGGTGCCCTGGCGGCCAAAAAAGGCGAAGGCGAAGCCGTTGCTGCCTGAGCAGCCGGCCAGCCAACCTGTTAACCAATTGTTAGGAAATCAAAATGGCATTCGATAAAGACGCATTTCTGACCGCCCTCGACGGCATGACGGTTCTGGAACTCAATGACCTGGTGAAGGCCATTGAAGAAAAGTTTGGCGTGAGCGCCGCAGCCATGGCTGCCCCCGCCGCTGCTGGCGGTGGCGCCGCTGCCGCTGCTGAAGAGAAGACGGAATTCAACGTGGTGCTGACCGACGCTGGCGCCAACAAGGTGTCCGTCATCAAGGCAGTGCGCGAAATCACCGGCCTGGGCCTGAAGGAAGCCAAGGACCTGGTGGACGGCGCTCCGAAGAACGTCAAGGAAGGCATTGCCAAGGCCGACGCCGAAGCCGCTGTCAAGAAGCTGGTGGACGCTGGCGCCAAGGCTGAACTGAAGTAATTCGGTCCCTTGCAAGGGCTGGAGCGCTCCTCGCGGGCCTCCAGCCTTTGGCGCTTTCAGAGCGCACCTGAAAACTGGTTGAAGTGGCCTCCCGGTGCCTGAGATAGGCGGGCCATCACCACCGGTTTTCAAGTGTCTTCTGTCAAACCCGACAGCAGAAGACGCCTTGGTTCGGGCGATGTGCAACGCATCGCCGTCCGCCATGGTTGGTAGTGGCCAACCGCCAAGCCCGCAGGGTGTGCCGCCCGCGGGTCAGTCGTCGCAGACCCAGGACTCAAGTCTTTGCCCGGAGATCTCATGGCCT
>JANJVX010000272.1 GCA_024709845.1 Burkholderiaceae bacterium | reverse complement strand
TGGAAAACGGATTTGGCCAAGTCGACGGCCACGGTAGTAGCATGCATGTCGGACTCCTTTCGTTTGAAGACCTGATCCCCACGCCAATGAAGACCAGTGCGCCAATCTTGCGCAAACAAACGGGGGAGTCCATCCCATCATTCCAACGGATCGCCTACGGCGCCCGCTGAGTTCCAACGTTGAATGTCTGCTTCTTGACCCCACCAGCGGCGGCTCATGGCCGACTCCAGCCGTCGATCTTCGTGACGTGAGCCATTCCTCCCCGCTGATAGACCATTCCGCCAAAATACCGAATGTGCAGGGTGAATGATTACTACTAAAATAGTAGCTAATGGCGCTTATATCTATTGGACTGGAGTCCATTTTTATTAAAATCCATGGCCGAGGCATTGCCACCTGCCCCCCCCCCCGAACCACCCACCATGACCCTGCTCCTGGCGCCCATGGAGGGCCTTCTCGACTTTGTGCTGCGCGATGTGCTGACCCGGGTGGGCGGCGTGGACCGGTGCGTGTCGGAATTCATCCGCATCACCGGCACGCTGCTGCCCGACAAGGTGTTCCTGCGCTATGTGCCCGAGCTGAACCACGGCGGGCGCACCTTGGCCGGCGTGCCGGTGCGCGCGCAGTTGCTGGGTTCCGACCCGGTGTGCATGGCCGAGAACGCGGCGCGGCTGGCCGCGTTGGGGCCCGAGGGTATTGACTTGAACTTTGGCTGCCCGGCCAAGGTGGTGAACCGCCATGGCGGCGGCGCGGCGCTGCTGCGCGAGCCCGAGCGCATTGCCGCTGTGGTGGGTGCGGTGCGCCGTGTGGTGCCGGCGCACCTGCCGGTGTCGGCCAAGATGCGACTGGGTTACGACGACGCCAGCCTGGCGCGCGAATGCGCCCAGGCCATGGAGGCGGGGGGCGCGTGCGAGATCGTGGTACATGCGCGCACCAAGGTGGACGGCTACCGGCCGCCGGCCTACTGGGAGCAGATTCCGGCCATCCGCGCTGCGGTGGCGGTGCCTGTGGTGGCCAATGGCGAGATCTGGACGGTGGAGGACGCGCAGCGCTGCCGCGCGGTCTCGGGCTGCGAGGCGCTGATGCTGGGGCGCGGCATCGTGGCCGACCCCGGACTGGCGCGTGCCCTGCGCGCGGCCGATGCCGGTCGGCCGGGCAGCGACGAGGTGCTGTGGGCCGATCTGCTGCCGCACCTGGGCGACTTCTGGCGGCTGGTGTGCGACGGCCTGGAGCCGCGCCAACGCGCCGGGCGGCTCAAGCAGTGGCTCAACCTGCTGCGCCGGCGCTTCCCCGAGGCCGAGCGGGCCTACCAGCAGGTGCGCACGATGACGGACCAGCAGGCCATCACGCTGTGGCTGGCGGCCCAGCAGCCGGGCCGCGTGCCGACTGCCTGAGTTACCAGCTCACCTCGCGGTCGGGCGTGGCGCTGATCTTGTGGATGGAGAGGTCGGCGCCGTCGTATTCCTCTTCCTGCGTCAGGCGCAGGCCCAGTGTGGCCTTGAGGGCGCCGTAGACCATGGCCCCCCCGAGCAGTGCCCAGGCAATGCCCATGAGGGTGCCGATGAGCTGGCCGGTGAACGCGACACCGCCCAGGCCGCCCAGGGCCTTGCTGCCGAAGATGCCCGCCGCCAGGCCGCCCCAGGTGCCGCAGAGGCCGTGCAGGGGCCAGACACCGAGCACGTCGTCGATCTTCCAGCGGTTCTGCGTGAGCGTGAACATGGCCACGAAGATGGCGCCTGCCACCGCGCCCACCACCAGGGCGCCCAGCGGGTGCATCAGGTCGGAGCCTGCGCACACGGCCACCAGGCCGGCCAGGGGGCCGTTGTGCACGAAGCCGGGGTCGTTCCGGCCCAGCACCAGCGCCGCCAGCGTGCCGCCCACCATGGCCATGAGGGAGTTGACGGCGACGAGGCCGGAGATCTTGTCCAGCGTCTGTGCGCTCATCACGTTGAAGCCGAACCAGCCCACCACCAGAACCCACGAGCCCAGCGCCAGGAAGGGGATGCTCGACGGCGGGTGTGCCGAGATGGCGCCGTCCTTGCGGTAGCGGTTGGCGCGCGAGCCCAGCAGCAGCACGGCGGGCAGGGCGATCCAGCCGCCCACGGCATGCACCACGATGGAGCCTGCGAAGTCGTGGAACTCTTCGCCCGTGAGTGCCTTGATCCAGGCCTGCACCCCAAAATGCTGATTCCAGGCAATGCCCTCGAAGAAGGGGTAGACAAAGCCAACGATGGCGGCCGTTGCCAGCAGTTGCGGCCAGAATTTTGCGCGCTCGGCGATGCCGCCCGACACGATGGCCGGAATGGCGGCGGCGAAGGTGAGCAAGAAGAAGAACTTCACCAGCCCGTAGCCGCTCTGCAGGGCCAGGGTGTCCGCGCCCACAAAGAAATGCGTACCGTAGGCCACGCCATAGCCGACGGTGAAATAGACCACCGTGGACACCGAGAAATCGACGAGGATTTTCACCAGGGCATTCACCTGGTTCTTCTTGCGCACCGTGCCCAGCTCCAGAAACGCGAACCCGGCGTGCATGGCCAGAACCATGATGGCGCCGAGCAGGATGAAAAGCGTGTCCGTGCCCTGTTTGAGTGATTCCATGACTTCCCTTGAGGCGTGAATTGAACCGTTCTGGTGCGCCCGGGTAGGGGGCGCCAGTCTTGCACTGAAATAAAGCAAAAATTGCGCCATCGCGGGGCGGCTGGCACGGCCGTGCCCCGGGCCTGGGCATGTGCGCCGCCTGGTGTTTGGCTTTTTGCTATTTAATTGATAGCTTGTGAGGCTTTACCGGTAAGCGAAAACCCCGAAAAATGCTAATATTCGCCGTGGTGCACTTCCCGGTGCATGCGTTCCTGGCTGGCGGGTGCCCGCACAGGCCCCCGACCCCCCGAACGCTGTCCGCCTTCCATGAGCGCTGTCATGCCATCCACCCCTGCCCGCAACCCGTTGATTGACGTGCTCAAGGGGCTGGCCTGCGCCGCCATCGTCGGGCACCACCTGGCTTTCTACGGCCCCATGTCCGATGCGGCGCTGCCGCTGTTTCCGGGGCTGCTGGCCTGGTTGTACGACTACGGGCGCATGGCCGTGCAGCTGTTTCTGGTGCTGGGGGGCTACCTGGCGGCGGCCAGCCTGGCGCCGCAGGGGCTGGCGCGCTTTGACAGCGCGCCGCAGCAGGTGGCACGGCGTTTCGTGCGTCTGGTGGTCCCGTATGCCGTGGCCCTGGTGCTGGCCATCGCCGTGGCGGCGCTGGTGCGGCCTTGGTTCGGGCACCCCAGCGTGCCCGCCGAGCCCAGCCTGCCCCAGTTGCTGGCCAATGCCCTGCTGCTGCAGGACGTCGTGGGCGAGGAGGCGCTGTCGGCCGGTGTCTGGTACGTGGCCATCGACTTCCAGCTTTTCGCCCTGGCCGTGCTGTTGCTGGCGGGTGTGCGGGCCGTGCCGGGACTGGCGCCGGAGCAGCGCATGCGGCTGCTGCGCGCGCTGGTGGTGGCGGGCACGGCGGCCTCGTTGCTGGTCTTTAACCGCCAGCCCGGGCTGGACATGTGGGCCCTGTACTTCATGGGGTCCTACGGCCTGGGCATGATGGCCTGCTGGGCTGTGCGTTCCGGGCGCCCGGTGCCGTGGCTGGCGGGCATGGCCTTGCTGGGGGGGCTGGCGCTGGCGCTGGATTTCCGTGCGCGCATTCTGGTGGCGCTGGTGAGCGCGCTGGGCCTGGTCTGGGCTCTGCGGAGCCCGCAGCTACTGCCTGGCGGGCGTGTGGCGGTGCGGCTGCAGCGACTGGGACAGATGTCGTATTCCGTCTTTCTGGTGCACTTTCCGGTCTGCCTGCTGGTGAATGCCTTGGTACACCTGCTGTGGCCGCAGGAGCCGCTGCCCAACGCTCTGGGCATGCTGGCGGCGTTTGCACTCTCGCTGGCCGCCGGGCGCCAGCTTTACCTGGCGGTGGAACGCCCCACGCCCACCTGGGCGCTGGCATGGCGCTGGCAGGCCACCCTGGTGGGTGCAGGCGTTCTGGCCGCACTGGCCGATGGCGTGTTGTGACACGCCGTGGGGTTCGTCAGGTCTCGGTAGGCGCGCGGCCCTTGCGCCGGGAGTCAATGAACCACGCCATGAATGGCAGCAGCAGCATGGACCCTGGAATGACCCAGATGATCAGGTAAGGGCTGACCGAAGACGCCGAGCGCATGACCTGGCGCAGGTGCGCGCGCTCCTGTGCGCTCCACTGCCCCTGGCGCCGCTGGCGCACCAGCCATACCACGGAGCCCTTCATCACGGCCATCTCGCTGCGCAGGCGTGTCTTCTCGCGGCTGTTGCCGGCGAGAAAGGAGCAGAACCACTCCGGCGCCCGCTCCATGCGCCGCTGGAAGGCGGTGGTGGAGTTGGGGTCGAACGCCGGGGCGTTGCTCAATGGATCACGGGGCAGAGGAGTGGGCATGGGAGGCTATTTTCGCTCCAAGCCGCTTTTTCTGCACAGGAACAATTGCACGGATGCGCGGCGCCCCGCGCCGTGGCGCTGCGCCAATGGGGGCGGCCGTCAGCGGTGCAGCTCTCCGGCGGCCTCGGGCTGGTAGACGATCTGCTTGACCTTCACGGTCATGGCCTTGCCACCGGGGCCGGGCCAGGCCAGTTCATCGCCGACCGACAGGCCCAGCAGGGCGCTGCCCACGGGCGCGAAGATCGACAGGCGGTCGGTGCTGCCGTCCAGGTCGCGTGGGTACACCAGCGTCAGGCAGAACTCCTTGCCGGTTTCCAGAATGGTGAACTGCACGGTGGAATTCATGGTGACCACGGTGGGTGGAATTTCTTCCGGCGCCACCACGTCGGCGCGGTCCAGCTCTGCCTGGAGGTCCGCCTTGCCAGGAAAGACACTGGCGGGAATGGCCGCCAGCAGGGCTTCGATACGGTCAAGGTCGAGCGACGACAGGATGATCTGGGGCTTGCGCGCCATGGGGTTACCTCTGCGGATGGGTTGAAAGGGCGGGACTGTAGTCCATCGTGAATCCCGCACTGCCCCGCACGGGCAATCTGTCGGCAGGGTTATTCATGAATATGTATATTTATACAGTATGCATGGGCATTTTCCCCCCGACGATCCGCCGCCCGGCCCCGTGCCCGAGGTGCGGGTGCCACTGCAGGCCCTCCAGGGCCGGGGCGCCGCAACGGCGCTGGCGCACCGCTTCGCGCGGGACGAGCGCGCGGCGTTTGACGATGGCTGGGGGGCACCCGGCCTGGCGGCCGAGACGCCCGCGCCGCAGGCCACCACCGTGCATTTCGAGACCGCGCGCAGCGCCCTGTGCACGAACGATTCGCCCGATGTGGGCTTCGAGTATTCCGTCAACCCCTACCGGGGCTGTGAGCATGGCTGCATCTACTGCTATGCCCGGCCCACGCACAGCTACCTCAACCTGTCCCCGGGGCTGGATTTCGAGACGCAGATCATCGCCAAGCGCAACATCGCCGCACTGCTGCGGCGGGAGCTGGCCCGGCCCGGCCATGCCGTGCGCGGGCTGTGCATCGGTTCGGCGACGGACTGTTACCAGCCTGTCGAGCGCGAGCTGCGGCTCACGCGTGGCGTGATCGAGGTTCTGGGCGATGCGCGGCATCCGTTCTACCTCATCACCAAGTCCAGCGGTGTGGAGCGCGACCTCGACCTTCTTGCGCCGCTGGCGGCGCAGCGGCTTGCGGCGGCGTATGTGACCATCACCACGCTGGACCCGTTGCTGGCCCGCCGCCTGGAGCCCCGGGCGGCGGCACCGCACCGGCGGCTGCGCACCATCCGTGCGCTGGCCGAGGCGGGTGTGCCTGTGGGAGTGAGCGTGGCGCCGCAGATCCCCTTTCTCAATGAGGACATGGAGCAGGTGCTGGAAGCCGCCGCCGAGGCGGGCGCGCGCAGCGCCTTCTACACCGTGCTGCGCCTGCCCTGGGAGCTGGACCCGCTGTTCCGCGAATGGCTGGCGCTGCACTACCCGCAGCGCGCGCAGCGGGTGATGGCGCGGGTGCAGGACCTGCATGCCCAGCGCGCGGCTGGCACGGTCTACGACAGCCGTTTCGTGCAGCGCATGCAGGGCAGCGGCCTGTGGGCCGATCTGCTGCGCCAGCGCTTTGCCATGGCTTGCCGACGCCTGGGGCTGAACCGCGAACGGGTGGAACTCGATACCTCGCAGTTCCGCCCGGGCTTGGCGGGCGGGCAGGGCTGTCTGTTTTGAGCAGGCAAGAAAAAACCCGCCGGTTCGCGGCGGGTTTTTCGGGGCAGGGCGGCGCCAGGGCGCCGCTGCATCAGTTGCCCAGCGGCTTGACGTCGCGGCGCACGGAGCCCGTGAACAGCTGGCGGGGACGGCCGATCTTGTACTCGGGGTCGCTGATCATTTCGTTCAGCTGGGCGATCCAGCCCACGGTGCGGGCCAGGGCGAAGATGCCGGTGAACAGGTTCACCGGGATGCCGATGGCGCGCTGCACGATGCCGGAGTAGAAGTCCACGTTCGGGTAGAGCTTGCGCTGCACGAAGTAGTCGTCTTCCAGGGCGATCTTTTCGAGTTCCTTGGCCAGCTTGAACAGCGGGTCGTTTTCCAGGCCCAGTTCGGCCAGCACTTCGTTGCAGGTTTCCTGCATGAGCTTGGCACGGGGGTCGTAGTTCTTGTACACGCGGTGACCGAAGCCCATCAGCTTGACGCCGGAGTTCTTGTCCTTGACCTTTTCCATGAACTCGCCGACCTTGGACACGCCGCCCATGGCCTGGATTTCTTCCAGCATGTTCAGGCAGGCCTCGTTGGCACCGCCGTGGGCAGGGCCCCACAGGCAGGCCACGCCAGCGGAGATGGCGGCGAACGGGTTGGTGCCCGAGGAGCCGCACAGGCGCACGGTGGAGGTGGATGCGTTCTGCTCGTGGTCGGCGTGCAGGATGAAGATGCGGTCCATCGCGCGCTCGATCACCGGGTTGACCTTGTAGTCCTCGCAGGGCGTGCCGAACATCATGCGCAGGAAGTTGCCAGCGTACGAGAGGTCGTTGCGGGGGTACATGTAGGGCTCGCCCTTGCCGTACTTGTAGGCCATGGCCACCAGCGTGGGCATCTTGGCGATCAGGCGGATCGCGGCGATGTCGCGGTGCTGCGGGTTGTTGATGTCGGTGCTGTCATGGTAGAAGGCCGACATGGCGCCCACCAGGCCGGTCAGCACGGCCATGGGGTGCGCGTCGCGGCGGAAGCCACGCAGGAAGAACTGCATCTGCTCGTTGACCATGGTGTGCTGCAGCACACGCTTGTGGAAGTCGGCGCGCTCGGCTGTGTTGGGCAGTTCGCCCTTGAGCAGCAGGTAGCAGGTGTCGAGGTAGTCGCAGTGGGTGGCCAGCTGCTCGATGGGGTAGCCGCGGTAGAGCAGTTCGCCCTTGTCACCGTCGATGTAGGTGATGGCGGACTGGCACGAGGCCGTCGACAGGAAGCCCGGGTCGTAGGTGAACATGCCGGTCTGTGCGTACAGCTTGCGGATGTCGATCACGTCGGGGCCGATGTTGCCGTGGTAGACCGGCATTTCCACGCTGGGGCTGCCGTTACTGAACGACAGGGTGGCTTTGTTGTCAGCGAGCTTCATTGTTGCGTCCTTGTTGAGGTTTCCGATGATCCGGTCTGGTTAATCCACTGCCACAGGTCAGGCGTGTGCCGCACGGGCGCCGCTCTGTCTGAGCATGCCGAGTACTTCGCATACCGGCGGGGTGTTGAGTGCGCCTTCCGGTTCACGCCTGCGAAGCAGGAGGTCCAGCAGGTCGTTGTCCGAAAGATCCATCAGCGCCGTCAGCCCGTCGGCATGGCGTTGCGTCAGTCCGGACTCGAAACGGGTGAAGAACTGCTCGATGAACAGATCGTTCTCCAGCAGGCCGCGCCGGCAGCGCCAGTGCAGCTTGCTGAGCGCGCGTGCATCCAGCAGCGGCGAGGCCGCTGGCAGGTCGTTGGTCGAGGGGTCACCCATGGCGGTCTTGCTGGCGCGGTCAGATGGCGCGGCGCACCATCAGTTCCTTGATCTTGCCAATCGCCCGGGTGGGGTTCAGGCCCTTGGGGCACACGTCAACGCAGTTCATGATCGTGTGGCAACGGAACAGACGGTAGGGGTCTTCCAGGTTGTCCAGGCGCTCGGCGGTGGCCTCGTCGCGGCTGTCGGCCAGGAAGCGGTAGGCCTGCAGCAAACCGGCGGGGCCGACGAACTTGTCGGGGTTCCACCAGAAGCTGGGGCAGCTCGTGGAGCAGCTGGCGCACAGAATGCACTCGTACAGGCCGTCGAGTTCCTCGCGCTGCTCGGGTGACTGCAGGCGTTCCTTTTCGGGGGGGATGCCTTCGTTGATCAGGTAGGGCTTGATCGAGTTGTACTGCTTGAAGAACAGCGTCATGTCCACGATCAGGTCGCGGATCACGGGCAGGCCGGGCAGGGGCTTGAGCACGATGGTGCCCGGCAGCGTGTTCATGTTGGTCAGGCAGGCCAGGCCGTTCTTGCCATTGATATTCATCGCGTCCGAGCCGCAAACGCCTTCGCGGCAGGAGCGGCGGAACGACAGGGTCGGGTCCTGCTCCTTGAGCTTGAGCAGGGCGTCCAGCAGCATGCGCTCATGGCCGTCGAGCTCGATCTCGATGGTCTGCATGTAGGGCTTGGCGTCCTTGTCCGGATCGTAGCGGTAGATTTGGAATGTGCGTTTTTGCATGGTTCAGCTCTCGTGGGGCTACTGTTTAGAACGTCCGGACCTTGGGAGGAACGCTGTCCACTGTCAGGGGCTTGAGGTTCACCGGCTTGTAGGTCAGGCTGTTGCTGGCGCTGTGCCACAGGGTGTG
>JANJVX010000255.1 GCA_024709845.1 Burkholderiaceae bacterium | reverse complement strand
CCAGCTCAAGCGCCGCCTGGACGCCGAGTCGGACGTGCTCTTCGGCACCGCCCGCCTGTGGGACGACGGAATCATCGACCCGCGCGAAACGCGCAACGTGCTGGCCCTGTGCCTGGCCATGGCCCGCGAAGCCCGCGCCCGTGTGCTGCGCCCCAACACCTTCGGCGTGGCGCGCATGTAAGCGCCATCCACCATCCCAATTCATCCGGAGCACACACCATGCAATTCACCCCCGAGCACGAGCAGATCAGCGACACGGTACGCAAATTCGTCGCCAACGAGATCAACCCCTTCACCGCCGAATGGGAGAAGGCAGGCATCTTCCCCGCCCACCAGCTTTTCAAGAAGATGGGCGACCTGGGCCTGCTGGGCATCAAGTACCCCACCGAATTCGGCGGCATGGGGCTGGACTTCAGCTACTCCATGGTCATGGCCGAAGCGCTGGGCGACTGCAACGTGGGCGGCGTGCCCATGGCCATTGGCGTGCAGACCGACATGTGCACCCCGGCGCTGGCGCGCTTCGGCAGCGACGAACTGCGCAAGGAGTTCCTGGCCCCGGCGATTGCCGGTGACATGGTGGGCTGCATCGGCGTGAGCGAGGTCACGGGCGGCTCGGACGTGGCCGCGCTCAAGACCACGGCACGCAAGGATGGCGGCGACTACATCATCAACGGCTCCAAGATGTGGATCACCAACGGCATGCAGGCCGACTGGTGCTGCCTGCTGGCCAACACCAGCGAGGGCCCGGTGCATTCGAACAAGTCGCTCATCATGGTGCCGCTCGACGCCCCCGGCGTGACGCGCCAGAAGATCGAGAAGATCGGCATGCATTCGAGCGACACGGCACAGCTCTTCTTCGACAACGTGCGCGTGCCCCAGCGCAACCTCATCGGCCAGGAGGGCGCGGGCTTCATGTTCCAGATGCTGCAGTTCCAGGAAGAGCGCCTGTACGGCGCGGCCGGCAGCCTGCGCTCGCTGGACAACCTGATCGACCAGACCATCGAATACACGCGCCAGCGCCAGACGTTTGGCCAGCCCATCCTGAACAACCAGGTTGTGCACTTCCGCCTGGCGGAGCTGCGCACCGAGGTGGAAGCCCTGCGCGCCCTCACCTACCGCGCCGTGGAGTCTTACGTGGCGGGCAAGGACGTGACCAAGCTCGCCTCCATGGCCAAGCTCAAGGCCGGGCGCCTCTCGCGCGAAGTGGCTGATGCCTGCCTGCAGTACTGGGGCGGCATGGGCTTCACGGCGGACAACCCCATCAGCCAAGCCTACCGCGACAGCCGCCTGATCTCCATCGGCGGTGGCGCCGACGAAATCATGCTCGGCATCATCTGCAAGCTCGAAGGCACCTTGCCGGGCAAGAAGAAATGAGCACCCCCCTGAGCGGCTGCGCCGCTTCCCCCCGCTCTCGCATCGCTGCGCGATGCGGGCAGGGGGACGCTCCCGGCGCTGCGGGGCGGCCCTTGCGCGGGAGCCCTGGCCTGGGGCGCGCCCCAGCAAGCGCTGTGCGCAAGGCATAGCACAGTGCACCCACCAACAAAATCCAAACAAAATGCTATGAATTTTATAGCTATTAGCGCCGTGAATAATGGCCCCGTGCTCGAAATCACCTTGAACCGTCCCGACGTGCGCAACGCCATGTCGCTGGCCATGGTGGAAGAGCTGCGCCAGGCCCTGGCGCAGGCCGAAGCCAGCGTGGGCAGCGCCCACCCCACCCGCGTGGTGGTGCTGCGCGGTGCGGGCGGACACTTCTGCGCCGGAGGCGACCTCAAGGACATGGCCATGGCCCGCATGCGCGCCATGGAGGCCCCCGCAGGCACCGACCCCATCGCGGAAGTCAACGCCGCCTTTGGCCGCATGTGCGCGGCCTTTGCCGACACCCCGCTGGCCGTGGTGGCCGTGCTGGAGGGCACGGTGATGGGCGGCGGCTTCGGCCTGGCCTGCGTGGCCGACGTGGCGATCGCCACCGAGACAGCAAGCTTCCGCCTGCCAGAAACCTCGCTGGGCGTGGTGCCCGCGCAGATCGCGCCCTTCCTCGTCGAGCGCCTGGGCTACTCGCAGGCCAAGCGCCTGGCAGTGACCGGGGGCAAGCTCGATGCGGCGCAGGCGCTGGCCATCGGCTTGGTGCACCAGCAGGTGACCACCGCCGAGGTGGACACCGCGCTGCAGGCCGTGCTGGCCGACATCCTGGCCTGCGCCCCCGGCGCCCTGGCCGCCACCAAGGCGCTGATGGCCAAAGCCCGCTGGAACGCACCCGCCGCACTGGTCGATGAGGCCGCCGCCATCTTCTCCCGCGCTGCCCAGGGCCCCGAGGGGCAAGAAGGCACCGGCGCATTCCTGCAGAAACGCAAACCGAACTGGGTTCCCGCATGAGCTTTTCCAAAATCCTGATTGCGAACCGCGGTGACCAGCCGCGTAGCGGCGCAGCGGCGAAGCCACATCGCATGGTGCGCGCAGCGCACGCAGGCGATTTCTCCGCGAAAGAGGCACAACATGTTTAACAAGATACTGATCGCCAATCGCGGAGAAATCGCCTGCCGCGTGATCCGCAGCGCCCGCGCGCTGGGCTACCGCACGGTGGCCGTGTACAGCGACGCCGACCGCGATGCGCCCCATGTGGCGCTGGCCGACGAGGCCGTGCACATCGGCCCCGCACCGGCGGCCGAGTCCTACCTGCAGTTCGACGCCATCCTGGGGGCCTGCCGCGCCTCGGGGGCCGATGCGCTGCACCCCGGCTACGGCTTCCTGAGCGAGAACGCCGCCTTTGCCCAGGCCTGCGAAGACGCGGGCGTGGTCTTCATCGGCCCGCCCCCCAGCGCCATCGAGGCCATGGGTGACAAGGCCCTGGCCAAGGAGCGCATGATTGCCGCTGGCGTGCCCTGCGCACCCGGCTACCTGGGCGCAGACCAGGCCGACGCCACGCTGGTGGCCGAAGCGAAAAAGCTCGGCTACCCGCTGCTGGTCAAGGCCGTGGCGGGCGGCGGCGGGCGCGGCATGCGCCTGGTACGGCACGACAGCGAATTGCAGGCGGCCATCGAGGGTGCACGGCGCGAGGCCACCAGCGCCTTTGGCGATGGCACGCTGATGCTGGAGCGCCTGATCGAGAACGGTCGCCACATCGAGATCCAGGTCTTCGCCGACGCACACGGCAACGCCGTGCACCTGGGCGAGCGCGACTGCACGGCGCAGCGCCGCCGCCAGAAGGTGATCGAGGAAGCGCCCTCTCCCGTGGTTTCGCCGCAGATGCGCGCCATGATGGGCGCCGACGCCGTGGCCGCCGCACTGGCCGTGGGCTACCGGGGCGCGGGCACGGTCGAGTTCATCGTGGACGCGGACAACCACCACTACTTCCTGGAGATGAACACGCGCCTGCAGGTGGAGCACCCGGTGACCGAGTGCATCACCGGTCAGGACCTCGTGGAATGGCAATTGCGCGTGGCTGCGGGCGAACCGCTGCCGCTGGCGCAGGAAGACATCATGCTGTCCGGCCACGCCATCGAGGTGCGGCTGTACGCCGAAGACCCCTACGACGGCTTCGCGCCGCAAACCGGCGCCGTGCGCTACTGGCGCCCCGAGCAGGCGCTGGCGGGCCGCGCCCGTGGCCAGGCCGCGTTTGGCGAGGTGCGCATCGACGCCGGCATCCGCGAGGGTGGCGAAGTCACCCCCTACTACGACCCGATGGTGGCCAAGCTGATTGCCCATGGCCGCGACCGCGCTGACGCCATCCGCCGCCTCATGGCCGCGCTGGACGACGCCCCGCTGCTGGGCCTGCGCCACAACGCACGCTTCTTGCGCGACCTGCTGGACCACCCGGCCTTCCGCGAAGCGCGCATGCACACCACGCTGATCGACCAGTGGCAGCAGGCGGGTGAACCCCTGCTGCAGCGCCCCCAGCCCGATGCGCTGACTTGGGCCCTGGCGGCCGCAGCGCTGGCCGCGCAGCAGGGTGGTGCCCGCCGCCCTGACAGCGTGGCCACCTGGGGCACCACCCTGGTGCTCGCGGGCTGCAGCGAACAGCGCGCCGTGCGCATCCGCCCCCACGGCACGCAGGTGCAGGTGCAACTGGCGGGCGCGGAGAGCTTCACGTTCGACGCCGTGCGCTGGCAGGACGAGCGCCTGACCTGGCGCCAGGGCGGCGTGCAGCGCAGTGCCGTGTGCCAGATCAGCGGCGGACAGATCACGCTGGCGCTGGGCGCCACGGTGTACCAGTTTGCCGAGCTTTCGCCCTTCCCGCAGAACGACCCGGCCCTGGACCCGAGCAAGCTGCGCTCCCCGGTGGCGGGCACGGTGTGCGCCGTGGCCGTGGCCGTGGGCGACCAGGTCACCGCCGGGCAGCCCTTGCTGTGCGTGGAGGCCATGAAGATGGAAATGTGGCTGCACGCCCGTGCCAGCGGCACCGTGTCCGCCCTGCACGCCCAGATCAAAGACAGCGTTGCCGCCGGCAGCGTGCTCGCAGAAATCGACATCACCGGAGAGGTCCCCGCATGAACCACGAAAAAGCCATCCTCACCTGCGCCCTCACCGGCGTGCTGACCAACCCCCAGCAACACCCCGTGCCCGTCACGCCCGAACAAATGGCGGCGCAGGCCCGCCAGGCGTTTGATGCAGGTGCCTCCATCATGCACGTGCACATCCGCTCGCAAGAGCCCGGCATGGGCCACATGCCCAGCTGGGACCCGAACGTGGCCCAGGAGGTGGTGGACGCGATCCGCCAGGCCTGCCCGGGTGTCATCATCAACCTGACCACCGGCGTGATCGGCAAGGACATCAGCGGGCCGGTGGACTGCATCCGCCGCGTCAAGCCCGAGATCGCCGCCTGCAACGCGGGCAGCCTGAACTACCTCAAGATCAAGGAAGACGGCAACTGGGCCTGGCCACCCATGGTGTTCGACAACCCGGTGGCCAAGGTGCAGCAGTTCCTCGACGTGATGGAGGAATGCGGCACGCACCCCGAGTTCGAGTGCTTCGACGTGGGCATCGTGCGCTCAGTCACCATGTTCATCAAGAACGGCATGCTCAAGCCCTCCATGGGCCGCCCCGAATACAACCTGGTGATGGGCGTGGCCTCGGGCATGCCCTGCGATGC
>JANJVX010000254.1 GCA_024709845.1 Burkholderiaceae bacterium | reverse complement strand
GCCCACGATCCAGTAGCGGCCCAGTTGCAGGTCCACCAGGTCGCCCTCTTCCAGGTAGACGATCTGGTCGGTGACTCCAGCCAGGGCCATGGCGTCGCTGGCCAGAAAATGCTCGCTGCTGTCCTGCCCCACGCCCAGAATCAGGGGCGAGCCCGCGCGCGCGCCCACCACGCGGTGCGGCTCGTCCTTGTGCAGCACGGCGATGGCGTAGGCGCCGCGCAGTTCGCTGACCGCCGCCCGCACGGCCTCGAACAGATCGCCGCCGTAGTGGCTGTCCACGAGGTGGGCGATGACCTCGGTGTCGGTCTGGCTGGTGAACACATAGCCCCGCGCCTGCAGTTGCGCGCGCAGCTCCTCATGGTTTTCGATGATGCCGTTGTGCACCAGCGCCACGCGGCCGGGCACGCCGTCGCCGCCCGGGCCTGCGCTGAAGTGCGGATGGGCGTTGCGCACGGCCGGCGCGCCGTGCGTGGCCCAGCGGGTGTGGGCGATGCCGGTGGCGCCTTCGATGCGCTCGGTCTGCACCTGTTCCAGCAGTTCGGCCACGCGCGCCGTGCTGCGGGCGCGCTGCAGGGCCGCGGGGCGGGCGGGGTCGAGGCTGGAGGCGTGCACGGCCACGCCGCACGAGTCATAGCCCCGGTACTCCAGCCGCTGCAGGCCTTGCACGAGGATGGGAACGATGTTGCGCTGGGAAACCGCGCCGACGATGCCGCACATGGGTAGGCTCCTGTGGAAGGGAATGGCGCGATCGTAGGGAAGCCGACACCTAATTTTTGATTGATTTTTGCTTTTATTTGAAATCTAATTTCATGCAACCACAGGGAAGAAATTTTCTTTCACAAATAGACAAAAAATGGAATCCATCACCCTAGACACCACCGACCTGCAGCTGCTCGACCTGCTCCAGCACGACGCCGGTCTGAGCAACCAGGCCCTGGCCGAGCGCGTGCACATTTCGCCCCCCACCTGCCTGCGGCGCGTGCGGCGCCTGCACGCGGCCGGCGTGATCGAGCGCCAGGTGGCCATCGTCCAGCCCGACCGCCTGGCCGCGCTGTGCGGCCATGGGCTGGCCTGCATCGTCGAGGTGTCGCTCGACCGCCAGGGCGCCGAGCAGCTCGATGCCTTCGAGGCCCGCGCGGTGCAGGAAGCCGCAGTGCAGCAGTGCTGGCGCGTCTCGCCCGGGCCGGATTTCGTGCTGGTGGTGCACACGCGCGACATGCCGGCCTACCTGCAGCTCACGCAGCGCCTGTTCACGGGCGACGCCAACGTGCGCAACGTCAAGGCCTTCTTCGCAACGCGCCGCGCAAAATTTGAGACGAAAGTGCCTTTAACATCTACAGCATAAGCGCTTTAAGCTATGAATACGATAGCAACATCCACTCCCGCCAGGCACGGACCGGAGCGCAGCGCAGGGGCCATGCAGGCCGCGCCCCGCTGTAAGACTGGCGCAACCCCTCTCTGGTAGGTTCGTCCGCGCGGGGCACAGCGCCCCGGCGCCACACGCCCGCCCATGACATCCACCCCCGCCACCCCACCACCGCATGGCCCGCGCCACCCTGGCGACAACGGCCCGGCCTCGCGGCGGCGCACCTTCCGCCACATCTACCCGCTGCGCGTGCTGGGCATGGGCCTGGGCGGCCTGCTGGTGGCCAGCGTGCTGCACCAGCACCAGACGCTGCCGGACTACTGGATGCTGGCGGTGTTCTCCTTCCTGGTCTGGCCGCACCTGGCCTACCTGCACGCGCGGCACAGCGCCAACCCGTTCCGCGCCGAGATCTACAACCTGCTCATCGACTCGGCCATGGTCGGCCTGTGGGTGCCGCTGATGCACTTCAACCTGCTGCCCAGCGTGGTGCTGGCAGCCGTGACCACCTACGACAAGTTCAGCACCGGCATCAAGCGCCTGTGGCTGTATTCGCTGCCCGGTATGTTGGGCATGGGCGCACTGGCCACGCTGCTGCTGCGGCCCGAGCCACGCCTGGAAAGCTCACTCCTGGTGGTGATCTTCACCCTGCCCGTGATCATCGTGCACACCATGGCCGTCAGCGTGGCCAGCTACCGGCTGATCCGCACCGTGGCCCGGCAGAACCGTGAGCTGGAGGCCATGCGCCGCACCGACGCCCAGACCGGCCTGGCCGCGCGCAGCCACTGGCAGGAGCAGGCCAGCGACAGCCTGGAGCGCTACCACGCCCGCCACGAACCCGCCTGCCTCCTGATGATCGACATCGACCACTTCAAGCCCATCAACGACCTGCACGGCCACACCGTGGGCGACGAAGTGATCCGCGCCGTGGGCCAGGTCATTCGCGACTGCGTGCGCGCGCACGACCACGCGGGCCGCTACGGGGGTGACGAATTCGCCGTGGTGTGTGGCAACGCCCGCGCGCCCGAGGCCCAGGCCATCGCCGAGCGCATCCGCGACCGCATCGCCGCCCTGCGCCTGCGCGAGCTGCCCGAACTGCACCTGACCAGCAGCATCGGCCTGGCCGAAACCATGCGCAGCCAGCTCAGCCTGCGCGACTGGATCAACGATGCCGACGCCGCGCTCTACCGCGCCAAGCACCAGGGCCGCAACCAGGTGGCCGGCCCCGCCGTGGCGCCGCCGCCCGCGCCGCAGCCGGCCTGAAGCGGCGCTGGCCGGGGGCGCCAGATACACAGTCAAATCAGGCCACAGCACTTACCCAGAAAGCGTCAGAAGCTATTGTTTCAATAGCAATTTAGAACCTATCCGTAAATAGGCGGGTTGAGGCTGGCGAGGCGATTCGGGATGGCAGGCAAGGCGCAACACCGCAGCAATGCCCAGTGGCATTGCGAGGATTTGCAAAGCCACCTGGCGCCCGAAGCGGCCGTCGGGCGACCCCGCTTATTTGCGGACAAGTTCTTATTCTTCAGGCCAGGACACGCGCACCGTGCAGCCCTCGCCCACGGCCGCCGTGGCGCTGGCCTCGCCGCCGTGGCGCCGTGCGATGGCGCGCACCGCCGCCAGGCCGGCGCCCACGCCGTCGAACTCGCTCTCGCGGTGCAGGCGCTGAAAAACGCCGAACAGCCCGGTCGCCTGCGCCGGGTTGAAGCCCGCGCCGTTGTCCTGCACCGTCAGCGTGAAGCGGCCGTCCGCGCCGCGCTCGCCGCCCACGGCGATGCAGGCCGGATCGCACCCGCGCGTGAACTTGAGCGCGTTGCCCAGCAGCTCGTCCAGCATCTGGCGCAAGAGCGTGGCGTCGCACCGCACCGTGGGCAGGCCAGGGGCGATGTGCCACTGCACCGCGCGGCCCTGCGCGGCGGCGGCCTGCGCGGCGCGCGCCTGCTCCACCAGCGCGGCCAGATCCACGGCCTCGCGCCGCAGCGGCGCGCGCGCGATGCGCGAGAGCACCAGCAGCCCTTCGAGCATGCGGCCCATGCGGCGCGCGGACTGGTCCATGGTGGCCAGGAAGGCCAGCGCCTCCTGCCGCGCCTCGGCGTCCAGACCCTGGGCCTCCTGCAGCACTTCCTGCACCAGCGGCCCGTAGGAGGTGATGTGGCGCAGCGGCGCGCGCAGGTCGTGCGAGACGGCATGCATCCACTCCTGCATGTCGGCGGCCTGCCCGGCCAGCTGTGCGTCGCGCTGCGCCAGCAGGGCGCGCAGCGCCGGGGCGTCGAGGCCGTCGTAGGGGTCCGTGCTCATGGCTTGGGCTGCTTGGCGGGCCGCTGCCAGTCGGCAATGGCGACCTGCTTGCCGCGCGCCACGCCCAGGGCGCCCGGGAGCACATCCTTGGTGATGGTGGAGCCGCCGCCCACGGTGGCCCCGGCGCCGATGGTGACGGGCGCCACCAGCACGCAGTTGCTGCCGATGTGCGCGTCGGCTTCGATCACCGTGCGGTGCTTGTTCGCGCCGTCGTAGTTGGCGGTGATGCTGCCCGCGCCATAGTTCACGCGCTCGCCCACGGTGGCATCGCCCAGGTAGGCCAGGTGGTTGGCCTTGACGCCATCGGACAGGGTGGAATTTTTCACCTCGACGAAGTTGCCGATGTGCACCTCGCGGCCCAGTTGCGCGCCGGGGCGCAGGCGGGCGTAGGGGCCGACGAGCGCGCCCTCGCCCACGCGGGCGCCAAGCTTCTCGCCGTCAATGTGGGTGTAGGGGTGGATCACTGCGCCCGCCGCGATGCTGGCGTTGGCGATGCAGCAGTGCGCGCCGATCTGCACGCCCTCGCCCAGTTCCACGCGGCCGGAGAAGATGCAGCCCGCATCAATCTCCACATCCTGGCCGCACACCAGCGCGGCGCGCGTGCCGGTGCGCGCGTCGTCGCGCAGGTCGAAGCGCGCCGGGTCGGCCAGGCGCACGCCCTGCTCCATCAGCACCTGGGCCTGGCGCAGCTGGTGGGCGCGCTCCAGTTCTGCCAGCTGCAGCGGGCTGTTCACGCCGGCCACCTGCAGCGCGTCACTGATGCGGTGCGCAGCCACGCCATGGCCGTCCGCCACGGCCATGGCGACGATGTCGGTCAGGTAGTACTCGCCCTGCGCGTTGTCGTTGGTCAGGCGCGCCAGCCAGGGCTTGAGGTGGCGCGCGGGCACGGCCATGATGCCGCTGTAGACCTCGGTGATGGCGCGCTGCGCCTCGCTCGCGTCCTTGTGCTCGACGATGCCGCGCACGGCGCCATCGGCATCCCGCACGATGCGGCCGTAGCCCGTGGGGTCGGCCAGCTCCACGGTGAGCAGCGCCAGCCGCTCGCCCGCGCTGGCCTCGACCAGCGCGCGCAGGGTTTCGGGCCGGGTCAGCGGCACGTCGCCCGACAGCACCACCACCGTGCCGTCGTCCGGCAGGTGCGGCACGGCCTGCTGCACCGCATGGCCGGTGCCCAGTTGCGGTTCCTGGCGTACGAATTTCAGGTCAAAACCGGCTTCAGCGTCCACCAGGCTTGCGGTGGCCGCTTCTACTTCCATAGCACCATGGCCGGTGATGACGATGGCGCCGCGCGCCTGCAGGTGTGCCGCCTGGTCGAGCACATGGTGCAGCAGCGGGCGGCCCGCCAGGCGCTGCAGGACCTTGGGAATGCGGCTTTTCATGCGCGTGCCCTTGCCGGCCGCCATGATGAGGATGTCGAGTGATGTCATGGAATTCTGGAGTGTCCCGGCGCGGGCCCACCCCGGCTGGAGGATGGCCCGATTATCCGCCGCACGGCGCGCCGCCGCGCCCACCCGGAAGGGCCAGCGCGCGCGGCACCCACCCGGCCCAGGCCACGAACCCGGCCACCACCCGCGCGGCTGCACGGCCCACGCCCGCCAGGGCCTGCGCCAGTTCGCGCGCAGGCTGCGCCACGCCGCGCTCCCAGTCGGTGGGTGCCGGTGCCGCAACGGCCGTCGCCACCGGCGCAGCGTCCCAGCGGAACGCCACGGCCGACCAGCCCGACCCCGCCCAGGGCTCGATGACGACATGGTGGCCGGGCTCGACCACCAGGCGCTCGCCCGCGGCCAGCACATGGTCGGCGCTGGCGCAGTGGGCGCCCGCGACGGTGACCCAGGCGCGGCCCAGGGCGATCTCCAGCACGCCGCGCTCGCGCGGATGCAGCGACAGCGCGCGCCCGGCCTGCAGCTTCCAGTGCCCCGCCGACACGCGGTCGGCGGCAGACAGCACGGACAGGGAGGACTGAGGGATGGCGGTGTTCATGGCAGGCTCCTTGGCATCAATGAAAGTGTTCCAGTGCAGCCATGTTCCCGCGAATTCCATTCACGGTCCAATGAAAACGCGCTACGCTATTGATTCCTTGAACGCATCAATCATGACACCCATGCCCAGCCTGCCATCCACCGCCCCCCTGCAGCGCACCCGCCCCGTGGCCGTGGGCCACTGGCGTGCCTTCCTGGCCGTGGCGCGGCACCTGAACTTCCGCGCCGCGGCCGACGAACTGGCGCTCACGCAGTCGGCCGTGAGCCGCCAGATCCAGGCGCTGGAGGACGAGGTGGGCGTGCCGCTGTTCCTGCGCCACACGCGCGCCGTGGAACTGACCAGCGCGGGCGCGCAACTGCAGCGCGCCGTGGTGCCCGCCCTGGAGCGCATGGACGCCGCCGTGCGCCTGGTGCGCCAGACAGCGGGGCGCAAGAGCGTGGCCATCACCACCTGGGCCAGTTTTGCCTCGACCTGGCTGATCCCGCGCCTGGAGGCCTTCCAGCGCGAGCACCCGGACATCGACATCCGCATCGACGCCAGCGACGCGCAGGTGGACCTCGACACCTCCGACGTGGACCTGGCCCTGCGCTACAGCCTGCCCAGCGGGCGCGTGGACGGCGCCGAGCGCCTGTTCGGCGAGCAGCTCGCCGTGGTGGCCAGCCCCTGGCTGCTCAAGAGCACCGAGCCGGTGCGCCAGCCCACCGATGTGGCGCGCTTCACCCTGATCGAGGCGGGCGACGCGCACCGCAACCAGCACCTCGAATGGCTGTCCTGGCGCCGCTGGTTCGCCGCGCACGGTTGTCCTCTGCTGCAGCCGCCGCGCTGGCTGTACTTCAACTACGCGCACCAGATCGTGCAGGCCGCCCTCAGCGGCCAGGGCCTGGCGCTGGCGCGCATGCCACTGATCGCCGACGCGCTGGCCAGCGGCGACCTGGTGGAGGTGCTGCCCGGCCGGCGGCTCGATTCGCCGCTGGCCTACTGGCTGCTGGTCGGGCCGCGCAGCAGCCCGCGTCCCGAGGTGCAGGCTTTCTGCGCCTGGCTGCGTGCCGAGGCCGCGCGCACCCGCCAGTCGGTGGGCGAACACAGCGGCGGCTGAAAGCCCGTTGACCATATCAGCGATAAGGTTATGCGTTGATGGGCGTCAAACAGAGTCGCGCCCATTCCCTCTACAAACGGACCTTGGTGCCGCCGGATCACCAGCGGCCCGGCGGCAGGCATTCACAGCGAGGGAGGATCCGGATGACGTTCATGCCATGGACCCGCGAACTGGAGCTGGGGGTCGCGGAAATCGACCGCCAGCACCAATGGCTGGTGCAACTGACCAACCAGCTGCACGACGAGCTGTCGCGCCCAGAGCCGCGCCGCGAGGCGATCGGCGACGTGCTGGAAGGGCTGGTGGACTACACCCACAACCATTTCATCGTGGAGGAGGTGCTGTTCCAGCAGCACGACTACCCGGAAACCCCCGCGCACAAGGCCGAGCACGACGGATTCACCAGCAAGGCCATGGAGCTGCTGATGCGCTTCGAGATGGGCGAGGAAATCACCTTCGAGGCGCTCGATTTCCTCAAGGAATGGCTGGTGCTCCACATCTGCAAGGTCGACCGTGCCTACCTGCCCTTCTTCCAGGCCAAGGGCCTGGCCTGAACGCCGCTCCGCGCGCGCGGGCCGGTTGCTGCCGTCAGGCGAGGGTCACGCGCGCGAACTTGCGTTTGCCCACCTGCACCACATAGGTGCCCGCCGCGAGCTTGAGGCCCTTGTCGCTGACCACGCTGCCGTCCACGCGCACGCCGCCGCCATCGATCAGGCGGCTGGCCTCGCTGGTCGAGGGCGCCAGGCTGGCCTGCTTGAGCAGGGCGCCAATGCCCAGCGGCGCGCCAGACAGCGCCACCTCGGGGATTTCATCGGGCACGCCGCCCTTGCTGCGGTTGATGAAGTCCTGCTCGGCCGCGTCGGCCGCCTGCGCGCTGTGGAAGCGCGTGGTGATCTCCTTGGCCAGCAGCACCTTGGCGTCCTTGGGGTTGCGCCCCCCTTCCACCTCGGCCTTGAGCCGAGCGATCTCTTCGAGCGAACGGAAGGACAGCAGCGTGTACCAGCGCCACATCAGCGTGTCGGAAATGCTCAGCACCTTGGCGAACATGGTGTTGGCGTCCTCGCTGATGCCGATGTAGTTGTTCTTGGACTTGGACATCTTTTCGACGCCGTCCAGGCCTTCGAGCAGCGGCATGGTCAGGATGCACTGCGGCTCCTGGCCGTATTCCTGCTGCAGGTGGCGGCCCATGAGCAGGTTGAACTTCTGGTCGGTGCCGCCCAGCTCCAGGTCGCTCTTGAGCGCCACGGAGTCGTAGCCCTGCATCAGCGGGTAGAGGAACTCGTGCACGCTGATCGAGTTGCCGGCCGTGAAGCGCTCGTGGAAGTCGTTGCGCTCCATCATGCGCGCCACCGTGTACTTGGCGGCGAGCTGGATCATGCCGGTGGCGCCCAGGGGCTCGCACCATTCGCTGTTGTAGCGGATTTCGGTGCGCGCCGGGTCCAGCACCAGGCTGGCCTGGCGGTAATAGGTTTCGGCATTGACCTTGATCTGCTCGGGCGTGAGCGGCGGACGTGTGCTGTTGCGGCCCGAGGGGTCGCCGATCAGGAAGATCACCTGGTGGCCCAGGTCCTGCAGCTGGCGCATCTTGTTCAGCACCACCGTGTGGCCGATGTGGATGTCGGGCGCCGTGGGGTCCAGGCCCAGCTTGATGCGCAGCGGCTGGCCCGTGGCCTCGGAGCGTGCCAGCTTCTTCACCCATTCGTCCTGGGGCAGCAGTTCTTCCACACCGCGCAAGGAAATTTCAAGCGCCCGTCCTACACCATCAGTGACGGGGTGAGATGTAACTAAGGATTGATTCATAAGGGTTTTCTTGGGTGTGCCGCGTCGATGGTTCGCTATACTTGCGCCCACATTGCAGTGGCGGATTCTAAGTGGACCGTCTTTTCCGGGGCTCCCGGCACCTGCAGCTCTGACAGTTTGCCCTTCTTGCAGCCTCTGGACCCCCCCCCGGAGCTCCCTGCAGGCAGGTCACCACCCTGGGGATCGACTCTTGAACAACGGCTTGACCACCGCCATCATCGCATTGCGCGATCGGATTACCCAAGGCATCCAGAACCACCCCAAACGCATTACCGCCGTCCTGGCAGCCCTGCTGCTCACCGGTGGCGGCGGTGCGTTCGCCGTGGCCTCGCTGGCCCCCGATGCTGCCGAACTCCCGGTGCGCCTGATCGAGCAGCCCATTGCCTCGCTGGCCAGCGGTCTTTCTCTGGCCGAACTGGCAGAGCAGCCCGGTTTTTCGCTTTACCGCAGCGAGCAGGTGCGCAGCAGCGACACCGTCGAATCCCTCCTGCAGCGCATGGGCGTGGCCGACCCCGCCGCCGCCGCCTTCCTGCGGCGCGACAGCCATGTGCAGAAAAACCTCATGGGCCGCACCGGCCGCCTGGTATCTGCCGAAACCACCGACGATCACCGCCTGCTGCGCCTGACAGCCCGCTGGGCCCCCGACGACAGCGGTGAGTTCAAGCGCCTGGTGGCCGAAGCATCCGGGGCCGGTTTTTCCTCGCGCATCGAAACGGCTGCGCTGACCACCTCCAGCCGGCTGGCAGGCGGCGTGATCCAGAGCTCGCTGTTTGCTGCCACCGATGCCGCACGCATCCCCGACGCCGTGGCCGTACAGGTGGCCGAGCTGTTCTCGGGCGACATCGACTTCCGCCGCTCCCTGCGCAAGGGCGACCGCTTTTCCGTGGTCTACGAAACCCTCGAAGCCGACGGTGAACCCCTGCGCACCGGCCGCGTGCTGAGCGCCGAATTCCAGAACAACGGCAAACTGCACCAGGCCCTCTGGTTCCAGGACCCCGCCACAAGCCAGGGCGCTTACTACACCGCAGACGGCCAGAGCCTGCGCCGTGCCTACCTGGCCTCGCCGGTCGAGTTCTCGCGTGTCTCCAGCGGCTTTGCCATGCGCTTTCACCCCATCCACAAAACCTGGCGCGCCCATCTGGGCACCGACTTTGCCGCCCCCACAGGCACCCCCGTGCGCACCGTGGGCGACGGCGTAGTCGAGTTCGCCGGGGTACAGAACGGCTTTGGCAACGTGGTGTTCATCAAGCACCGCAACCAGCACGTCACCGTGTATGCCCACCTGAGCCGCATCGGCGTGAAGAAGGGCGAGTCGGTGTCGCAGGGCCAGAACATTGGCGCGGTGGGTGCCACCGGCTGGGCTACCGGCCCGCACCTGCACTTTGAGTTCCGCGTCAACGGTGAGCACCAGGACCCGATGCTGATCGCCCGCCAGAGCGAAGCGGCTGCGCCCGTCTCTGCCGCCGCGCGCCCGGCCTTCGACCGGCTGGCCTCGGTGATGCGTACCGAACTGTCCTCGGCTGAACTGATCCAGCAGGCCAGCGCCGAGTAGCGATGCAGCCCCCTGAGGCGCTTCGCGCCTTCCCCCTTCTCTCGGCTTACGCCGGGAAGGGGGAAAACGCCAGCGCGGCCGGGTGGCCCTTGCGCGGCGGCCGCTGATCTGCTTTGCGCGCCCTTCACACCGCTTGGGATCACAAACCGACGTGACCTCTGCCCTCACCCCCGAGCTCTACATCGGCCTGATGTCGGGCACTTCGCTCGACGGCGTGGATGCTGTGTTGGCCGATTTTTCCGGTCCCCGTTGCGCCGTGCTGCGCCACCACGCCGCAGCGTTCGACACCGCCACCCGCGCCGAGCTGCTGGCACTCAACACCCCCGGTGCCCATGAGTTGCACCGCGCGGCCCTGGCCGGCAATGCGCTGGCACGCTGCTATGCCGACGCCGTGCGGGCCTTGCTGGCCCTGCACGGGCTGTCGGCTGCTGAAGTGCGCGCCATCGGCGCCCACGGCCAGACGGTGCGCCATCGCCCCGGCGAATTCGACGGCACAGGCTACACGCTGCAACTCAACAACCCGGCGCTGCTGGCCGAGCTGACGGGCATCACCGTGGTGGCCGACTTTCGCAGCCGCGACGTGGCCGCAGGTGGCCAGGGAGCCCCCCTGGTGCCCGCCTTCCACCAGCACCTGTTCGGCCAGCCAGGCCAGGGGCTTCTGGTGCTCAACATCGGCGGCATTGCCAACCTGAGTGTGCTGGGCGCCGACGGCAGTGTGCTGGGGTTCGACTGCGGCCCCGGCAACGCCCTCATGGATTACTGGTGCCAGCAGCACACCGGCCAGCCCTTTGACCGCGACGGTGCCTGGGCTGCCAGTGGCCAGGTCTTGCCCACGTTGCTGGCCCGTCTGCAGGACGAGCCCTTCCTGCGCCAGCCGCCCCCCAAAAGCACAGGCCGCGACCTGTTCAACCCACAGTGGCTTGAGGAGCGCCTGCAACACGTCGGCCCGGCTGCTGCACAGGATGTCCAGGCTACATTGACCGAATTGACAGTTAGCGCTTGTGCAGCAAGCGCTAACAGCTATCAAAAACAGAGTGATTTACTGGCCGTGTGCGGCGGTGGCGCCTTCAACCGCCACCTGATGGCGCGGTTGCAGGCGCAACTGCCCGGCCTGCGCGTTGACACCACCGAGGCCCACGGCATGCCCCCGCTGCAGGTCGAAGCCGCCGCCTTTGCCTGGCTGGCCCGCCAGACCCTGTACGGTTTGCCTGGCAACCTCCCCAATGCAACGGGCGCCCGAGGCGCCCGTGTGCTCGGCGGGATCTACCCCGCCTGAAACCTGAATCTTCGCCACCTATCCGGCGTGCGAGCCTCCGGCAGTCCAGACCAGTGGCCGCCGCGCAAGGGCCGCCCCGCCTCGCCGCACCGCGCAAAGTCCCACCTTCGCATGGCGCAGCGATCCAAGAGAAGGGGGAAGGCGCACAGCGCCACAGGAGGTTATTGGTTCACTTCAGGAGAAGCTGGAACCGCAACCGCAGGTAGAAGTGGCGCCCGGGTTTTTGATGACAAACTGCGCGCCCTGCAGGTCTTCCTTGTAGTCGATTTCAGCGCCCACGAGGTACTGGAAGCTCATGGCATCGATCAGCAGCGACACGCCGTTCTTCGTCATCACCGTGTCGTCTTCGTTGGTGATTTCATCGAAGGTGAAACCATACTGGAAGCCCGAGCAGCCACCTCCCTGCACAAACACACGCAATTTGAGATCCGGGTTGCCTTCTTCGGCAATCAGGTCTGCCACCTTGGCCGCCGCACTTTCGGTGAACACAATGGGATCGGGCATTTCAGGAACAACTTCGGCTACTGCACTCATGGGAATCTCCAATTCTGGTCTGCGCTGGATGCTACTGCAATCTGTCCACCCTGCCAGCTCACGGGTTGTTTGACGCCAATTTCAGTGGGGGTTTTCCGGCCTGGCGCCACATCGGCAAAAAACCTCTTTCTACCAATGGAGGCCGTCTGATGGATTTCCAGTGTCTTACAGCGCACATCGCCGGCAACCCGCGGCGAGCACCCCAAAACAACAAAGCCGCAGCAGGCGAACCCGTTGCGGCTTGGGAGCAGGCAAAAAGCGGAGTTAACGCTTGGAGAACTGCTTGGCGCGGCGTGCAGAACGCAGACCGACCTTTTTACGCTCGACTTCGCGTGCGTCGCGGGTCACGAAGCCCGCCTGGCTCAGCATCGGCTTGAGCGTTGCGTCGTAGTCGATCAGGGCGCGGGTGATGCCGTGGCGGGCTGCGCCGGCCTGGCCGGACTCACCGCCGCCGTGCACGTTGATCATCACGTCGAAGGTTTCGGCGTGGTTGGTCAGCATGAGCGGCTGCTTGGCAATCATG
>JANJVX010000221.1 GCA_024709845.1 Burkholderiaceae bacterium | reverse complement strand
GGCTTCATCTACGTGACCGGCCGCAAGAAGGACCTGCTCATCACCTCGGGCGGCAAGAACATCTCGCCCGGCAACATCGAGGCCGACCTGATGAACCTGCCGCTGGTGGAGCATGCGGTGGTCATCGGTGATTCACGCCACTACCTCAGCGCGCTGCTCACCCTCAAGCCCGATGTGCTGCAGGCGTTTGCACAGCAGCACCAGATCCCCGGCGGCCCCGCCGAGTGGGCGCGCAGCAGCCCGGTGCAGGAGGAACTGCAGCGCGGCATCGACGCCGTCAACGCCAAGCAGGCACGCGTGGCGCATGTGCGCAAGTTCTCGGTGCTGGAGAGCGCCTTCACCATCGACAACGGCTGCCTCACGCCCACGCAGAAGATCCGCCGCAACGTTGTGCAGCGCCAGTACGCCGAGGAAATCGAAGCGCTCTACCGCGACGGCACCGGCGCGCCGCATTGATGCTTCAGCCGCGCTTGGCACTCCAGAGCCACAGCACGGCGCCGCCAGCAATCATGGGCAGGCACAGCCACTGCCCCATGCTCATGCCCAGCGACAGCAGGCCCAGGAAGGCATCGGGCTCGCGGAAGTATTCGGCGATGAAGCGGAAGCACCCATAGCCGAACAAAAAGGCCGCCGCCACCTGCCCCTGACGGCGCTCCTTGCGGGCGTACAGCCACAACAGCACGAACAGCAGCAGCCCTTCGAGCAGGAACTGGTACACCTGCGAGGGGTGGCGCGGCAGCATGGAACCGCTGTGCGGGAACACCATGCCCCAGGGCAGGTCAGGGCTGGCAAAGCGCCCCCACAGCTCGCCGTTGATGAAGTTGCCCACGCGGCCCGCCGCCAGGCCCGTGGGCACGCAGGGCGCCACAAAGTCGGCCACCTGCAACCAGGGCCGCTGGCGCGTGCGCGCAAACCAGAAGAACGAGCCAATCACCCCCAGCAGCCCGCCATGAAAGCTCATGCCGCCCTGCCACACCGCAAAAATCTCCAGCGGGTGCGTGGCGTAATAACCCGGCTTGTAGAACAGACAGTAGCCCAGGCGACCGCCCACGATCACGCCCACCACGCCAAGAAAAAGAATGTCCTCCACATCCTTGCGCGTCCAGGCACCCGGGCCGGTAATGGAGACAAAGGGCTCATGCCGCAGGCGCCGCAGCCCCAGAAACATGAACAGGCCGAAGGCCGCCAGGTACGTCAGTCCGTACCAGTGGATGGCCACGGGGCCGAGCTGGAGCGCGACGGGGTCAATGTGGGGATAGGTCAGCATGGTGGCCGGTATTGTGCCCGGCACCACGCACCAGAACGAAGTGGGCGGGAGCAATCCCTGAAAATTACAAGGAAAATCGGCCTGTAGCGCTTATCTAGCAAGCGCCGTCAGCTATCAAAAACAAAGCAAAAAAAAGAAAACCCGCCGTTGGAGTCCACGGCGGGTTCGTGCACCGGGCGGTGTCAGTCCAGCAGCGACAGGTCGCGCACCGCCCCCTTGTCGGCCGACATCACGAGCTTTGCGTAGGCCTTCAGGGCGGCGGACACCTTGCGCGGGCGGGGCTGGGCGGGTTTCCAGCCCAGCTGGTCCTGCTCGGCGCGGCGCTTGGCCATTTCCTCGTCCGACACCAGCACGTTGATGGAACGGTTGGGGATGTCGATGCGGATGCGGTCGCCGTTGCGCACCAGGCCGATGGCGCCACCTGCGGCGGCTTCGGGCGAGCAGTGGCCAATGGACAGGCCCGAGGTGCCGCCCGAGAAGCGCCCGTCGGTCAGCAGCGCGCAGGCCTTGCCCAGGCCCTTGGACTTGATGTACGAGGTGGGGTAGAGCATCTCTTGCATGCCGGGGCCGCCCTTGGGGCCTTCGTAGCGCACGATCACGATGTCGCCCGCCTTGACCTTGTCGTCCAGGATGTTGGCCACGGCCTCGTCCTGCGATTCGGTGACATGGGCCGGGCCCTCGAACACCAGCAGGGCATCGTCCACGCCCGCCGTCTTGACCACGCAGCCGTTCAGCGCGATGTTGCCCACCAGCACGGCCAGGCCGCCCTCTTGCGAGAAGGCATGGTCGGCGGAGCGGATGCAGCCCTGGGCGCGATCGAGGTCCAGGCTGGGCCAGCGGGTGCTCTGGCTGAACGCCGTCTGCGTGGGAATGCCGGCGGGGCCTGCCAGGTAGAAGGTCTTGACGGCTTCGGACGGGTTGCGGGCAATGTCCCACTCATCCAGCGCGGCTTTGAGCGTGGGGGCGTACACCGTGGGGGTATCGGTGTGCAGCTTACCCGCGCGGTCCAGCTCGCCCAGGATGGCCATGATGCCGCCGGCGCGGTGCACGTCTTCGATGTGGTACTTGTCGGTGTTGGGCGCCACCTTGCACAGCTGCGGCACGACGCGCGAGAGGCGGTCGATGTCCTGCATGGTGAAGTCAATTCCGGCCTCCTGGGCGATGGCCAGGATGTGCAGGATGGTGTTGGTCGAGCCCCCCATGGCAATGTCCAGCGTCATGGCGTTCTCGAAGGCCTTGAAGCCGACGGAGCGCGGCAGCACGCGGACGTCATCCTGTTCGTAGTAGCGCTTGCACAGGTCCACCACCAGGCGGCCGGCGCGCTTGAACAGCTGTTCGCGGTCGGAGTGCGTGGCCAGCGTGGTGCCGTTGCCGGGCAGCGAGAGGCCGAGGGCCTCGGTCAGGCAGTTCATGGAATTGGCGGTGAACATGCCCGAGCACGAGCCGCAGGTGGGGCAAGCCGAGCGCTCCACCTCGGCCACATCGGCGTCGGACGCCGTATCGTCGGCGGCCATCACCATGGCGTCGATCAGGTCAAGCTTCTTGAACGTCAGGGCGTGGGTGCCGGGCGTGGCCAGCTTGACCTTGCCCGCTTCCATCGGGCCGCCCGAGACGAACACCACGGGGATGTTGACGCGCATGGCGGCCATCAGCATGCCGGGGGTGATCTTGTCGCAGTTGGAGATGCACACCATGGCGTCGGCGCAATGGGCGTTGACCATGTACTCGACCGAGTCGGCAATGATGTCGCGGCTGGGCAGCGAGTACAGCATGCCGTCGTGGCCCATGGCAATGCCGTCGTCCACGGCGATGGTGTTGAACTCCTTGGCCACGCCGCCTGCGGCTTCGATCTCGCGCGCCACCAGTTGGCCCATGTCCTTCAGGTGCACATGGCCAGGCACGAACTGGGTGAACGAGTTAACCACCGCGATGATGGGCTTCTGAAAATCATCGTCCTTCATGCCGGTGGCGCGCCAGAGGGCACGCGCACCCGCCATGTTGCGGCCGGCGGTGGAGGTTTTGGAACGGTAGGCTGGCATGGTGATTCTTCGTTCGGTGGAATGCTGGGGAAAACGAGGGGAAAGCTGCCGTGGATTATGTCCCACGGACCTGCCGGGGCAGGAGGCGCCCGCGGCCCGGCCCACAGGCGGAAGGGGGATGGCGCGCGTGCCTGCAGCCCGCGCCCTGACGGAATCAGACCTGCGTGCGCACCCCGGCGGCAGGAGGTGACTTCAGCGAATGCGCGGGGCGGTCAGCGGGGCTTGCGTGGGCGCATGCCCATGGCTTCCTTGTGCTTGTCGATCCGCTCTTGCTTGCGCTGGTCCATTTTTTCCATGGCCTTGCGCTTGGTGTAGCCGGTGGAGTCTGCCCATGCCCACCACAGGATGGTGAGGCCGAACGGTGTGAGAACCCACCACCAAGACCACGTCGCCACCGGCCCGATTTCAAGGTACTTGAGGAGCGCCAGAATGACCCCGAGAGCTAGCATGTACATGGTTATTCCTCAAAAAAAGTGCGGTGATTGTTTCACTGCCGTCAACCCAAATCACTACAATTCCATTAGTAGCAATGTAACTCAACCCACAGGAAAGACCACGATGAAGCGTACCCTGATTGCCCTCGCCATGACGCTGTCTGTTGCAGCCCCCGCTATGGCCGACGAAGCGCTGGCCAAGTCGAAGAACTGCATGGCCTGCCACGCCGTCGACAAGAAGCTTGTGGGCCCCGCCTACAAGGATGTGGCCAAGAAGTATGCTGGCCAGAAAGACGCCGCAGCCACCCTGGTTTCCCACGTGATGAAGGGCAGCAAGGGCGTCTGGGGTCCGGTGCCCATGCCCGCCAACCCCCAGGTCAGCGAAGCCGAAGCCAAGAAGCTGGTGGACTGGGTTCTGGCCGCCAAGTAAGGTTTCCATCTGGTTCAGGGCAGTTGCTGCCCTGTCAGCAGCCGCATAGCGCACCGCGTGATGCGGCTGTTTTGTTTTGGAGCCGCCTTGAACGCAAAGCCCCGGCCAGGGCCGGGGTCGTTTGGTGCGGTTTCAACGCCCCGGGTTCTGTGGTCACATCACGTCGCTGCGCGACATGAGTGCCCCCGAATCCCGCAAGCGCTGCGCGCGGGCACCTTGCGGTGCCCTTCTGGATCAGTTGGTCTGAGCCAACTGATCCAGAATTGCGGGATTCTCCAGCGTGCTCGTGTCCTGGGTGATCTGCTCGCCCTTGGCGATCGAGCGCAGGAGGCGGCGCATGATCTTGCCGCTGCGCGTCTTGGGCAGGTTGTCGCCGAAGCGGATGTCCTTGGGCTTGGCGATCGGCCCGATTTCCTTGGCCACCCAGTTGCGCAGTTCGTTGGCGATCTGCTTGGCTTCCTCGCCCGTGGGGCGCGAGCGCTTGAGCACCACGAAGGCGCAGATGGCCTCGCCGGTCACGTCGTCGGGGCGGCCCACCACGGCGGCCTCGGCCACGAGGTCGGTCTTGGCTACCAGGGCGGATTCGATCTCCATCGTGCCCATGCGGTGGCCCGAGACGTTGAGCACGTCGTCGATGCGGCCGGTGATGCGGAAATAGCCCCGGTCGGCACTGCGCACGGCGCCGTCGCCCGCGAGGTAGTAGCCCTTGAGTTCCTCGGGGAAGTAGCTTTTCTTGAAACGCTCCGGGTCGTTCCAGATGGTGCGGATCATGCTCGGCCAGGGGCGCTTGATCACCAGGATGCCGCCCGAGCCATTGGGCATGTCGTGACCCGCCTCGTCCACAATGGCCGCCGTGATGCCGGGCAGCGGCAAGGTGCAGCTGCCCGGCACCAGGGGGGTGGCCCCGGGCAGCGGCGTGATGACGTGGCCACCGGTTTCGGTTTGCCAGAAGGTGTCCACGATCGGGCAGCGCTCGCCACCGACGTTCTTGTAGTACCACATCCAGGCTTCGGGGTTGATGGGCTCGCCCACGCTGCCCAGGATGCGCAGGCTGGAGAGATTGGAGCGTGCAGGGTGCACCGCAGCATCACCCTCGGCCGCCTTGATGAGCGACCGGATGGCCGTGGGCGCCGTGTAAAAGATGGAGCACTGGTGGCGCTCGATCATCTGCCAGAAGCGGCCCGCATTCGGGTAGGTGGGAATGCCCTCAAAAATGATCTGTGTCGCGCCAGCCGCGAGCGGGCCGTAGGCCACGTAAGTGTGGCCGGTGATCCAGCCGATGTCGGCCGTGCACCAGAAGATGTCGCTGGGGCGCAGGTCGAACGTCCACTCCATGGTGAGCTTGGCCCACAGCAGGTAGCCGCCCGTGCTGTGCTGCACGCCCTTGGGCTTGCCCGTGGAGCCCGAGGTGTAGAGGATGAACAGGGGGTGCTCGGCATTCACGTCCACCGGAGGGCATTCCGTGCTCTGGCCCTCAAGCACCTGGGCAAAGGTGCGGTCACGGCCCGCCACCATGTTGCAGGGTGTCTTGGTGCGTTCATACACCAGCACGTTGCGGATGGTCTCGCAGCCCCCCATGGCCAGGGCTTCGTCGATGATGCCCTTGAGCGGCAGCTCCTTGCCGCCGCGCAGCTGGTAGTTGGCAGTGACCACGGCAACGGCGCCCGCGTCGATGATGCGCTCCTGCACCGCCTTGGCGCTGAATCCGCCGAACACCACGCTGTGCGTGGCGCCGATGCGGGCACAGGCCTGCATGGCCACCACGCCCTCGATGGTCATGGGCATGTAGATCAGCACGCGGTCGCCCTTGCCCACGCCACAGGACAGCAACGCGTTGGCGAACTGGCTCACGCGGGCGAGCAGTTCCTTGTAGGTGATCCGGGTGACGGCACCGTCATCGGCCTCGAAGATGATGGCCGTCTTGTTCTCGGTGGGCGTGCCGATGTGGCGATCCAGGCAATTGGCCGAGGCGTTGAGCTCGCCATCGCCGAACCAGCGGAAGAACGGCGCGTTGGATTCGTCCAGCGTCTGGGTGAACGGCTTGTTCCACTGCAGGTGCTCGCGCGCCAGACGGGCCCAGAAGCCTTCGAAATCACGTCCGGCCTCGGCGCACAGCGCCTCGTAGCCAGCCATGCCGGAGACCCGTGCGGCCTGAACGACTGCTTCGGCAGGGGCAAATACGCGGTTTTCCACCAGGGTGGATTCAATGGCGTTCGATGGCGCACTCATGGTTGTGTCTCCTGAAAATCGGTGAAAGATCACCCGAGACTCTCCCTCCATGCACTTACATGCCACTGACTGGCGTCAAGCCGCCCGGCGCCCGCCCCAGGGCCTCCGGGCCTGACCAGCGCTCAGCGGGCCAGCAAGCGGGCCCGTGCGGCCTCGTATTCGCCGCGCAGCCGCGCCACCAGTTCGGCCGTGCTGGTCACGGCGCGGATGGCGCCAATGCCCTGGCCGCAGCCCCAGATGTCTTTCCAGGCCTTGCGGTCGGTGCCGAAATTCATCTTGCTCGGATCGGAGACCGGCAGGTTTTCCGGGTCCATGCCCGCCGCGCGGATGGACGGCGCCAGGTAGTTGCCATGCACGCCCGTGAACAGGTTGCTGTAGACGATGTCGTCCGAGCTGCACTCCACGATGGCCTGCTTGTAGGCTTCGGCGGCGCGTGCCTCCTCGGTGGCGATGAAGGCCGAGCCGATGTAGGCAAAGTCGGCGCCCATGGCCTGCGCCGCCAGGATGGCACCGCCCGAGGCGATGGAGCCCGACAGGGCCAGCGGGCCGTCGAACCACTCGCGCACTTCCTGGACCAACGCGAACGGGCTCTTGGTGCCCGCATGGCCACCGGCACCGGCCGCCACGGCGATGAGGCCGTCGGCGCCCTTTTCCACCGCCTTGTGCGCGAACTTGTTGTTGATGATGTCGTGCAGCACGATGCCACCCCAGGCATGCACGGCCTGGTTCACATCCTCGCGCGCGCCCAGGCTGGTGATGACGATCGGCACCTTGTACTTGGCGCAGACCTGCATGTCGTGCTCCAGACGGTCGTTGCTCTTGTGCACGATCTGATTGATGGCGAACGGTGCCGAGGGCCGGTCCGGGTTCGCCTTGTCCCAGGCCGCCAGGGTCTCGGTGATCTCGGCCAGCCATTCGTCCAGCAGTTCGGCCGGGCGGGCATTGAGCGCGGGCATGGAGCCCACGATGCCGGCCTTGCACTGCTCGATCACCAGCTTGGGGTTGCTGATGATGAACAGGGGCGAGCCGATGACGGGGAGCGTGAGCTTCTGCAGAACCGGGGGCAGCTGGGACATGGGGGCTTCCGTAGGATCAGAAATATGAACAAAATTAGCCTCGAACGCCCTTTCAACAAGCGTCATCAGCTATTGTTTTAATAGTATTCCAGACCCCCTGAAGCACAGGCGGCCCGGAAACACACTCAGAACGAATCCAGCGCGAGGGCGTTCACGCTCTCGGCGCCTTCGACGATGCTGTCGCGCAGGCCCGGCGCCTTGACCAGGATGTGTTCGGCATAGAACTGCGCAGTGGTGATTTTTGCGCGCATGAAGGCTTCGTCCTGTCCCTTCTGCAACAGGTCCTGAGCCACCAGCAGGGCCCGGCCCAACTGCCAGCCCGCCACCAGATTGCCCGCCAGCATGAGGTAAGGCACGCTGCCCGCGAACACGGCGTTGGGCGAGGCCTTTGCGCCGCCGCAGACAAAGTCCACCACGTCCAGGTAGGCCTGGCGCGCGGCGGCCAGGCGCCGGGCCATGGCCTGGGCCGCGGGCGTGCCACTGGCGTTCAGTTCGGCTTCGGTCTTCTCGATCTGGGCGGCGATGGCCTTGGCGGTCTGGCCGCCATCGCGCGCCGTCTTGCGGCCCACCAGGTCGTTGGCCTGGATCGCCGTCGTGCCCTCGTAGATCGTCAGGATCTTGGCGTCGCGGTAGTACTGGGCGGCGCCGGTTTCCTCGATGAAGCCCATGCCGCCGTGCACCTGCACGCCCAGGCTGGTGACTTCCAGGCTCATCTCGGTGCTGTAACCCTTGACCAGCGGCACCATGAATTCATAGAACGTGGCGTTGTCCTTGCGCACCTGCGCATCGGGGTGGTGGTGCGCTGCGTCGTAGGCGGCCGCGGCCGTGCTGGCCATGGCGCGGCAGGCCTCGGTGGTGGCGCGCATGGTCATGAGCATGCGCTTGACGTCGGGGTGGTGGATGATGGCGGCACTGGCATTGATGCTGCCATCCACGGGGCGGCTTTGCACGCGGTCCTTGGCGTAACCCACGGCCTTCTGGTAGGCGCGCTCGGCAATGGCGATGCCCTGGATACCCACGCCGTAGCGCGCGGCGTTCATCATGATGAACATGTATTCCAGGCCACGGTTTTCCTGGCCCACGAGGTAGCCCACGGCGCCGCCGTGGTCGCCGAACTGCAGCACCGCCGTGGGGCTGGCCTTGATGCCCATCTTGTGCTCGATGGAGACACAGTGCGCGTCGTTGCGCGCGCCCAGGCTGCCGTCCTTGTTCACAAGGAACTTGGGCACGACGAACAGGCTGATGCCCTTCACGCCCTCGGGCGCACCGGCCACGCGAGCCAGCACGAGGTGGACGATGTTCTCGGCCATGTCGTGCTCGCCCCAGGTGATGAAGATCTTGGTGCCGAAAATCTTGTAGGTGCCGTCGGGCTGGGGATCGGCCTTGGTGCGCACCAGCGCCAGGTCGGATCCGGCTTGCGGCTCGGTCAGGTTCATGGTGCCGGTCCACTGGCCGGAAATCAGTTTCTCAAGGTAGATGGCCTTGAGCTCGTCACTGCCGGCCGTCAGCAGCGCCTCGATGGCGCCATCGGTCAGCAGCGGGCAGAGCGCGAAGCTCATGTTGGAGCTGTTGAGCATTTCCATGCAGGCCGCGCCAATGGTCTTGGGCAGGCCCTGGCCACCGAAGTCCGCCGGGTGCTGCAGGCCCTGCCAGCCGCCCTCGGTGAGCTGGCGGAAGGCCTCCTTGAAACCCGGGGTGGCCGTGACCACGCCGTCCTTCCAGAACGAGGGATTCTTGTCGCCTTCGAAGTTCAGCGGAGCCAGCACGCCCTCGGTGAACTTGGCGCACTCTTCAAGTACCGCTGCGGCGGTGTCCAGGCCTGCGTCTTCAAAGCCTGGAATCTGTGCAACCTGTTCGATGTTGGCCAGGTGCTGCATGTTGAACAGCATGTCCTTGACGGGGGCGGTGTAGCTCATGGGGTTCTCCGGGGGATGCAAAAGTCAAAAAAAAGGCATCGCAAGCGATGCCTTTTCGCGCTCGAAAGTGCTTTACAGGGCCTTGACCAGTTCCGGCACGGCCGTGAACAGGTCCGCCTCCAGGCCGTAGTCGGCCACCGAGAAGATCGGCGCCTCGGGGTCCTTGTTGATCGCCACGATCACCTTGGAGTCCTTCATGCCGGCCAGGTGCTGGATGGCGCCCGAGATGCCGGCGGCGATGTACAGCTGCGGCGCGACGATCTTGCCGGTCTGGCCGACCTGCAGGTCGTTGGGGGCGTAGCCCGCATCGACCGCTGCGCGCGATGCGCCGATGGCCGCGCCCAGCTTGTCGGCCAGCGGGGTCATCACTTCATTGAACTTCTCGGCGCTGCCCAGGGCGCGGCCACCGGAGACGATGATCTTGGCGGCGGTCAGTTCGGGGCGGTCGCTCTTGGTCACTTCGCGGCCCACGAAGCTACTCTTGCCGCTGGCGGCGGCGGCAGCCACGGTTTCCACGGCGGCGCTGCCACCGGTGGCGGCGGCGTCAAAGCCGGTGGTGCGCACGGTGATGACCT
>JANJVX010000287.1 GCA_024709845.1 Burkholderiaceae bacterium | reverse complement strand
CGCGGTCCGGGAGCCTCTTCGCAGATCGACGGTCTGGTGGATCCGCTGCTCACGGCCACGGGGAACTGGGGGGAGGCGTCCTATAGCCGTGATGTAGCCCAGTCGCGCGTGACCCAGGCGACGCGAGAGAGAGACTTGTGGTCCGCAGAGGTCGCCAAGTACAACGGCATGCTGGCCGATCTCCCTGGCACGATTACGCGCCTGAACAACGAGATCGATGTTCTGGATGCGCAGATTGCCACCAATCCTCCCAACAAGACCGACCTGGAGAATCAGCGCGCAGGCAAGGCAGCAGAGCTGAGAATGGCCGAAAACCCCGCTTTGCTCACGAGCGCCCGGGACAAAGCCGTCGCGTCGCTGGCCACAGCGCAAGGCGTCCTGGACACAGCCACGGCTACCTACAACGCGGCCGTGCTGACACTCAGCACGGCGCAGACCAGCTATCAGACGGCCTATGCCAACCTGGTCAACGGAGCCGGGCGCTATGCCATCTATAACGCCAGCGGATCGGTCATCGGCCACCGTTGCACCACCGGGTGTGTTTCGGGCGACACCAATATTCTCGGTGCGTTCCAGAGTGCGCTGGATGATCTGGTGGGCAGTTCGGCGAGCAGCACCCCCAGCGTCGATGCGAAATACCTCATGCCCGTCAAGATTCAGAAAGAGCTGGATGCGTTGAATGCCAAACTCGTTGCGGCACAGACGCGGGAAACCAACGCCCAGAACCAGTTGAATCAGATCCAGGAGATGGTGAACAATCCGGCTGCCTGCAATGTCACCGGTTCCGCAGTGATCCCCATGACGCCCGCTCAGGCCGAAGCCATTTTGATCGATGTCGACCGCAAGGGAGGCACACGATGAAGATCCAAGGCTTCACGCATCGCCGCCAGGCCGGTTTTTCCCTGGTGGAGTTGGGGGTGGTGATGGCCATTGTGGGTGTCATCGGCATCCTGACGTGGCGCTGGGTGGCATCCACGCGGGAGCCGCTGCAACGGCCCGCCATCGTGAGCCAGTTGGCGGATGCACAGGCGGCGGTAGAGGGGTTTGTGCTGGCCCGGCATCGCCTGCCCTGTGCTGCTGCAGACACCAATGGCAATGAGAATTGCGGTAATGCCACGGCCGTGCATTTTCCCTGGCGTACGTTGGGCCTGAGCAGCCGGTTTGGGCAACTGCACTATGGCGTGAACCGGGGCGGGGTGGGGCTGGACCTCGCTGCGCTTCCCCCCGCATCGGTCTCGCCCGACCTGAACATCGACTTCAGCCCCGGCATTCCCGTGCTGGCGCGGGCCACCGATGCGACAGTCAACACTGCGGCCGCCGGGGTCACGGCAGCCATCACGACAGCCACCAGTCGGCGCACGCAGGTCAATGGCCTGGACTGGTGCCGCACTCTGCGCCGGTTTGCGGCCCAGCCCACGGCCGCTGGTGTGCTTGAGGCGGGCAATCTCACGGCCAGCATTCCGGTGGCGTTTGTGCTGGTGCACCCGGGTATCAACAGCATCTTTGAAGGCAGCAATGTTGCGGGAGGCGTGGGCGGCTGGCGGTTCGACTTTCCGGGCCGGCCCCAGGCCTTCGACTATGACGACATTGCGGTGGCGATGGGCCCTGCCGACCTGTCGGCCCGCATTGGCTGTGCTGCGCGCCTGGGGGGCATGCAGGCAGCGGGTCAGGCGGCCTACACCGCCTATGACAACGCGCGCGTGGTGCAGGAGTACTGGTCTCTGCGGGTGTTTGACATCGAACAGGCAGAGTCGGCGGTGGCGGGTGCCGAGTCTGGTGTTGCACTGGCGGCGGTGAACATGGCGCTGGCCGTGGGCAGCGCGGCACTGGCGGTAGCCTCCGCGTCCAACACCGAAGGCATCACGATCTTCGGCATTGCCCTGGCCGCAGCGAATGTGGTCATTGCGGCGGTCGAGGTCGGTTTGGCGGCGGCAGATCTGGTGTCGGCCCAGGAGGCGCTGCAGGACTCCATCGACAAGGAGGCTGCGGTCCGCGCCTATGTCGTGCACCTGTATGAAACGTTCACGCGGTCCCTGAACGCGGCGGTGCTGCTGGACCAGAAGGGGCTCAATCCATGAAACACCGCATGAGTGGGTTCACCCTGGTGGAGCTGTCCATGGTGCTGCTGGCTCTGGGCTTGATCCTGCCGGGTGCCGTGATCTTCTGGCAACTGTCCGAGCGGCACCGCGTGACGGCGGTGCAGACCGATGCACAGCAGCAGTCGCGCGATGCCGTGGTGGGTTTCCTGCACGCCAACTATCGCCTTCCTTGTCCGGCGGCAGACACGCTGGGTGTGGAGGATTGCGCAGCGACGCGCCAGGTAGGCTTTCTGCCCTGGCGGTCCCTGGCCTTGCCCAGGCCGGAGGCCGGGGGCTTGCGCTATGGGGTGTACCGGGCGCCGGCGGCGGCGGGGGTTGCCACTGCGCCGCTGGACCAGGATCTGGCGGTCGCACGTGATCGCATGAACCCGCTGCGCGTGCGCACCCCCAACCCGATTCCGCGCAACGGAGATGACCCCAGCCCCCCGCCCCCGGCTCACCCGGCCCCCAATCCCCATGCACCGCCTATCCCGACAACCGTTGCCGGTCTGCTGGGCACGACCCAGTCT